>JACOUH010000165.1 GCA_016177925.1 Planctomycetota bacterium | reverse complement strand
TGGTCCGCCTCGTCTCCGACGACCTCGAAGAGTTGATCCAGCAGAGTCTCGGTCCGATCCATGCGGACAAGTTCACCCTGACCATCTACTTCGGCAAGAACCTGGCGAAGCGCCACGACCGTCTCGCCTTGCATCTGTTCAACCTGTTTCAGGCGCCGATGCTGCGGGCCCAGTTCGCCAAGGACGAGCAGTGGCAGTTGCGCAGCATCACGGCCATTTCAGCGAGTGAAGTTCCCGACTCGCACAAAGACTTCGTCTTCCAGGCGGCGACGGAATACTTCGCCGGGCGGCGGTCCCGCCTGCCGCGCCAGGCCCCGCTGCCGTATGACCTGGCTATCCTGTACGACGAGGATGCGCCGGAGTCGCCCTCAGACAAGAAGGCGATCCAGAGATTCGTCAAGGCAGCTCACGCCCTTGGCATCGACACGGACCTCGTTAGCCGCGACGACTTCGCTCACCTCGCTGAGTACGACGCGCTGTTCATTCGTGAGACGACCGCGGTCAACCACCACACCTATCGCTTTGCCCGCCGGGCTGTCAGCGAGGGCCTCGTCGTCATCGACGACCCCGAATCGATTGTCAAGTGTACGAACAAGGTGTACCTGGCCGAGCTGCTCAACCGCCACGAGGTGCCGACGCCGAAGACACTGGTCGTCCACCGCGACAACGTCGACGCCATCGGCCCGGAGCTAGGGTTCCCCTGCGTGCTGAAGCGTCCCGATAGCGCTTTCTCGATGGGCGTCGTAAAGATCGGATCGCAGACAGAGCTGGACGAGCAGCTGGCTCACTTCCTCGAGGACTCCGACCTGCTGGTCGCCCAGGAGTTTCTGCCGACGACCTTCGACTGGCGCATCGGCATCCTCGACGGCAGGCCGCTGTACGCCTGCAAATACTACATGGCGCAAAATCACTGGCAGATCGTCAAACGCGAGAACAACGGCGAGCGCAGGTTTGGCAAATGTGAGACGTTGCCGGTGGAACTGGCGCCGCGACGAGCGGTGCGGGTTGCCTTGAAGGCGGCGGACCTGATTGGGGACGGGCTCTACGGCGTTGACGTCAAGCAGTCAGGCGACAAGTTCTACGTCATCGAGGTGAACGACAATCCCAACATCGACTCGGGCGTCGAGGACCACATCCTGCGCGATGAACTGTACCGCCGGGTGATGAGCGTCTTCCTCACGCGGATGCAGCAGAAGAAAGCGGGTATCGCGAATTCATGAGCGCGTCCTCCCCCCTGCACCTCTTCGAGGGATTCGGCGTCGAACTGGAGTACATGATCGTCGACGCCGACTCGCTCAACGTGCTGCCCGTTGCCGATGAGGTGCTGCGTTCGGTCGCCGGCGAGTACGTCAATGACGTCGAGCGCGGGGACATCTCCTGGTCGAACGAACTGGCGCTGCACGTCGTCGAGTTGAAGACGACCGACCCGGCACCAGACTTCGATGGGCTGGCTGAGAAGTTCCAGGAGAACGTGCGCGAGATCAACGAGCGGCTGGCTCCGCTGGGCGGCCGGCTGATGCCGACCGCCATGCACCCGTGGATGGACCCGTTCCGCGAGATGCGACTGTGGCCACACGAATACAGTCCCGTCTACGAGGCCTTCAACCGGATCTTCGATTGCCGAGGTCATGGCTGGGCAAACCTCCAGAGTGTCCATCTCAACCTGCCCTTCGCCGACGACGCGGAGTTCGCCCGCCTCCACGCCGCCGTGCGCCTCCTGCTCCCCATTCTTCCCGCCCTCGCCGCAAGCTCCCCGGTCGTCGAAGGCCGGCTTACAGGACTTCTCGACTCGCGGATGGATGTTTATCGCACCAACTCGGCACGCGTCCCGTCGATCACCGGGCTGGTAGTCCCCGAGGCGGTGTCCTCGCGGGCCGCCTACGAAGAGAAGATTCTTCAGAGGGTCTATCGCGCCATTGCGCCGCACGACCCCGGGGGCGTCCTCCAGCACGAGTGGCTGAACGCCCGCGGGGCGATCGCGCGCTTCGACCGCAACGCCATCGAGATTCGCGTGTTGGACGTCCAGGAGTGTCCGGCTGCCGATGTGGCGATCTGTGCAGGGATTGCCGGGGTGCTGCACCTGCTCATCGAGCGCTTCCTGCCCGAGAAGGACCAGCACGCCGTCACGACCGAGCAGTTGCACGCCATCCTGCTGGCGACGATCCGGGACGCCGACGAGGCGGTGATTGCGGAGCCGTCCTACCTGCGGCTGTTTGGAATGCGAGGCCGGCCGTCCTGCACGGCGCGCGAGATGTGGGAACATCTCCTCGGCCTCGTGGGGGCGAAGTCGCCGTTCCTCACGGAGCACCCGGGTGCTAAATAGCTACCTGCAAAAGGGAAAGTGAAGTATCCGAGGGTGGCATGCTTTCGCGGCCCTGTGCGGCTGGTTCGCTGCCCCCGACAGCGTGGGCCGCGAAAGCATGGCACACCCACAGGCACTTTCCCTCTTGCGTGGAGGTATTTAGGCTTAGCACCCGAGTGCTAAGCCGCGCTGTCCCAGCCGCGGTAGGTCCTCACCTCGTAGTTGGTGTCCTTGTAGACGGTGCAGGTGACCTTGCCCGCCGGGTCGGTCAGCTTGGTCGTCCGCCCCAGGCCGTCGCAGGAGATCGACCGGAACGCACTCGCGTCAGCAGCGCTTGGCCCCGACCCATCACGGAGGACGAGCGAAGGAGGGTATCGTGATTTGTGTAAGTGCCTGGAACGCGGACGAATGTTCGAGGCAGACGGATGACCGCTCACCCTCGTCGCTCTCGTCGCTCTGGTTCCCAAGCACTGCTTGGGAACGCACGGTCTCGAAGCTCTGCTTCGTCGCACCGACACGCCGGGCAGGGATGCCGTTGGTTGCCGATTCGCCGTTCCCGCGAAGCAGAGCTTCGAGGCCTCGCGTTCCCAAGCAGTGCTTGGGAACGAGGGAATGCTTTCGGCAAAACGAAGAGTTCGTCTTCAGCAACTAAGGATTGAATCTGGAGGACTCCTTATCTCTTGGTCGAATCAGAGAAAGCCTGACTCAGCACCCAGGGAATGAGTTCGATGCAGACGAGGACGCGGAGAGGGAAGGAAAGAGCACGGGCCAGTGGGCCCTCCTTTCCGTTTCGCTCGTCCAGCCCTGACTCCTCCGATGCCTCACCGGGTACCGCCTGAGCCTCTCTTGCTGTCATCGGTGTCGGGGTGGTTTCGGGTCGGGCAGAGGCACAGCCACCGCAGAGGGCGACCGGGAAAAAGAGGAGCAGAAGCAGTCGCTGCATCTTGGGCTCTCCATGCCTCACGGTGGGAGGTGTAAGGAGGAAAGGCAAGGAGGTTCATCAAGTTGAGTTAATCTGATTATCGACAAGGACATCCCCTACCCTTCAGCCGCCGAGCAAGGGTTGCAATCCTGCTCCAGGAAAAAAAGTGGTATGCTCCTTACTTCTTGCGGCGCGCGAACTCCTTCTTCACCTCCTCCAGCGATCGCGTGTTGAACACGTTGCCCGGCTCCAACCACCCGCGCCGCGCCACGTCGATGCCGTAGCGGAACAGGAACAACTCGCCGGTGCTGTGGGCGTCGGGGTTGATGACGAGCATCACCCCCAGTGCCTTGGCGCGCTTGCAGTGAATCCAGTCAAGGTCGAGGCGCGACGGCTGGGCGTTGATCTCCACCATCGTCCCGCTCTGCGCCGCAGCCTGGAGTACTGCCTCGAGATCGACCTGGTAACCGTCGCGCATCAGGAGCAGCCGCCCCGTCGCGTGACCGAGCATCGTCACGTGCGGGTTGCGGACCGCCTTGATGATCCGCGCCGTCATCTCCTCCTTCGTCTGCCCGAAATGACTGTGGACACTGGCCACGACATAGTCGAACGTCGCGAGGACGTCGTCGGGGTAGTCCATCGAGCCGTCGGGCAGGATGTCGCACTCACTGCCCTTGAAGACGTGGAAGTTCTTGAACTTTTTGTTCAGGGCGTCGATCTGGGCCTGCTGCTTCTTGACGCGCTCGACCGACATGCCGTTGGCGACGGTCAGCGACTGGGAATGGTCGCCGATGCCAAGGTACTGGAAGCCCATCGTGCGGGCTGCCTCGGCCATTTCCTCGAGCGTCGCCTTGCCGTCGCTCCAGTTGGTGTGGTTGTGAAAGACTCCCTTGATGTCCGAGGCTTCGATCAGAGTCGGGACCTGGCCCTTCTCGGCGAGGTCGACCTCGCCGGTGTCCTCGCGCATCTCCGGGGGGATGTACGACAGGCCGAGTGCCTTGAATAGTGCCGCCTCATCCTTGACCTTGATCGACTTGCTGTCGCCCTCGATGCTGTACTCGCTGATCTTGAGCCCGAACTTGTCCTGGGCGCGCGAGCGCATCGTGATGTTGTGCTCCTTGCTGCCGGTGAAGTGGTGCAACGCAAAGGGAAAGTGCTCGTCGCTGACGACGCGCAGGTCGGCGTTGATGAGCTGCTGCCGGCCGGGGGCGCCGACGTCGAGGACGACGCTCGTCTTGGTCTCGCCGGTGCCAATCACCTGGACGACGCCCGGCAACTTGACGAAGCGCTCCATGATCGGCTCCGGCTTCGCCGAGCTGACCAGGATGTCGACGTCCTTGATCGTTTCGCGACGACGACGCAGGCTGCCGCACAGTTCGATGCGCTGCACCTCCGGCATCTTGCGCAGCTCCTCGACGAGACTCATAGCGATCGGCAGGGCCTGATCGATGCGGACGCGGCTCCCCGTCAGCCGAATGAACTCGATGCCCTCGAGGATCTTTTCCTGCGTCTTGACGCCGAAGCCCTTGAGCTTCGCGACTTCTCCCCTCTCACACGCTGCCTTCAGTTTGTCCAGGTCGTCGATGCCCAGTTCATCGTAAAGGGCCTTCACCTTTTTCGGCCCCAACCCCGCTACGCGCAGCATCGAGAACAATCCCTGCGGGATCTTCTTCTTGAGGTCTTCGTACCACGGCAATTGGCCGGTGGTGACGAGAGTGGTGATCTTCTCCCTGAGCGTGTCGCCGATGCCGCGCAGCTCGCCGAGTTCGCCGGACGCGACCACGTCGCTCAGTTCCTTGTCGAGTTGTTCGATGGTGCGAGCGGCATTGTAGTATGCCCGCACCTTGAACATGTTCTCGCCCTGGATTTCGAGGAGAGTCCCGATCTCGTTCAGGATGGCAACGACCTGTTGTTTGAGCATGGCGTTCTTCCGCTGAAGACGTGTGACTTCGCTCAACCCAACCTCAGATCAGCATAATCCGCGCTCCACGCCGCTGCAATCCTCGTAGGTCCGGCGGTGCCGGACGCGGGCCGTCCGGCACCGCCGGACCTACGAGGGTTACGCGGCCTGGCTCGCTGCGACCTGGACCTGCCGCGACGGATGCAGCAGCACCTCCAGGGCGGTGACCAGGCGATCGGGGCCGCGGCCGTCAATCAGCTGGCGGCCACAGCGCGACATCGCCTGACGCTCGAGCGGATCGGTTAGCAGCCCCTGCACGGCCTGGCGGATCGTCTGGGGTGAGACGGTCTCGTGCCAGCCGAGGCAGGTCGCCGCGCCCTCCTCTTCGAGCCGCTGTGCGGTCGGCCAGTGCGCCTCGGTCTGGACGATCAGAAGCTGCGGAACGCCGACACACGCCAGCTCCAGCGACCAGCCGTTGCCGGCCGTCACGGCAACGTGGCAGCGGACGATGCGGGCCGTCACCTCGGCCGGCTCGACAGCGATCTCGAGCCGCTCGGGGCACGTCGCGGCCAGGGCCTGCAAGGCCGTGAGGTCAGGGTGATGAGCGCGAACCGCGATGTCGACACGGGCGACGCGCGGGCAATTGAGGAGCAACTTCGCCAGCTCGCCCGCCTGGGCATTGGGGTCGTCATCCCCCAGTGCGACGAGGACGCGGAAGGGCTGGGCTGGCTCCTGGGCGCGGAGGGGACGTATCCGCCGCACCTCCGGCCGAATGAAGGCGTAGCGAGTGCCCAGCAGCAGTTGCGCTCCCGGGGTGAACTCGTAGGATTCCTTGCCTGGTCCGAGCAGGGGATTGACGATCAGGTGCGAGGCGAACGCGACCTGGGCGAGGTGATCGATCGAGACAAGCAGAGCACCTGTCGCGCGGAGGGCACGCAAGTAGTCTTCGGCGGGCTCGGCAGCATCCACGATGACGGCGGCGGGACAGACGCGGCGGACTTCCTGGACGGTTTCGTCGATGTCGTCGACGGTCCCGGCAGAGGAGGAGGCCTCGATCCACTCGTTGCCGACGCGCTTGATCTGCTGAGCCAGCGCCGGCGGGTCGAGCTGCGCCAGGAAATGCGTGGGGCGGCGGCGGCGCTGGAGGGCGGCGGCGTAGGTCAGGCATCGCCACAGCGATTCCCAGCCGTGCCGGCGCGTACCGTCCACGCGGAAGAGAATGGGAGCGCGGGTCATTTTCTGTTCCGTTTCAGACAGGGGTCGGGGCCGCCCAGAGGCGGCTCGTCAACAACAGCAGGTTCCCCAGGCGGGGAAATGGGGTGACGGTCACCCCGAAAGGCAGACGGGTTGCGGGATCGGAGAGTCGGGACAGGGCACGAACGGCCGGCGAAGCCCGGGAGAGCACAAAGTGCCGGTCAGATCAGGCGACGGCGGACCGTTGCTCCTGGCGGTAGAGTTCGCGGGCCCGCGCCAAATCACGCGGGAAGTCGATGTCGAGGCGGCGGTGGTCGCTACTGAGATGGAACGCGAGTTCCCACTTGCGGTGGGTTGTACACAGGACGTCGGCGACGTAGCCGCCGATGCCGTGCTGCCAGACGTGCCGCTCCAGCATCTCGAAGAACTGCTGCGAGCCCTCGGCGCTGAAGCGGACCATGCCCGTGAACTCGCCCAGGATAGGACCGTCGAGGAAGGCCTTGGTCATCGTCCGGAAGTTGCCGGCACGGTTGACGAAGACCTTCATGTCCTCGTCGTCGCACGTCTTCAACTCGACGTCGACGAGGATGTCGGCCGCGGGCTGATCGGCGAGGAACGTCTGCAACCGGGACAGGGCGCAGTAGTGGTCGCCGACACTGAAGAGGAAGGGCTCGCCCTCGAGGAAGGGGCGAGCAAGCCAGATGCTGCTGAGGATGCCATGTGCCTCGAAGAAGGGATTGAGGAAGCAACGAGCCCGCGTGCCGCAGAGGGCGCGGACGGCTAGGGCGTCGTAGCCCACCGCGATCAAGTTCTCGGCGACGCCGGCCTGCTCGAAGTGGCCAAGCAGGCTGCCGAGAATGGTTTCGCCCCCCAGGTCGAGGAGCACCTTGTTGCGCTTTTCGCCGAGATCCTGCAGGCGCGTACTGAGGCCCGCCGCCGCGATGAATCCCTTCATCGATACCTCTTCTCCCGGGGCCGTCCGTGGCCCTGACTGACCGTTCCGTGTCGTCAGCGAGGCGGATCTTACTCCAACGTCCCGCGCGAAAGAAAGAGCAATCGCGCCTGCGGCAGGGTGAGCGGGGGGCGTGAGCCCCCTGATGACGTTATCAGGGGGCTCACGCCCCCCGCTCGCCAGGGCCGTAAAGCACCATTGTTCGAGACCCCCGGCGGGTGATAGAATCCCGCAGCGTGGCACGGACGTTTCCCAGGCCCCAGGAGGAGGGACCCTCATGGAACGGAAGGCGCGGCTCGGTCGCGGGCTCGACGCGCTGCTCGGCACCGCCGAAGAGCAGGGGACGACTTCCGCGAGCGCACAGTCTCAAATCACGGTCGATACGATCGACCAGAATCCCTTCCAGCCGCGCAAGACCTTCGACCAGGACGAAATCAAATCCCTCAGCGAGACGATCCGAGTCCACGGCATCCTGCAGCCGCTCGTTGTGCGCCAGGTGGGCGACCGCTTCCAGTTGATCGCCGGGGAGAGGCGTCTGCGGGCGGCCAAGGCGGCGGGGCTCGCCAAGGTGCCGGTGACCGTGGTCGACTTCAACGACCAGCAGGTCCTCGAAGCGGCGCTGGTCGAGAACATCCACCGTTCCGACCTGAACCCCATCGAGAAAGCGCAGGGATTCAAGGAATACCTCGGCCGCTTCCAGATGACGCACGACCAACTCGCGAACCGTCTCGGCCTGGCCCGTTCGACGGTGACCAACCTGGTCGCGCTGCTCGACCTTCCGCCCGAAGTGCAGGAAGCAGTCCGCGTCGGGCAGCTGTCGACCGGACACGCTAAGCTGCTCAAGGGGGTCGAGGATCGCGAGCGCCAGGTCGCGCTGAGCAAGGAGATCGTGGCCCGCGGACTGTCGGTCCACGCCACGGAGGCCCTCATCAAGCCGCCCGCGCCGCCAGAGAAGACCGAGCCGGAGGAGAAAGAGCAGTCCGCCTTCGAGAAGACCGCTCACGTGCAGGGCATCGAGGATGAGTTGCGGCAAAAGCTCTCGCTCAAGGTCGACATTCGGATCAAGGGCAAGGAGAAGGGGCAGATCGTTCTCTTCTTCGAGACGAACGAAGACTTCGAGCGCGTGCTGGAAGTGCTACGTCGTTGAGAAGGCTGAACCTCTCTGGGCTGCCCGTTGTCATGCCCTTGGACAGTGCTAGGATAAAAAGAGGCGGTCCTTCGCGGGGCGTAGCGCAGTCTGGTCTAGCGCGCCTGCCTTGGGAGCAGGAAGTCACGAGTTCGAATCTCGTCGCCCCGATTTCTATCGAGGAGTGCTCCGAATACCTCTCACTCCGGTCATGAGGGCAAGCTCTCGAGAGCGTTCCCGCCGTCAAACCCAAATCGCTGCGCCGACTTCGCTCGCGCCGCTTGAGTCACCAGTTCCGCGGACAGATCCTCGCCGAGGCTGCTCGTGTTGAGGATTAAGTCGTATCCGTACACGTCGCCCTGCGGCTGGTGGAGATACGCGCTGAGGTATTCGGAGCGGCGGGCATCGCGGAGGCGGACGCGCTCCCGGGCCTCGTCGAGCGTCAGGCGCAGGCACTGGCTCATGTAAGCGACGCGATCCTCGAACGGGGCGACGAGACGGACGTGCAGCGTCGTCTCGCGCGGCAGCAGGAAGCCCGCTCCGCGGCCGATCAGGACGACTCGTCCCTGCGCCCCGAGCGTTAGGCTCAGCCGGGCGAGGCTGAGGATCGATGGGTTGTCGTCGAGCCGTCCGGTCGCAAGATGCGTTTGGAGCTGCTGGTCGAGCCAGCGCGAAGCCTCTGGCGACAGGCTCTCGCGCAGACCCTGCTGGACGGCGCTCTCCTGGACCAGGTACTCGAGCAGTTCCTGGTCATAGACCTGCCAGCCGAGCTTTCGCCCGACCCGCCGGCCGATGGTCCCACCGCGTGCCCCGGTCTCGCGGCTGATTGCAATGGTCAGTCCTGCCGGGACAGCCGGCGTGGGTGGAGGTGGCGCCCGGTCTCCCTGGAACCCGTGACGGGGCGACTCGGGGGGCAACTCGGTTTCGTGATCTCGGGGCTCCATCATGCGGCCTCCCTCGGCGGCTCTCAATCGCTGACCTCGAACTCAATCCGGCGGAACAGGAACATTCCAACGGCCAACAGCAAGACGGTCGAGAGCAGCAGGACCCACAGGGCGGTCCCGCCAGAGACGGGATCATAGATAACGGGGTTTTCCGGCTGCAGGCCGTGCTGCTCGGCGGCCTCGAACATCATGCACCGGGCGTAGAAACCGACGCTGAATCGCTTGAGGTCCCCCGGCATGTTGCCCATGATGACTTCGAGGAAGAACGAGTAAACGATTGCCACGATCGCCGGCCGGCGGAAGAAGGCGCCGAACAGGTAGAAGAGCGCCCCGAACGTCAGCGACGCCCACAGCACCGCCGGCCAGAACAGGCGGAAGGCGATCGGGCCCGGCCGTCCGGCCACCGAACAGAGCAGGGCGAATCCACCCACGTTCAGCGCCAGGCACCACGGCAGCATCGCCACGAACTTGGCGAGATAGATCGCCGGCCGAGACAGGGGCCGCGTCAGCAGCCAGATCAGGCTCTGACTTTCGCGCTCGCCGCCCATCGCTTCGGTGGCAAAGCTCAGGCTCCACAACGGCAGCAAGAAGCTGAAGAACAGCAGAAAGACGAAGCCGCGCGTGAAGACCAGGAAGTCCGACTCTTTGAGGATCGCGCTGTGGGCGGCATAGTAGGCACTCGCCAGCGCCTTGCCCGCCGGGGGCAGCAACGGAGTGACCGTCTGCGACTGGGCGAGCCATTCCTGGTGCGTCGGGCCTTGCCGGCCGAAGAACTTCCAGTAGGCCATCGTCCAGCGCCCGCCCGCCGTATTGAGGGCCACAACCACTGTCGCGAAGGCCAGCAGGGCCAGGGCGATCCAGACCATTTGCCGGGCCCGCGCCTGCCGCTGCCAGCTCAGCCAGACCAGAAACAGCCATGCCCGCAGGGAGGACCGCTCCCGCCGCTTGTCCATTGCTCCAGCCGATTCCGTCACGCCTCGGCCTCTCCTTGTGAGTCTCGACGACAGGTTACGCCACGACAGGAGCACCCCCGAGCAGATAGCCAAGGACCGCCGAGGTCGACTCGTCCAGCGGCTCCAGGTGGCGCACCTCGAACCATTCCTCGAGGACCAGTTGGGTCAGCTCCTGGAAGAACGCTCGCGGCTGTCGCGCCTGGACGATGAGGCGGCCGACGCTGGGCTCCGACGGATCGGCCTCCAGGACCTCGACGGAGACGATCTGGGTGTTCTACGTGGAACACCCCGTTACGAGTGGTGTCTCGGGATCCGGGGACGTCGGCCCAGTCGATGTCGATGCGGATCGACAGCGGTTGGTCCTCCAGCCGCTCGCGAATCTGGGCGATCGAGCCGACGGCGGCGATCCGTCCACGGGCCATGATGGCGACGTGGTCGGTCAACTTCTCGAGTTCCTCCAGTTCGTGACTGGAGACAAGCAGGCACTTGTTCCGCTCGGCCAGTTCGAGGAACAGCCCGATGAACTCCTGCCGGCCGACCGGGTCGATGCCGCTGAGCGGCTCGTCGAGCAGCAGCAGCGGGGGGTCGTGGAGCAGGGCCTGGGCCAACTTGATCCGCTGGCGCATGCCCTTGGAGTAGCCACGTAAACGCCGATCCGAACGGTCGGTCATGCCGACCTGACGCAGCGTTTCCTCGGCCCGCTGGTGGGCCTCGCCCCTTCGGTAGCCGCACAGCCGTGCCATGGTCTGGACGAACTGGCGACCCGACATCTCCTCGTAGAACGTGTCGACTTCCGGGCAGTAGCCAACGCGGAGCCGCGCCTCGGCACTGCGGGCGTCGTGGCCGCGTACCTGGACACGACCGAGATCGGGCCGCGCCTGTCCAGCGGCGAGACGCATCAGCGTGCTCTTCCCCGCCCCGTTGGATCCGACCAGCCCCGTGATGCCGGGTCGCAGTTCGAGCGTGACCTGGTTGACGCCAATCACCGGGCCGTAGAACTTCGAGACGCGCTCGAAGACCAGCACCGGCTCGATGGCAGCAACTCTACCGCGCGGAGCGAGCGTCGGGGAGGTCAGCTGCCCCGTCGTCCCCTGAACCCCCGGGTCCAACATCGGAGGGGGCTTGGGAGGAGCAGCGATCAGCTCACGACTTCCACCGCCCGAATCCGCCGAATCAGGTAAGTCAGGCATAGCACGCTCACAGCCAGGAGGACAAGCATCGTTTCGGTCAGCGTCGGCTGGCGCTGCAGGGAGTCGACGTCCATGCCCATGCAGGCGCTCCCGACCAAATAGAGGTCGTTCCACAGGTCGATCAGCCGCCAGCGCGGGTCGTAGTAGAGTCGATCCACCAGCGCCTCGGCGAGGCGGCGAAAGAAGAAGAACAGCGTCGTCCAGGTCATGATTAACGGGACGGTTCGCCGGACGGCCACCGCCGTCGATAGCAGTGCCAGGGCGAGGAACGAGGACAGGATCAGTCCGTACGCCAGGATACCCCCAAGAAGGTGCCCGCTCTCGGTGAAGTAGTCGTACGACGACAGCAGCCCATACTGGACGAACAGGCAAAGGGCCGGCAACGTCGTCATCAGGTTGACGAACACCATGATCGCCAGGCACTTGCCGAACAGGTAGTGCCGCGCGCTCATGGGCTTGGAGAGATAGAACGGCAGGCTGCCGAAGCGGATGTCGTTGCCGACGAGCACCGCCCCGGCCAGGGCGAGGACGACCATCACCATGTAGCCCTGATACCAGAACAGGTTCAGGTACATCTGGGCGGTGGCGTTCAGTTTGAGCACTTGCCGGAACAAGGAAATGAGGGACCGCGTCGGCACGGAAACCCCGCCGAAGTTCACGCGCGCTTCCGTCTGTGTCTCGGCAAAGAACAGCAGGTACTGCCCGAAGAAGAACAGCAGGAAGATAAACAGGGCGAGGCCGTACAGGACCCAGAACAGCTTGCGGCGGAAGACCATTGCCAGCGACAGCCGTGCCACCGGCCAGACACTCCATGCGGGGGAGTGGAACTGTCCCCGCCACGGCCGGTAGTGAAGCAGTTGGACCGCCACGAAGGCTCCTCCCACCCATCAACCCCGTTCGTTGAGAACGCGGTGGAACAATTCTTCCAGGTCCTCGTCGTCGCGCTGCAGTCCTCGGACCAAGACGTCGTGGTTGGCAGCCAGCGCGAAAAACGCACGGGTCACCCACTCGCGCGGCGTAGCGACACGGTACTCTCCCCGTCCATTGTCATGGAGCACGCTCACCCCATCAAGGGCCAGCTCGCGGAGAAAGGTGTGCGGGTTGCCCTCAATCTGTAAGCGGTAGCGGTCCTGACGGCGAGTGCGGAGGGCGGCGACACTGCCGTGTTGGAGGACTTCTCCGTGATGGAGGATCACCACCGTATCGCAGACTCGGTCGACGTCGCCGAGCAAATGGGTACACATCAAGAACGACTTGCCGTGATCGCGTCCAAGGGAGAACAGGAGCCGTAACATGGCATCACGGCCCGACGGATCGAGTCCGCTGGTTGGTTCGTCGAGCAGGAGCACTTCCGGATCGTGGACCAGCGCCTGGGCCAGCTTGATGCGCTGCTTCATGCCCGTTGAGTATTCCTCCAGCCGGCGATAGCGGGCTTCCTCCAGTTCCAGGCAGGTCAGCACCTCGTGGGCGCGGCGCTGGGCCTCGCGGCGCGGCATCCCATACAACTCTCCGGCCAGGGCAACGTACTCGGCGCCGCGCAGGCCCGGGATGAGGGCATCCGACTCCGGCATGAACCCGACCAGTCGGCGCAGCTCCGCCCCGGCCGTCGAGACGTCCCGTCCGAGTACCGCGCCCCGACCGGCGGTCGGAGCGATCAGTCCCAGCAGGATCTTGAGAAGGCTCGACTTGCCGGCTCCGTTGGGGCCGAGCAGGCCGATCCGGCCGCGCGGCAGTCGGAGGGTCACCTCCTTGAGCGCCTGGTGCTCGCCGTACTTCAACGAGATCCCGACGAGGTCCAGAAGCGGGTCGTCCTGCGGGTCCATCGCGCCGCGCTCCATTTCTGCCGCTTGCGGCTTCGCGTTCGCCGGTCCTGGGAGGGGATTCCTCCCCTCCCAGGACC
>JACOUH010000164.1 GCA_016177925.1 Planctomycetota bacterium | reverse complement strand
CCTGCCGAGCCGGCTCGCTGCGGCTCGGCAGGAGCCTCGCCCTCCCACCACTGACACCCCTGGCAAAAGGAGTTGCCGCCATGTTCAAGGAACGAACGGGGCTCGTGCTGGCTCTTCTCGCGCTGCCGATCCTCGCGGACCGTGCCGCGGCGGTCGAGTATCGCACGCTCAATTTCCTGATCGACGCCCCCTCGACGGAAGTCGCCCGGCAGGTCGGCGAGGCGGCGGAGCGCTACCGCAAGGACTTGTCACGGAAATGGCTTGGCAAGGAAATGCCTACCTGGGACAAGCCGTGCCCGCTCCGGGTGACGGTAAATCTCGGTGGCTCGGGCGGGGCGACGTCGTTCGTCTTCGACAACGGCCAGGTACTCGAGCGCCGCATGCACATCGAGGGGACGCTCGACCGCCTGCTCGCCAGCGTGCTGCCGCACGAGGTGACGCACACCGTCTTCGCCTTCCACTTCTGCCATCCTGTGCCGCGCTGGGCTGACGAGGGCGGTGCCGTGCTCTGCGAGGACCAACGGGAACGGGGCCGTCATGAGGGCCTGATTCATCGGATCGTCCGCGACGGGCGGATGATCCCGCTGCGACGCCTGCTGGAACTGAGCCAGTACCCCAGCGACGTGATGGCGCTCTACGTCGAAGGCTATTCGCTCACGCAGTTCCTCGTCGGCAAGCGCGACCGAAAAGTCTTTCTCGCGTTCGTGAAGGAAGGGTCCGAGGGAGATTGGGACACGGCCCTCAAGACCCATTACGGCTATGACAAGGTGGAAGACCTCGAAACGGCCTGGCTCGCTCACCTGCGCCAGCTCGAACGCGCCCGGGCCGACGCCAGGACGCGTCTCTCCTCCCGGCACGCGCGGCCCCTGCTCTGTGCTCTGCGCGAGCGGCCGCCGGTCCCGGTCCAGCCTCCTGAAAACCTCCCGGACTGATCTGGCTTCCGCCCCTGGCGGAGAGGATTGGTGGTTCCCTCCCGGCCGTTACTCTTGCAGGACGGGCTCGAAGGCCTCGGCGCTGGGGGCTCTGAGGTTGTGCTTCATGATGCGGCGGGCGCAGGTGTTCCAGCGCAAGATGGCGTCGTCGTTGTGCGGCGGACGGACGGCCTCCGCTTTCTCGTACCAGCCCATCGCCTCCTGGAGCCAGGTGTGAGCGAGGGCGGCGCTGCCGGGCCCGCCGCGGTCGAGCTGGGCGCTGCCACGCCGCTCGCGAATGAGACCGGCGTAGTAACAGCGCTCGTACTCGTGGTGTAGACGCGGCACTAGCTCCTGCGCCCGGGCGTAGCAGTTGCCGTGGTCGTGATGGAACTGGTCGGTCAGGGCCAGGAGCAGCATGACGAGGGCCTGCTGGTTGTCCGGCTCGATGGCCAGGATGTCCAGGCAGATGCTCTCGGCCTCCTCCGGCTCGGCGAGCAGCCGGTAACGCTCGGCCTTTTCCAGGGCCCGCGGGACCGCATCGGCATCGATCGGCTTGAGTTGGAACTGCGCCATGACCTGCCCTCCTCCTAGATCTGCCACAGGAGATACCCCGCCACGACCGAGCCGGCGATCGCCCCGCCATAGCAAACCGTGTTGATCAGCTCGTTGAGGTGCTTGATCTGCAAGCCGTCGTACAGGGTGTAACGGAAGCGGTGCGCAAAGTGGAACAGCGACAGCATGCACAGCAGGAAGAGCACCACGCGCGTGATCGGGTGGCCGATGACGGCGAGCAGGTGTTCGTGGGTCGGCGGCGTCAGCCATCCCAGCGGGAACACCACGCCGAACAGCAGCAGCAGCACGGGAATCAGCAGGGCGGCCAGCACTCCGCCGGCACTGAAGAGGACCCACAACAGGGGCTCGATCGATCGCTTTTTTGCTGCCATCGGCATGTCTCCCCACGAGTTCTAGCCCAACAGGACGATCAGGGCCACGATCAGCGACACGAACGCCCAGGCGCCGTAGTTCGCGCCGGCGATCCACGTCTCCGGCACTCGCTTGCCCTTGTAGCGGAGCACCATCGCTTGCGGTGCCAGGTTGAACCAGGTCACCGCGTGCAGGACGATGAAGCAGAAGCTCACGACGTTCAGCAGCACGACGCCGATGCCGCCCGTCCAGTCGAGGAACGACCGATAATCGTCCGCGCCACGGTGGACGGCGCCGATCAGCAGCAGCAGGTAGACGATGGACCAGGCGACGAAGACGCTGCTCACCTCACGCCCGATGAAGGCGAGATAGGACGGCCGTTTCAGCCACCAGTAGGTCGACATGCGCGGCCGATACCAGCGCGGATGAAATTCCGTGTAGATGGGCTTGTCGGTCTGATTCATCGCGCCCCCCACGGCATGAAGAAACTCTTGAGCCACTCCATCGCGGTCTTCAGCTTGTAGCGCTGGATGGCGCCGGCCGGGTCGACGTTCTTGGGACAGGCCTTCGTACACTCGCCGACGAAAGTGCAGCCCCAGATGCCCTCGTGTTCGGAGAGGATTTCCCGGCGTTCCTTCGCCCCCTCGTCGCGCGAATCGAGGTTGTAGCGCTGGGCCAAGGCGATCGCCGCCGGACCGATGAACTTCGGCTCCAGGCCGTAGACGGGACAGGCAGCGTAGCACAGCAAGCAGTTGATGCACATGCTGTATTGCTTGTACTCGTCGAGTTGCTCCGGCGTCTGCCGGTATTCCCCCTCGGCCAGCGGTTTCTCGTCCTTGCGGACGATCCACGGTTTGATCTGCGGCAACTTGCGCATGAAGTCGCCCATTTCGATGACGAGGTCGCGGATGATGGGGAAGTTGCGCAGCGGCTCGACGCGCACCGGGCCCGGTGCGTAGTCGGCCAGGAAGGTGGCACAGGTCAGCTTCGGCTCGCCGTTGACGGTCATGCCGCAGCTGCCGCAGACGCCCATGCGGCACGACCAGCGGAACGACAGCGTGCCGTCGAGCTGGTCCTTGATGTAGT
>JACOUH010000163.1 GCA_016177925.1 Planctomycetota bacterium | reverse complement strand
GGGGGCTCACGCCCCCCGCTCGCCGAGGAAATGCCATGTCCTCTCTACCCCTGCTTCCGGCGACCGTCATCGGCAGCTGGTCGTTCCCGGGCTGGTACGCGAAGTTCTGCGATGATGCCGTACGCCAGCCGGAACTGTTCGGCTCCGACGACCGCGAGGAGGCCGTCCGCGATGCCGTCCGCCTCGCCGTCGACGACCAACTGCGGGCCGGCGCCGATCTCATCACGGACGGCGAGATGCAGCGCGTCGACTTCAACCTCGGTTTCTACGACTCTCTCGAGGGCCTGCGCCCGCTTCCCCCGGCTCGTCGCTGGGGCCCCCCCGCTCACGACCAGCGCAGCCGCTATCTCTGCGTTGGGCCGCTGTCGGCCCCGCGCGGCCTCGGGCTGGTCGAGGAATACCGCCGCGTCCGCGCCCTGACGACCGCCCCGCTGAAAGTCCCTGTCCCTGGCCCGTTCACCCTGGCCGGTTGCCTCCAGGGCGGCGAGGTCTACCGCGACCGCATGGAGATCACCAAGGCGCTGCTGCCGATCGTCAACCGCGAGTTGAAGGCACTGGTTCAGGAGGGGGTCACGTTCCTGCAGCTGGACGAGCCGAGCTTCGCGTGCCGGCCCGACCGCCCGGAGGAGTTCCTCGACCTGATCGCGCGCACGGTTGACGGCGTCCATGCCTTCCTCAGCCTGCACATGTGCTTCGGCAACTTCCGCGGCCGCGCTGTCGGGCAGCGCAGCTACCGCCCCTTGTTTCCGTACCTGGCCCAGGCGCCGGTGCAGCAGCTGGCTCTCGAGTTCGCCAGCCGTGAAATGGCCGAAATCGAACTGGCGCGCGAGATCCGGCCGCCGATGGGAGTGGCGGTCGGGCTGGTTGATGTGAAGAACACCTGGATCGAGCCGCCTGAACTGGTCGCCGAGCGGCTGCGGACGGTGTTGAAGTACATCGAGGCGGAGCGCGTCCACGTCACGCCGGACTGCGGCTTCTCGCAGACGGCTCGCTTCATCGCCACGAAGAAGCTTGCCGCGATGGTCGAGGGTGTCCGCCTCGTGCGGCAACAGCTCAGGTCCTGACGAGTTGTTCACCCGGGTCGGCACGGGGAGACGGGGCCGGGCAGGCAGCCCCGGTCGGTGGCTTTTTACTTGTCGACGGTGTAGAGGCGGTTTTTCTACTTGGAGTGCCCGGAATGCCACAAGGCCATTCCGGTCTTGCCGAGGATCGCCTCCTTGGTCGCCTGATCCAGGCCCAGCTCGTGGGTGAAAAGCCGCAGGTGCTGCGCGTACGTCGAGGGCTCCTGCCGCAGGTTCTTGCACCACAACTCACAGGGGAAGTTGCTGCCCCACACGCAGCGCTCCGGGCCAAACGCCTTGATCACTTCGCGGCAGGGCTCGTGGAGGTCCCGGAACGGATACTTTTCGGCCGACCCCGTCGGGAGGAACGAAAGCTTGGTGTACACATTCCGGTGTTTCGCAAGCCGCTTGGCCGCCGGCAGGGTCTTGTCCAGGTTCCGGACCGTCATGTTCAGGGTATGATCGAGGGCGACGCGGACCTTCGGGAAGCGATCAAGCATCCGTTCTACTCCCTCGACCTCGGGAGGGTTGATGTTCAGGTTGATCACGATGCCGAGCCGGCTGGCAACCTCCCAGAGCCGGACCACGATCGGGGCATCGAACCGTCCACTCTTTCCCGTGACGCTCACCAGGCCGCGTACGTTGTAGTCGCGGACGTACCTTTCGAGGAGAGCGGGGCTCCGCGGGTCGTCCGGGTCGAGATTGACCACGCCGATCATCCAGTCGCGGTTGGCCAGCGCCGTATCGGCGGTGAAGCGGTTGTCATAAAGGTAATAGCTTCGAGGCTGGGTGCAGTTGACGAACCGGACGCCGGTCTCCTTCATCAGGCGGCGCATGTGTTCCACAGTGCCCGTGCCCTTGGGCGGGGTCAGCGGCGTCTTGGCGCCGGGCGGGTACTTGGCGATGTCTGCGCTGTAGAGGTGGGCGTGGCAATCGATGATGAGCAGGCCCGACTTCGCAGCGGACGAGCCCGCTTCAGCAAGGAGACCCGTCGCGCTGGCGGCAACGGCAACCTGCCCCCCAACGGTCCGGAGGAAGGATCGCCGGTCCAGGCCGATTGAATCCTCCGGCCTGTCCTCACCTCGGGCAGACAAAGACTTCGGCTCCTCGTGCATCGCGTTGCTCCTTGGGGGAAGGCATGTAGCACAGGCGTCCCGCCTGTGCCGAACCGCGAACGGGCACAGGCGGGACGCCTGTGCTACGGCCAACGGCAAACCGCTCTAGTCGGGGCAATTCTCTTTGACAGCCTTGCGGCCGCCGCTTATTGTCCTGTGTATACAAGCAGTGCCCTGACAACCAGAACGGCGCGGTCCGTTGCCTGCCTCCAAGGTTAACACCCACCATGAAGATCCGCGACATCGAGACGTTTCAGGTGAACATCGGCGGCCAAAACCGAGTGCTCTTGCGCGTCCTGACCGACGAGCACCTGCACGGCACGGGCGAGGCGTACTGTGTCGGGCCGGACGAGGCGACCGTCCAAACGATCCACTATTTCAAGGACTGGCTGGTCGGGCAGGATCCGTTTCGCATCGAGTACCTGTGGCGGCTCCTGTACAACGGCTCGCGCTACCCCGGTGGGTCGGTGGTCGTTGCCGCCATCAGCGGCATTGAACAGGCCCTGTGGGACCTCAAGGGCAAGGCGCTCAAGGTGCCGGTCTACGAGCTCATCGGCGGCCGTTGCCGCGACAAGGTGCGCGTCTACCGGGCCTCTGGTACGATCGACGACGCCAAGCGTGCGGTCGATCAGGGGTTCACGGCCATCAAGATGGGGCCGCAGCCGTCAGGCAGCGACAAGATGCCGTGGGGCAAGGTGGTGGTCGAAGCGGGCCGCAAGATGGAAGCCATGCGCAAGGCGTTGGGCGACGGCCTCGACATCGCCCTCGACCCCCATGCCAAGATCTTCGAGTCCGCCCGCGCCATCGAGTTGGTGGAAGCGGTTCGCCCGTATCGGCCGATGTTCTTTGAAGAGGCGGTCCGGCCGGAAAACGTGCAAGCCATGGCGCGGGTCCGCCAGAAGACCATCGTCCCCATCGCCACGGGAGAGGAACTGTACACGAAGTACCAGTTCCACGACGTCATCGCGGCCGGCGCGGCGGACATCTTGCAGCCGGACCTGTGCATCGTGGGCGGGCTCCTGGAGGCCAAGAAGATCGCCGCCGAGGCCGAGGCCAATTGCCTGACCATCGCCCCGCACAACCCGCTCGGCCCCGTCGCCACCGCCGTCTGCGTCCACTTCGCCGCCTCGACCCCGAACTTTGTCATCCTGGAGTATGTCGATCCCGGAAAGTCCGGACCGCTGCGCGAGATGGTGCTGGAGCCAATGAAGTTCAAGGACGGCTACCTGGAAATTCCCGACACGCCGGGGCTGGGCATCGAGCTGGACCTCAAGGCGATCAAGAAATACCCGCCCAAGCCCTGGCGACGCGGCCTGGTCGTTGAGCCCGATGGGAATATCGGCTACATCTGAGGACTTTCGGACAAACGTCTTTCCATACCAGCCCGAAGCGTCAGCGAGGGAAGAAGTGTCCCTCGCTGACGCTTCGGGCTGGTATGGTGTCGCAATCCATGCTCTCGCTCGCCCTCCGTTTTGAAAGGGGGTCGCTTCCCATGTTGACCAAGCCGCAACTGCTGCAAGCTTACACGACGATGCGAACGATCCGCGAGTTCGAGGAGCGTTTGCATACCGAGTTTGCCAGCGGCGACATCCCCGGCTTCGTGCATCTCTACGCCGGCGAGGAAGCCGCGGCCACCGGCGTGTGCATGCACCTGGGCGACCATGACTGCATCGCCAGCACCCACCGCGGCCACGGCCACTGCATCGCCAAGGGCATGGACGTACACGCCATGATGGCGGAGATCTGGGGCAAGCGCACCGGTGTCTGCCACGGCAAGGGGGGCTCCATGCACGTGGCAGACCTGTCGATTGGCATGATGGGCGCCAACGGCATCGTCGGCGGCGGCGGGCCGCTCATCTGCGGCGCCGCGCTGGCGGCCAAACGGAAGGGGAACAAGGGCGTCGGCGTTTGCTTCTTCGGCGACGGGGCGTCCAACCAGGGCGCCATCTTCGAGGCCATGAACCTCGCCAGTGTCTGGCAGTTGCCGGCGATCTTCGTCGCCGAAAACAACGGCTACGCCGAGGCCACCTCGTCCACCTGGTCGGTAGCCGGCGGCAGCATCGCCGATCGCGCCTCGGGCTGCGGCATGCCGGGTGTCCAGGTCGACGGCTTCGATTTCTTCGCCGTCTACGAGGCGGCGGGCACGGCCATCCGCCGCGCCCGCGAGGGGGGCGGCCCGAGCCTGATCGAGGTGAAGTTCATGCGCTTCTTCGGCCACTTCGAGGGCGACCAGCAGACCTATCGCGCCCCCGGCGAGGTCCAGAAGCTGCGCGAAACCAGCGACTGTCTGAGGCAGTTTGCGGCGCGGGTGACGAAGAGCGGCGAGATCACCTGGGCCGAACTCGAGCAGCGCGACCGGGAGGCGCGAGCACTCATCGATGAGGCCGTGCGCCGCGCCAAGGCCGATCCCAAGCCGGCGGCAGCCGACCTGCTGACGGACGTTTACGTCTCGTACTGATCGAAGCAAGGAACACCAAGCATGGCCAGGAAAATAACCTTTCGGCAGGCGATTCATGAAGCGCTGGTTCAGGAGATGACGCGCGATCCGACTGTGATCGTCATGGGAGAGGACAACGCCGGCGGCATGGGCGCGCCGGGCGAGCAGGACGCCTGGGGCGGCGTGCTCGGCGTCACGAAGGGGCTCTACCACCAGTTTCCCGGCCGGGTGCTCGATACGCCGATCTCGGAAGCCGCGTTCATCGGCGCCGCCATCGGCGCGGCGGCCTGTGGCCTGCGCCCGGTCGCGGAGCTGATGTTCATCGACTTCATGGGCGTCTGCTTGGATCAGATTCTCAACCAGGCCGCCAAGTTCAAGTACATGTTCGGCGGCAAGGCGAAGACGCCGGTGGTGATCCGCACTATGATCGGCGCCGGCCTCCGCGCCGCGGCCCAGCACTCGCAGTGCCTGTACAGCCTCTTTACCCATGTGCCCGGGCTCAAGGTGGTGATCCCGTCGACGCCCTACGACGCCAAGGGGCTGCTCATCGAGTCGATCCGCGACAATGACCCCGTCATCTTCTGCGAACACAAGCTCTTGTATGGGCTCGAAGGGGACGTTCCGGAGGAAAGCTACATCGTGCCGTTCGGGGAGGCGAGTGTGGTGCGGGAGGGCGATGACGTGACCGTCGTTGCGCTGGCGCGCATGGTGCATTTCGCCCAGCAGGCGGCGGACGCTCTGCAGAGGAAAGGCATCCACTGCGAGGTCATCGACCCGCGCACCACGTCTCCGCTGGACGAGGACACCATTCTGGAGAGCGTGGAGAAGACCGGGCGGTTGGTGGTGGTGGACGAATCCAATCCGCGCTGCAGCATGGCCTCGGACATCGCCGGCCTCGTCGCCCAGAGGGCTTTCAAGGCCCTGAAGGCGCCGATCGAGCAGGTGACTGCACCACATACGCCGGCACCATTCAGCGACGTGCTCGAGGATCTGTACGTCCCCAGCCCCGCCAAGATCGAAGCGGCCGTCACCCGCGTCCGGGAGTACCGCTGATGGCAGCGATTCACAAGATCACCCTGCCCAAGTGGGGGCTGTCGATGGCATCGGCCCGTGTCAATGGCTGGCTCAAGGACGTCGGGGCGCTGGTGAAGGAGGGCGAGGAACTCCTCGAAGTCGAGACCGAGAAAATCACGGGCGTGGTGGCAACCCCTGGCGGCGGAGTGCTCCGCCGGCAGCTGGCCCAGGTAGGCGAGGTGGTGTCCGTGGGTGGATTGCTGGCAGTGGTCGCCGATGCCGACGTTCCTGAGACGGAGATCGACGCCGTCGTCGCCGATTTTCGTGCCAACTTCTCGGAAACGTCGGCGGCCGAGGCCAAGGCCGGCGCCGAACCGGAGAAGGTCGTGGTCGGCGGCCGCACGCTGCGCTATTTGAGGCGCGGTCAAGGAAGTGATGTGGTCATCCTGGTCCACGGCTTTGGCGGCGACCTCAACAACTGGCTGTTCAACCACGAGGCACTAGCGGCCGCACGGACCGTCTATGCCCTGGATTTGCCGGGGCACGGCGAGTCCAGCAAGGACGTCGGCACCGGTACTCTCCGCGAACTGGCACAGGCCGTAGCAGCCTTCCTGGATGCCGTGGGCGTCTCCTCGGCGCACCTGGTGGGCCATTCCCTGGGCGGCGCGGTGGCCCTGGCGCTCGCTGCCGCCGAGCCGCAGCGAGTGCGCTCGCTGGCGTTGCTGGCCAGCGCCGGCCTTGGCGCGGAGATCGACGCCGGCTACATCGAGGGCTTCGTCACGGCGGCCAACCGCAATGCACTCAAGCCACACGCGGCCAAGCTGTTCGCCGACGCCCGCCTGGTCACGCGCCGGATGATCGACGACCTGTTGAAGTACAAACGGTTGGAGGGAGTGGAGGCCAGCCTCCGCCTGCTGTCGGAAAGACTGTTTGGCGGAGGGCGGCAGACCACGGTCCTGCGCGAGGAACTGGCCGGACTGCACCAGCCGGTGCTGGTCGTCTGGGGCAGCGAGGACCAGATCATTCCGGTGCGCCACGCCTCCGGACTGCCGCCCTCGGTCCGAGTGGAAGTGATCCCCGGCAAGGGGCACATGGTGATGATGGAAGCCGCAGGCGAGGTGAACCGGCTGCTCAACGCGTTCTGGAGTTGACTTCCTCCCTTCCTCCTTCAGACTCTGCAACGCACTTGGCGCCGGACGCGCCCCTCTTTAGAGTAGGGTGTTGGGGAAGCGAGCCGCACAAGGTCCCGCAGAGGGAGGCCGAGGGCGTGAGGGCGTCGGGGCATGCTGATTCTCGAGTTTGTCGTGCCTGGTCCTCCCGTCTCGCACCAGACGAACGACAAGAAGAACCTCAAGGCGTGGCAGACCACCGTGCATGCTGAGGCGGCGAAGGGCTGGACTGCTCCGCCGGTCACCGGGAAGTTGAAGTTCCTTTTGATCAACTTTCATGAGGGGGATCAGCCGTCGCTCGATGACGACAACATGGTGAAGCCGATCCGGGACGCACTCAACAAGTTCGTCTATCAGGATGACCGGCAGATCCGTTACTCCGAGACGATTCACCTCAGCATCGACGCCCCCGTGAAGATCCGCGGTGCTTCAAAAATCCTTCTGGATGCCTACTGCAAAGGGGCGGAATTCCTCTATATCCGGATCGAAGACTCTCCTGACGTCATTCAACTTCCGCGGTGATGCTATGGATCTCGAAAAAGAACTAGAGCGAATCGCACAACAATATCGAGCCGAGGGGTACGCCGTCGTCACCCATCCGGACAAGGATCATCTCCCCGGATTCGCCGACTTCGGCGTGGACCTGGTGGCGACCCGTGGGAATGAGAAAGTGCTGGCGCAGGTCAAGCACACGCGGGCCGATGTCGAGGCTGATTCAAGTCTCTCCCGCACGGCCGAGGTTACGAATGCTCAACCGGGCTGGCGGTACGATCTCATCGTGTTGAGCGAGGGCGATCCCTTCCGGAGGATCACGCGAGGCGCTCGGGAGCCATCGAGCGAGGAAATCGACCAGGCTCTCGCGGAAATCGACATGCTACTTCAGGCTGGGCAGATGCGGGCCGCGCTCGTCTTCGCCTGGGCAATGCTCGAAGCAGCGATGCGGCAGGTAGCGAGCTCCATCGAACTCCACATGCCGAAGACAACACCGATGGAACTCCTTCGGACGCTGTATGGGAACGGAGTTATGAGCCGCGAGGAGTTCGCACTCTTAAGAGAGAGCTTCCGGTTGCGGACGGAGATCGTTCACGGCCTGGTGTCTCCGCCCGTCGACCTCGAAATCGTGCGGGGGATTGTAGCATCGATCCGGCGGTTATTGACTGGAAAACCGGACGCCCAGAGCGCTGCGGGCTGACCTTGTTCCCACGCACGCGGCTACCGAGAGCGGTTTTGAAAGTATCTCTTGGCAGCCTGGATGCGCTGGCGCAGAGCGTCTTGGCTCTTGCGCAGGGTTTCCGCATCCACGCCATCGCTGGCGAAGTAGTTGGCGAGGTCGCGGATTCTCTTCTCCTCCAGGCGCTTTTCGAGGTTGTCCAGGCGGTCGAGCCAGGCTGCAGCGATGAGTTTGGCTCGACGCTGAGCGGCCAGACCGGGAGGGCCTTTCAAGGTCACGTAAATAGGGGCCGAATGAGCCAGGGACGGGGCAACCTGTACGTCGGCAAGCCGTGGTGAGGGGACCTCGCTCTTTTTCTTTCCGGACGCGCGCACGGCGAGCCAGGCCGTTTCCAAGACCTCCGCTTGGAAGCGACAACGAATTTCCGCAGCCTTGCCCACCCGCGGGAATCTGCGGATGACCTGGCCGTTCTCGACGATTTCGAGCACTTCCACACGGTCCCGCTCCGGGTCGAAGCGAACGCACGCCTCGACAGGTACTCGGCCCCCCGCTTTGAGCACGATTTCTTCCCCGATCGATTTTCCCTGGACGCTGAACTCCAGCACGGGACCGTTGGTCACAAAGGTCTTGCCACGACGTATCCCGTCCAGCCAGGATTCATAGTTCAAGGGACCTTCTACGTGGGTGTAAAAGCGCTCCCGCCCGGGAGCCACCCCCGCCGTGAGTCCACAGGGATAGTCGGTCCCGGCAATGGGCGTGATGCGGAACCCCAGGTTCAGAGCGTCGTACCAGGTCTGATAAATTCCCCTCTCATTCTGCACGACCTCGACAACGCTCAGGAGACGATCGAGCAGGTCGAGAGCAATGCCGTCATCCCCGCCACGGCGCAAGGCGAAGTGACAGTAGCCGCTCAATGCCTTCTGCCGGCGGGATTCCTCCCAAAAGTTCCGGTACACCAAGTAGGCGTCGGGGAAGTTGATCGGCTTCTGTCCTCCGAGAGTCAGCGTGTGCCCGAGGAAATGCGTGCGCGGGTTCTCCTGCCCCGCGGCCAGCCAGTAATCTCCTTCCTGGTAAAGGCCGTCCTTGCCAAAGGCGTATTGGCGCGCGTTATGGAAATGCTTCGCGTTTCCCCACTGGAGAAGGTTGGCCACATGGATGTCCTCGGCTTGCATGAACTTGCTGATGTGCGGGTTCAACTCCTTGAAGGGCCTCGCAATGTGCAAGTGGGAATCCGCGCTATACCAGCCTTTTTTCGGCAGGTTGCTCCAGCGCTGGAGTGTCACCGTCAGGTCCTGTGTCCGTCCGGGCTGGATCCAGAGTTCCTTGGTTTCGACGCGGTATTCCAACCCTTTGTAAACCCGCAGGCGGTAGTCGCCGGGACGCAACGAGACACGGCAAATACCTGCCGTGTAGAACAATAGGCTTTGCCATCCTTGTCGAGGACTTCGACCCGGGCGGGGATCGTTTGCCTGGTACACTCGTCCACAATCGACAGTTTCAGGGTGCCCGGGGCATCCTGTTGTTGTCCGGACCAGGCGGCAAAGAGACAGACCAGGCCGGCGCCAATGGCCCGGCAGAACTTCAGGGACCTTCGCGCCGGACAGTTGGAATGATCCATACTTTGCTCCCACACAGGTCGCTGAGATCCGCGGCATCGTCAAGGGCATTGATCGAGGGCTCTCCGCCAGGACCTTCGTCAGCAGGTTACCCGCCACGTCGGTCAGGCGATAGCGCCGGCCGCTGTGGAGGTAGGTCATCCGCTTGTGGTCGATCCCGAGCAAGTGCAGCATCGTCGCGTGCAGATCATCCCTCGGGCATCCACGCCCGGGACACTGCCCGCGCGCGCGGTTCTTGCAAGGCTGGCCAACACAGTAACAAGAGAACTAGCGCGCTCAGGTGCTTCATGGCGGCATTGTACGAGGACTGGGTCGACGAAACGATGCGGCCCGTTCGGGCCGTCGGGCTCGCCGGCGAGGAACTCGACGTTAACTGCCGGGGGAGTGAATGAGGGATGAAGGAGACGCTGTGCCACGCTGGCTGTCTCATCCCGGTTTCCCACGACCTCGGGTTGCACGGTTGTACTTGCTGGGACACCGCGGGTAGGATGAGCAAAAGGTGCGAGTCCTTGCCACTGTCTGCCTGGAAGGTGCAACTGACATGGTCCGTTGGCTCCCGGTAACCTCCGAAGCCTACCGCATGCGCTCGTGGAGTGAGGGGCGTACTCAGCCGAATCAGCAGCGCGTGCAGGAGGCCCACATCATCCGCGACGCCCTCACCTGACTTGTCTTGCTCCCCTCGCCTCCGCTTCGGGGGAGAGGGGCCATGAAGAGAGGGGGTTGGCTTCGCATTCACGACTGCTGATCTGATTATGTCTGCGCAAGAAAGCGGCCGGGGCGGCGCAAGTCCGTTCACCCGGCCCGTTCACTTGAGGCAGCGGGTAACCGCTGCCATTCCGCTGGCGTGAGGGCCCTCGCCCGGCAAGGAGTCGGGCGAGGGTTCCTCTTTTCCGCAGGCCACCTTCATTTCTCGCTCGAGTCGACGCCGTCTAGCTGGACCTCCGGCTGTGACAGGTCGATGACGATCGGCTTGGTCGACTGGGCCGAGCCGACGTTGCCGACCAGGTCCACCGCCTCGACGCGGACGAAGAAGCTCGCGGGAGCGCTGGCCGGCATGGTCCAGACGTAGCGGCCGCTGTTCTCGATGTTGGCCGCCAGTGGAGTCCAGCTGCCCTCCGCCGATTCGGCGTAGGCGAGCGTGATCGGGCGACGGGCCAGGTTGCGGTCGGTCGCCGACCAGGTGATGGTAATCTCGCGAGCCTTGGCGCCGACACCGTGCTGAACGTCGAGGAGAGTGACGGCCGGCTTGGTCTGGTCGACCTCGACCCAGACCTGCGGTAGGTCGCCACGCTGCGGCGGCTTCTTGCCCAGGCCGAGGCCGCTCTTGGCTATCAGCGTGAAGCCGTACATCCCCTCCTCAGGCACCTCGAACACGTACGGCGGACCGGACCGCCCCGTGCCCTCATCCTTCTGCCACACCTGGCCGTCGCGCGTGTACCACAGGTCCACGCCCGACAGGCCCGACGGACCGACATCCGTGACGTGGTAGTTCAGGACGATGCGCTTGGTGTTGACCATGCGGACGGCGGGGCTGCCGGGCGGCAGCGAAGTTTGTTTCTCATCCTGCTTGTCCGTCCGCGGGCTGGCGTCCGCGCTCCCCTTCCCCTCCTTGGGTTCCTTCGACTCGGGCGCTGCCATGAGGATCGAGTCCGGCAGCCCTGTCGGAGACTTCGCGGCCGGCACGGGCGAGCCGTCGCTGCCGTCACCTGTCTCGGCCGGCGGGCGCATCACGTGGCGGTGGTTGCCGGCCTCGGAGCCGGCATCGGTACACGCAAGAGGCCGGGTGAGGTCGGGCAGCAGCGAGTCGTGAGCGGACGCCGCCGAGGGCGGCTCGACCACGCGCAGCGGCGGCGGCAACTTCTCCTCATAAGTGGTCCGCTGAATCGGCGAACCGGCGCTGGCCAGGGCCGCGGCAGGCGGGCTTGCCAGGTTCAGGGCAAGGTTGGGTGTGCCGGACGGGACGGCGCCGGCGGCCGCGCCCGCGGCGGGGAACTGCGTCGCGGCCCGCGAGCCGGGTGGGACGTTGTAGGCGGTCGGGACTGTCAACTCGCCCCGCGTTGAGGACGACCCCGTCGCTGGCGCTCCGGGCTTGTGTCAACTCGCCCCGCGTTGAGGACGACCCCGTCGCTGGCGCTCCGGGCTTGTGTCAACTCGCCCCGCGTTGAGTAGAGCCGCCGGCCACGGCAGCACAGCGGCAGACTTCGAGCCGCTTCTCCGCCGGCCCGTCGCGTCGACTTCGTCCCGTGTTCTGGCGCTGGGGGCAACCACCTCGTGCGCGGGACTTCCTCCGACGCCCCTTGGGACCCGGTGCAGGTGGGAGGGTTATCGGAGATATGGAAATGGTCGACGGCGGTCAAGCGGAATTGGCAGCGAGCCTCCCGCTGCCGGTGGGCCGCTCCCGCGCCTCGTCGTGTTCACATTGACCAGATCGCGGGCGTGCCCTATCATCTCCAGAATAAGTCACCCTCCTCTGGCGTCTTCAGCGGGGTAACGACCGCATGAAAGCGGAACAGCGCAAAGAACTGCAGGCCAACAGCCTCGTCCGGTTCCTGGGGCGCCTGAAGCAGAACTTCAAGGGCGGCCCGGCCCTTTCGCGAAAGGCCACCGTCATCTGGGGCATTGTCATCCTGGCGCTCTTGGTCTTTGTCGGCTGGCGGATCGCCTCGTCGCGGTCCGAGGCCAACAACTCGGCGCGCTGGGTCACGCTCGACTCGCTCAGCGGGACGGACGAACTCGATCAGTTCATCGACAAGAACCAGGGCACGATCCAGGCCAACGTCGCCCGGTTGCAGAAGGCTCGCAAGGACCTGGAGTCCGGCCTCGGCGGACTGTACACGCAGCACAGCACTGCCGTCGACAAGCTGCAGGCGGCCGCCAATGCCTACGAGGACCTGGCGAAGCAGTTCAAGGCGACACCGGTGTTGGTGCAAGAGTGTCTCCTGGGCACCGGCAAGGCCTATGAAGGCATGGGCGACTTCGAGAAGGCTCGCGGCTTCTACAACGACTTGCAGACTCGCTTCAAGGACAGTCCTCTCGCCAAGGAGGCGGAGCGGCGGGCCAAGGACCTCGAGAAGCATGCCAAGGACCTGGCGACCCTCGACGAGAAGCTAAAGAAAGGCGGCGATCCGCTGGCCTTCATCAAGGAACCCAAGGAGAAGTGAGGTTCCCAACCGAGGCGTTTTGCCGCGAGCCTCTGGCGAGCGCGGCCGGCCGAATCGCCGGTGACGCCCTTGCCAGAGGCTCGTCTGCGTTTGCAGCCCTGCGCACCACCATGAACGACAACGTGATCGAGCTGACCACCGGCCGCAAGGTCGAGGGCATGCGCATCGACGTCTACCTGGCCAGCCTGTTCGCCGAGTACAGCCGCTCCGTCATCCAGAAGGTGATCGAGGCGGGCGGGGTGCAGGTCAACGGCCGGCTCGCCAAGGCGAGTTACAAAGTCCGCTATGACGACCATGTCCGCGTCGAGTTTCCACCGCCGGCGCACGACCTGCCCGAGGCAGAGGACATTCCGCTGGAGGTCCTCTACGAGGACGACTACCTGGCCCTGATCAACAAACCGGCCGACATGGTCGTCCACCCCGCCAAGGGCCACTGGTCGGGCACGCTGGTCAATGCGATCCTGCATCGCTTCGACGAATTGTCGACGGTCAACGGCGAGCAGCGCACCGGCATCGTACATCGTCTCGACCGCGACACCAGCGGCGTCATCCTCATCGCCAAGGAGGAGCAAACGCACCGCGACCTGAGCCTGCAGTTCGAGTTGCGCAAGATCTTCAAGGAGTACCGCGCCCTGGTCCACGGCGTCCTCGACCGCGACAGCGATTACATCGAGGGCCGCATCGCCCGCCACCCTCACGACCGCGTCAAGATGACGATCACGGACGACGAGGACGAGGGCCGCGACGCCTGCACCTATTACGAGGTGATCGAGCGATTCCGCGGCTACAGCTACGTTCGCTGCCACCCGCGCACGGGCCGCACGCACCAGATCCGTGTCCACCTTGCCAGCCTTGGCTGTCCCGTCCTCGCCGACAAGGTCTACAGCAGCCGCGACAGTTTGCGCGCGTCGGACCTCGCGCCCGATGCACCCGACGAGGTCCTCCTGTCGCGGCAGGCGCTGCACGCGCATCGGTTGCGGTTCCAACACCCGCGCACGGGCAAGATCATCGAGGCCGAGGCCCCGCTGCCAGACGAGTTCCAGAAGGCGTTGGAGGCCCTGCGGAAGTACCGCTGCCTGTCCTAAATAGCTCCCCCCAAGGGGGAAAGTGCCGGGTGGCGCAGGTGCTTCGTGGCCGGGGCTGAGTCCGCGAAGCCCCGGGGCCGTCCGGGGCTTCGCGGACTCAGCCCCGGCCACGAAGCACTTTCCCCTTTGTGTGCAGCTATTTAGTCAGGCACTCGCATCCTCTTGAAGGATGACACCGGAGGTGCGACAATCCTGTCGTCCCGGACCGGCCTTCGTGGGCCGACGTCGCCGACGTCGCCGACCTCGGCCCACGGCGCCTCGTCTGGGAAGAAGGAGGGAACGATGAGCGAGCACACGCAGAACCCGGATGGCGTTTCGCGCCGCGATTTCCTCGCGGCCGCTGGCGCGGGCACGGCGCTGGCCCTGGCGAGTACGGCGGCCGGCGGTGAGGCGGCCCTGCCGCAGAAGGTGCTGGGCCGCACCAAGGTCAAGGTGCCCGTCCTGGGCCTGGGCACGGCCCCGGCGGGCTACCGCCCCGAGAAGGAGGCCGTCGCCTTCTACCACCAGTGCATCGACAGCGGCGTGACCTATCTCGACACCGCCCCCGAGTTCGCCGGCTACGGGAAGGCCCAGGTCTACCTCGGCCATGTCCTCAAGGAGCGCCGCAAGGAGGCGTTCCTCGTCACCAAGTGCTTCGAGCCCGACGGCGAGAAGGCCCTCCAGCTACTCAAACGCAACCTCGCCGAGCTGCGCGTCGAGCAGGCCGACCTCGTCTACGCCCACAGTATCGGCGACGACAAGATGGCACCGGAGAAGATCTACGCCGAGGACGGCGTCTGCAAAGCACTGGAGAAGGCCCGCCGGGACGGCCTGACACGCTTTGTCGGCGTCAGCGGACACTGCCGCCCGGGCCGCTTCCTCAAGGCGCTCCAGGAGTGGGACTTCGACGTGATGATGAATGCCGTCAGCCTGGTGGCACGCCACATCTACGACTTCGAGAGCAAAGTCTGGCCGGTCGCCGCGAAGAAGAACGTCGGCCTGGCGGCGATGAAGGTCTTCGGCGGCGCACCGGGCGGCGCGAAGAAGCCCAAGGGGGCGCGGCTGCCCGCCGACCTGCAACAATCCGCCCTGCGCTACGCCCTGGGGCTGCCGCAGGTGAGCGTGGTCGTCCTCGGCATCCACGACGACGCAGAGTTGGCCCAGGACCTGAAGTGGGTGCGCGACTTCAAGCCGCTGTCGGGCGACGAGCGCAAGGACCTGGACGAGACAACGCGCAAGCTGGCCCGCGAGTGGCGAGCCGTCTACGGGCCGGTGGCGTGAGAGCGGTCGATTGTGGAGGGGAGCGACCCGTCATGAGGAAGGCTTTCGACCACATCGGCATCCCAACGAGCATACCGCAGCCCGGCGAGAGCTGGGTGCCGTTCAGCCGCGTCTGGGTGACCAACCCGCGCGCTCACCCGCAGCGCCTCGAGTACATCAGGGCCGAGACTCCCCCGCAGGTCGACCCCGCGGACCTTGGGTTGTGGAAGCTCTGGAACTGGCCGCACGTCGCCTACCGCGTCGACAGCATGCAGGAGGCACTGGCTGGCGAGACGCTGATCCTGGGGCCGTTCGATCCGGGCGGGTTCGGCCAGGTGGCGTTCGTCCTGAAGGACGGCGTGGTCGTGGAATTCATGGAATACACCGACCTCGACCACTGGTTTGGCCAGCCCAACCCGCCGGGGTTCGCTCACGTCCCGTTCTCGTGAGGATTTGTCTCTGGGAGCCGGCTCCGCACCTTCTCCGAAGCCACACGCAAGTTGCCTGGGGCTTCGGGTGGGGCAGCTCGCCGAAAGGGGCGTCTGGCCTGCTCACGTCCCTTTGTCGTTGGGCATCTCCAGTGACGCCAGCTGTCGCTGCTGGCACTCAGTCAGGGCAGCCCAGAACGCTGTCGGATTCTCGGCGAAGACGGCCCAGCCGTCGACGTCCCACATCGTGTAGGACCGCCCCCGCTGGTCGGTGCCCTTTTCCTCGGCGGAGAGCATCTGCAGCGCGAACGGCGTCGGCGGCGCGAACGCCCAGCCAGGGCCCTGGTGAACCAGCTCTTTCAGATAGGGGAGCAGCGCCTCGGTGCGCTCGGCGGCCCCAGCTCCGGGCGGCTCCCAGCGGAACTCGGTCGAGCCGATGGCGCGGTTGATCCCCTGCGGCGACAGCTCCCACTGCGAGTAGCGGCCCTCGACCCACGCCAGGTGCGGACAGGGTAGCTCGTCCCCACCGGGGTTGAACGTCACCAGGGGGTTCTCGTCCAGGGCGACCTCGCAGGCCCCACAGTACGGACACCCGGCCAGGTTACGGATCATGCCCATTCCCCTCCACGACAGCGCCGGGCCGACGCGACCTCAAGCTTCGACAGTGTAACCGGACGGCCGGGCGCGAGCAGCAAAAAAGCAATCCCGAAAAACGAGGCGCCGCGACAAGGAGTCGTCGCGGCTGTCAGCGTCGTGCCCCTTCAACCCGCAGAACCGCCACAACACGCTCCGGTGTCGAAACTCCTCCGCGGGCGCCGCGCGGGCCCGGAACGCGGCACAGCCAGGCGAGCGGGGCGTGTGAACGCCCCGGTAGAGACCGGGGCATTCACACGCCCCGCTCGCCAAGTACATTTCCTGATTTTTCCAGGGAATCGAGTAGACAGCGGGGTGCCGTGTGAAGCGCACCATGCACGGGACGCGCCTCTTCTAATGGTTGCAGGGAGCGGCCGCGCCTTCCCGAGAACAAGGCAAGTCCAGTAGCAAGGCAGAATCAGTACGTGAGAAAAAGCTCGATTTTTCTGTTGCCTCGGTACTGCACTTGCCTTATACTCAGAGTGAATTTTACAGGGAGGGGGCGCCGATGACTTTTGGTGAGAAACTGAAAGAGCTGCGCACCCAGGCCGGACTGACCCAGGCGCAGCTGGCCGAACTGAGCGACGTCCCCCTGGGGACCATCCGCGACTACGAACAAGGGAAGCGGGACCCGTTGCTTTCGACCGCCCAGAAACTGGCTCGTGCGTTGAACCAGTCGCTGGACGTCTTCTCTCCGCAGCCTCAGAGCAGGCGCCCGCGCAAGGCAGCCGGGGCGGCCTCAACGGGGGAGCCGGCCGTTGGGTCGGCCGGTCACCCCGCTCAGGAACGACGCTCCCGCAAGGGCGCGACGACCGGCAGGGAGCGGAAGCCGAAGAGCAGCACGGGGAAGTAGTTCTTCCCGAACCACTCTTTCATGAAGGGGTAGATTCAATGTCGGCGAAGCAGATCCAGGCGAAAATCGCGAAGCTCAACGAGCGCATCAAGGCCCGCTCGGGCGAGCTGACCAAGCTCCGCGATGAGAAAAAGAAACTCCAGGGCGACCTGGCCACGGCCCGGGCGACCGAGAAGGCGAAGCCGAAGGCCAAGAAGAAGCCAGCCGCCAAGAAGGCGGCCCCCGCCGCGCCGCCCGCCACGAGTTGAGCGAATCAATCTCGACCCGGGCCGCCGCCCTCGGTCAAGGCAGCGGCCCGGCTCTCTTCCGACCCCCTCCCCACCGGCGATCTAGTTGTCGGAGGGTCCCCTGTTCCGACACCGCCTCGTCCTCTTCAACGGTCCCTTCGCTGCATGCTGACGATCGCAACGGCCCCGCCGGCGCTGCCGGTCCGGCGCGACAATCGCCCTCGGCACTTGCCTTTTTTCTCTGGATGAACACTCTCGCTGAAGTTACGATAACAAGGGGAAGTTGGTGCGCCATCACCAGGAGAGGGGTGTGACCATGCCGGCGACGATCCGACCACTCTTCCGGGCCCTCTGGCCCACACTGTCCGCGGCCCTCCTGCTCGTGGGGGGGATCACCCCCGCACGGGCCGACGATATCCTCGACAAGCAGCGGAGCCAGAATACCCTCCGTACCCAAGAGCTGAAGCTCAAGATGGGCGTCGTTCTGGCCGAGGCGACGGTCGAGGCGCGGAAGAGCCCCGCCGCAGCCGTCGACATCCTGCGGCAGTTGCGGACCGAGGTCCAGGATGCTCGCTACCTGAGCGACCTCGACCGCAAGACGCTTCTCCGCCAACTCGACGGGGAGATCGCCAAGTATCGGGACAAGGGCCGGCTGATCGGCCCCCCGGCCAACGACAAGGACGACATCAAGGCCGCGGCCAAGGATCGGCAGGAAAGGATCAGGGAAGAAGAGGAGCGGAACGCCGAGCTGAAGCGCCACTTCGCCCAGAGAGCGCAACTCCTGCGCGAGGGACGATACGACGAAATTAGCAAGATGGGCGACGACATCCGCCGGAAGCACGGCAACATCCCCGCCGCGGAGGGCTTCCGACGCATCGGCGAGATGTCGAGCTATCTGCGCGACACGAAAGACCTCCGCAACCTGCGGGCGCAACGGTCCCGGGAGCTGGCGCTCAGCCTGCTGCGGTCGTCGATCCCGATCTCCGGCGACATCCAGTTCCCCGACCCGGTCAAGTGGCGGGAGCTGACCAAGCGCCGCCTGGGCCTCAAGCTTACCGACGAAGAAAAGAAGATCGTCAAGATCCTCAATACGCGCATCACGACGACGATCAAGGACAAGCCGCTGACGGGCGTCCTGGAGTATTTCGAGAAGACGCTCGGCCTGCCCCTGACGATCGATAAGCCCGCCCTGGATGCGGCGCAGATCAACTACGAGACGAATGTCAGCCTCGATGTCCGCGACACCACGGTCCGCAGCGCCCTCAAGCAGATGCTGGCCAACGTCAATCCTCCGCTGACCTTTATCATCCGCAAGGAGCAGGTGATCATCACCACGCCAGAGAAGGCGGCCCAGGAAACAGTCGTCCGCACCTACTACATCGGCGACCTGCTGGCTGTGAACAACTTCGCGTTCGATCCCGTGTTCAACGAGCTACAGATGGCGCAGAACATCGTCGCGCTGATCTCCCAAATCCAGAGCATCGAGCCCAGTTCGTGGCGTGAGGGGGGCGGCGCGGGGACGATCACCTTCGATCCGATCCGCATGGCCCTGATTGTCAAGCAGACGGCCGAGATGCAGTTCGTCCTGCAAGGCGCCCTGCGTTAGAGCGGTTTGCATTTGCTCGTAGCACAGGCGTCTCGCCTGTGCGCTGTCGCGGTTCGGCACAGGCGAGACGCCTGTGCTACCGCCGTCCTCGCCTAGAGCGGTTTGCGTTTGCTCGTAGCACAGGCGTCTCGCCTGTGCGCTGTCGCGGTTCGGCACAGGCGAGACGCCTGTGCTACGGCCGACTGCAAAACGCTCTGGGCGACCGGGCATCCGTTGCTCTT
>JACOUH010000162.1 GCA_016177925.1 Planctomycetota bacterium | reverse complement strand
CTCGACACGGACGCGATCGTACGCCGGATGGCCGAGCAAGACATGCTCATCATGGGCCAGGCCGCCCGTCCCTACCTGGACGAGCAGCGCGCCAAGGCGTCGCCGGAATTGCAAAAGGCGATCGACCGCCTCTGGCAGCGCATCGTCGAGGAAGATCGTTGACACGACGCACCGTGGGGCAGTCAGCGAAGGCGGAGACGCAGGCGTCTCTCGATCTCCAGGGTCAGGTCGTGCAGTTGGAGCGCATCCAGCCCGACGAACTTGCGGACGACGGTGCCGTCCTCGTCCACGAGGAAGAGAGTGGGGTGCGCGGCGACCTCAAGTTGGGAACGCACCGGGCAGGACGAGGGCGCGTCACGATGACCGCCCATCAGGATCGTGTAGTGGATCGGTCCGGTCTGCTGCTGGACTTCGCGGACTCTGCGAACACGCTCCTCGGGCAAACCCGCCTCGTAGGCGATGCCGACGACTTCGAGCCCTGCAACACCGAACTCCCTTTGCAGCGCGTTCAGGTGCCGAATCGCCGCACGGCAGGGCGGACATTCCGTGTGCCAGAAGTCGAGCAGCACCAGGCGGCCCTTGCGGTTGCGGCTCAGTTCCCACGGCTGGCCAGTGAGATCGTACAGGCCGAAGTCCAGGCGCTTGCCGACCAGCTTGCACCACGGGATCGGCGTGCGCCGTTCGGTCAACGGTTGAACAGCAGGGGAGGGGGCCGGGGCAGATTTCTCCGGCGCGATTTCCGGCACCGACGGCAGCGTGTCCCCCGTTCGTGCCGGTGGCGGGGGGACGTTTGCAGGTAGTGAACGCCGGATACCCGGCGGCCCGTTGCCAATGTGTTCACGGTCCGGCGTGCGGATCGGCGCCTCCGCCGGCACGACCGGCGCCGGCGAGGCATCGTTGCGTGGCGTCAAGGGATTGCCAATCGACGCCGCCGGCCGGTCGTCCTTCTTCTTCTCCGGCTTCGGGCTCGCGTCCCCGGGGTACGGCTCGCTGTTGGGAATCGGCGTCGTGGTGGGCGTGACAAAGTCCTCGCTGACACGGATGAGCAGGCGCGGGTCGGGCGGCTGGGCAAAGACCTTGCCCTCGGCGATGACCTGGCTGCCGTCCTTGATCTGGGCGGTCAGCTGATAGGCCTTGCCCGGGTCGAGGCCGGGGATGGTGAAAAAGCCGCGCTCGTCGGCCTGGACGCGGAACGGCGCCGGCGCCGGACCACTGCCTTCGCGCGTCGCCACAACAAGGATAGTCGCCTTCGTGGCGATGCGGTCGAACTTGTCTTTCACCTGTCCGGCGAGCAGGGCGGTGGAAGGCGGCGAAGGGGGCGGCGCGACGGGCGTCTCGGCCTCGGAGGCCCCGGCGGTCCTCGTACCCGTGGCGGCGCCGCTACCACTCCCGGTCGCGCTGCCACTGCCCGGGGCGGGCTTCTTACCGGAGGCGGTACAGCCCACCGCCCCCAGGCCGGCGATCAGCAAACTCACGCAGGCCACGATGCGCACGGCTCAGCCCTCGACCCCCGCCCGCGAGCGGGGATTTCGCAACACACCCTCTGCCATTCGGTTCGATGTCTCGTTCGGGGAAGGGATCGCGCGGCAGCGAGACGAACGAACGGATACGCACACCGTCCCGGCGTGGAGCCCGTTTCCAACGGACCCTGACGAGCAGGGCGGGTTAGAAACCGGCCCCACGTTCGGAATCACGTGCTATACGATTCTTCCCCGGGAACGATTTTCCGTCAAGACGGACCCGTCGGCCGCGTGTGCCGCTGCGCGCTGCCAACCGGCACAACCACCCAACTTTCCCCCATCGCGCAACTCCAGGGACACGCGTGGGCGAGCGGGGGGTGTGAACCCCCCGGTACGACTTGACCGGGGGGTTTACACCCCCCGCTCGCCAAACAGCGGAGGGGGCACGGCTTGCTCTTGCTCGGGATCGTCCGGCGGAGTATAGCCCTTCCGACCATTCCCGGGTGTCCCGCGTTCTTGACGGTTTTCCGGTGGTGGAGTATCGTACATTTTTGGTTAGTCGGACGGAGATGTGAGGCACTCAACCTCGGGGACCACGATGACCAAAACCGACCTGGAAACCTTCCGCCTATCGTTGCTGAACCTGCGCGCCCGGCTGTCCGGCAACCTATCGCACCTCGCCGAAGAGGCCCTTCGGGCGACCGGCGGGGAGAACAGCGGCAGCCTGTCGAACACGCCCATTCACATGGCGGACCTCGGGACCGATAACTTCGAGCAGGAATTCACGCTCAGCCTGATCCAGAATGAGGAGCACGTGCTGGACGAGATCGCTGAGGCGCTGAACCGCATCAACCAGGGGACCTACGGGAAGTGTGAAGAGTGTGGTTCGCCGATTCCCAAGGCACGGCTGCAGGCCCTGCCTTACACGCGTCACTGCGTCAACTGCGCACGCAAAGTGCAGCAGAGTTCCTGATCCGGCTTCTTGTGCCCGGCCCCGGTGCTGCCCGCGCCGAGGCGCCGCCCTCCCGTCTTCGCGGGGCATGGAGGCCCGAACCCGTGCTGGAATGACCATGCAACCGACCCACCGCATGCTCTTGTATATCCTCGCCCTGACCGGCCTGGCCGTCGACCAGGCCGGCAAGTACGGCGTGTTCGCCTGGCTGAGGGAAGCCCCGAGCTACCGCCGCGAAGTGATCCCGGGGGCCTTCGACCTGGTCGCCCAGCGCAAGCTGGACAAGGACGGCAAGACGGTCCTGCACGTCAACCCGGGAGCGCTGTTCGGGCTGGGGCAGTGGGGTGAGGGGACGGCGAACACCATCTTCGCGGCTATCAGCCTGGTCGCCGCGGGGGTGATCCTGTTCTGGAGTTGCCTGGCGTCAACTGCTCGCGATCGACGGCTGTGCGTCGCCCTGGGATTGATCTTCGCCGGCACCCTCGGCAACCTCTACGACCGCCTCTTCTTCGGAGGGGTGCGCGACTTCTTGCACTGGCACTACCTGGTCGACTGGCCGGTCTTCAACTTCGCCGACTGCTGCCTGGTGTTCGGTGCCGGCCTGCTCCTGCTCCAGGCCTTCCAGCCGCAGCAAAGCCCCGAGGATGCGGAAACGGCAACGGCCTCCGTCTCTTCCCCCCCCGCCCACGCCGAGTACCTTGCCGTCGGCCAGGGCAAGTAAACTCCTCCTCCTGGTCAGATTCTCACCGGCCGGCACCCGCCCCGCGGGCGCCGGCCGGTTTCCTTTTCGGTCCGCAGAGTCCCTGCGCAAGTTCGCCGGAGCGGCGACGTTCTCCTGGTGGAACGGGAAAGAGAACGGCAGACACGAAGAGGCAACCCGCTGTCTGACTCCCTCTCGAAGCAAATCCCGAATCGTTTCCCAAAAGGAGATCGCTCATGCGACGTATTCTTCTGACGGTGGCGGCGTGCGCGCTGGGGCTGACGTTGACAAGCACCGCCGACGCCCATCCGCCTCGCCATGTTCCGGCTCACGTCTACTACCGCGACCACGGCGTCCGCTTCAGTGGCGGCTATTACTTCGTCGGCCGCCACCATCATCACTGGGCCTACCGCGTCTGGGATTCCCGCTGTTGCTGCTACCACTACTACGACCCGGACCTGCGCTGCTTCTACTACTGGAACACCGGCCGAGGCTGCTACTATCCGGTCGGGTATTAAGCGGCAGGGAGGCTGTTTCGATACCGGCGAGCGAGACCGTGCTCGGACCTCGCTCGCCGGGTTCGCCGCTTGCGGCTTTGCACGGGTCGGCTGCAAAGCCGCAAGCGACGCCCGAGCCTTCAGCCCCGAAGGGGCGGCCGTCAATAGCCAGGGGCGTGAGCCCCTGGTTTCAGGCACCGCGCGCTATGGTTGGAGCCCCGAAGGGGCGGCAGTCTGCTGGGTGTCGCAGCTGACTGTCGCCCCTTCGGGGCTCTGTCGTCTGTTCACGGCACGGGACCAGGGGCTCACGCCCCTGGCTATTGACGGCCGCCCCTTCGGGGCTGAAGACCAGGGGCTCACGCCCCTGGCTATT
>JACOUH010000161.1 GCA_016177925.1 Planctomycetota bacterium | reverse complement strand
TCCTCTCCCTCCACAGGGATGAAGACCGTGTCCAGGCTCTCCAGGCGAGGTCGTTCCAGGGCAGGATCTTCACGAGGTGATTTCTCCATTGCCTTCTCCAGTTTGCGTTTGTTGACTCTGGTAGACCCGAAACCGGCGGCGCGCCACGGGTGCGCCGTCGACGAGCAGGCTGAACTCGTACCATGCCGGCGCGGGAAACCGGACTGTCCGAACCCGGATACTGATGTTGACGAGCGTCCCGCGATCAGGAAACGTAATGGGAAACCTCTGGTGGTAGACTTTGTTATCCGTATCCAGGCGGATCCCGACCAATTCCAGCGTTCCAGCCCCTTGCCCGTCGGTGAGCGTGGCAAACACCGAAAACCGCTGCGGGTCGGAGGGAAACCGTTCCACTCCCATTCCGAGGAAGATGTTGATCGGAGAGGGATTCCGCGAGTGGCGATCAACGATCACCTGCTCGCAGATGGTGAGCCCCAGAGCGGTCGGCGTCGGAACCATTGACCCCTTCCTGGCAGAGCCGAAATCCGCATTCAGGCAATCAGCGATCCCAATACAACCATCCTACTCCCCTGTGCCTGAACCCACAAGCGGACTCTTCCCCGGGCTCCGCTCCCGCTACGCACCGCGCGGGTCCACCTCGTCGGGATCGTACAACACGCGGCCCTCCATCCCGCCTGATACCGTCAGGATCTGCCCGCTGACGTGCCCCGACAGACTGCTTGACGCCAAGTAGACGATCGCCATCGCCACGTCATGAACACGACCGACTTTCCGCATCGGGACCGTCTGCAAGACACGCTGCATCCGCTCCGGGTCGGACACCAGACCCGACAGCGGCGTCAGCGTCCAGCCCGGCGCCACCACGTTGACCCGCCCGCGCGGTGCCAGCCGGCAGATCTCGTTCTTCAGCGACCGCGCCAATCCGTAAATCAGTCCCGCCTTTGCCGACGCATAGTCGACGTGGCCGGCCTCGCCGAAGACGCCCGCTGTCGAGCCGATCAGCACGACCGCCGGGTCCTGCAACTTGTGCCGGACGATGCCGCGGAAGAACTCGCGGGCGCACAGGAAGGCCGACGTCAGGTTGACCGCCAGCGTGTCGTTCCACTGCTTGAGCGTCATTTCGTGCAGCGGCACGTCCTCCTCGGGCCAGTGGCCGGCATTGGCGACCAACACGTCGACCGGCCCGAGTCCCACCTCGACCTCCGCGAACAATCGCTCGACCTCGGCCTCCAGCGTCAGGTCGGCCCCCAGCGGCACGCAACTGGCGCCCAACTCGTGGGCCAGCCGCTCGGCCCGCTCGCCGTGCTCGGCGAAGTGTGCCACCACCCGCGCTCCCTCGCGCACGAACGCCCGCACCACCTCGCCGCCAATCCCGCCCGAGGCGCCCGTTACCATCACCACGCGGTTGGACAGGTTCGTATCCATAGCAGGGAGATTGAGGGTTGAAGGGAAGACTCATCGTGGGGCAGGCTTCCAGCCTGCCGAGCGGCGAGGCAGGCTGGAAGCCTGCCCCACGTTCGAGGCAGGCTGGAAGCCTGCCCCACGTTCGAGGCAGGCTGGAAGACTGCCCCACGTTCGAGGCAGGCTGGAAGCCTGCCCCACGTTCGGGTCCCGCGTCCCGGCTCTTTTTTTATCAAGTTTTTCCCCTATGATGAAAAAGGGAAGTGATCCAGCCTTACCAGCGACTCCCATTCAGGGACCTGCACAAAGGCGGCAAGGGCCGCGGATTTTCCGGCCAGGGCTGGCCGGGGGTGCTATCCTAACTCAGGAGCGGTGTCCCGAGGACGTTTTGTCATCCCTCCCACGCTTCCTCCCGCCGCCTCCCGGAGGGGGGCCCGTACGATGGAACTGGCCAGGAACCTCAAGACCGACAGCGTCTCTCGCCTGCAGCCGACCGAACCCCGCATGGTCGCGCCCGAGCAGACGGTCGCCGAGGCGGTCGCTCTGATGCGACAGCATCGGGTGGGTTGCCTGCTGGTTTGCGAGGGGGACACGTTGGTCGGCATCTTTACCGAGCGCGACCTGCTCCGCCGCGTCCTGGCTGCCAGCCGGCCACTGACAGAACCCGTCTCGTCGTGCATGACGCCCGACCCCGTTACGGTCAACCCCAAGGAGTCGATCTCGGCGGCCCTCCGTCGCATGGAAGAGGGCGGCTACCGCCACCTGCCCGTCGTCGACCACGCCGGGCAGGCCGTCGGCGTGCTCTCGGTCAAGCGGATCGTCCACTACCTGGCCGAGCACTTTCCCGATACCGTCTACAATCTTCCACCCGATCCCGGCGCCGTGCCGCGGGAGCCGGAGGGAGCGTAGACCGACAGACAGAGAAGGAAGAGTTGGCATTTGGCATTTGGCATTGGTAATTGGAGAAGAGGCCGTTCGGGAACAGGGCTGTTGTCGGATCGTGTCGAACCCCGGCCCCCTTTCCAATTACAAATTCCAAACTACCAATGCCGGCTCTTGAAACCGGCACACGGACTGAATGACCTGGCGAGGTAGTCTTTTCCTATGAGCGTCACGACAGAGGCGAGTCCCCCCAACCAACGGCCCGTACGAACCGAAGAACTGGAGTCCGCGACCATCCGCCTGGCGGGCGACTCCGGCGATGGCATGCAGCTGGCCGGCACACAGTTCACCAACACGTCGGCGATTCTCGGCAACGACATCTCCACGCTGCCCGATTTCCCCGCCGAGATCCGCGCCCCCGCCGGTACCCTCGCCGGCGTCTCCGGCTTCCAGATCCACTTTTCCAGCTGCGATATTCATACTCCCGGCGACCGGCTCAACGCCCTCGTCGCCATGAATCCCGCGGCCCTCAAGACGAACATCAAGGACCTCGAGCCCGGGGGCATCCTGATCGTCAACAAGGACGCCTTCGGCACCAGCGACCTGCACAAGGCCGGCTACAAGAACAACCCGCTCGAGGACGGTTCGCTCAAGGGCTATCGCGTTTTCGCCGTGCCGGTCACCACGCTCAATCGCGAGGCCGTCGCCGAGTTCAAACTCAGCCCGCGCGAGGCCGATCGCTGCAAGAACTTCTTCGCCCTGGGCTTGATCTACTGGCTCTACGAACGCTCCCTTGATCCGACCTTGAAGTGGATCAAGGAGAAGTTCCACAAGAACCTCGCCGTCATGGAGGCCAACAGCCGGACCCTCAAGGCCGGCTACAACTACGGCGAAACGACCGAGACGATGCCGGTCCACTATCGGGTCGCCAAGGCGCACATCAAGCCGGGCCGCTATCGCAAGATCACGGGCAACGAGGCGCTCGCTCTCGGCCTGGTGGCCGCCTCCGAGGTGTCGAAGATCCCGCTCGTCTATGCCAGCTACCCGATCACGCCGGCCTCGGACATCCTGCACCAACTCGCCGAGATGAAGCGCTTCGGTGTGCGGACCCTGCAGGCCGAGGACGAGATCGCCGCCATCGGTGCCGCCATTGGCGCCTCGTTCGGTGGAGCGCTGGGGGTGACCGCCACCAGCGGCCCCGGCATCTGCCTCAAGTCGGAAGCGATCGGCCTGGCGGTGATGACCGAACTGCCGGTTGTCGTCATCGACGTGCAGCGCGGAGGGCCGAGCACCGGCCTGCCGACCAAGACGGAGCAGGCCGACCTTCTGCAGGCGATGTTCGGGCGCAACGGCGAGTGCCCGGCGGCCATCGTCGCCCCGGCGACGCCGGCCGACTGCTTCGACATGGTCTTCGAGGCCGCCCGGCTGGCAATCGGCTTCATGACGCCCGTCTTCTTGCTGTCCGACGGCTATATCGCCAACGGCGCTGAGCCGTGGATGATCCCCAATGCCGCCGACCTGCCGGCGATCCACGTCTCGCACCCGACCTCACCGAACGGCGCCGCTGCGGACGAGGTCCCCGAGGCAGCGCGGAAAGGACCGCCGGCGGGTCATGCCGCCGGCAACGGCAATGGCGAGACGCGCTTCCTGCCGTACAAGCGTGATCCGCGCCTGGTGCGGCAGTGGGCCGTTCCCGGCACGCCCGGCCTGGAGCACCGCATCGGTGGCCTGGAGAAGGAGGATGTGACCGGCAACGTCTCCTACGACCCCGTCAACCACGAGAACATGGTCAAGACGCGGGCGCAGAAGATCGCCAACATCGCCAACGAGATTCCCCTGCTGGAGGTCGACGGCCCCGACAAGGGCGACCTACTGGTCGTCGGCTGGGGGGGCACCTACGGGGCGCTGAAGACCGCCGTCGAGCGCGCCCGCCGCAAGGGCCACAAGGTAGCGCACGCCCATTTCCGCTACCTCAACCCGATGCCGCTCAACACCGAGCGCGTGCTCCGTTCCTTCAAGAAGGTGCTGGTGCCCGAGCTGAACCGCGGACAGCTGCGGATGCTGCTGCGGGCCGAATATCTCATCGATGTGGTCGGCCTGAACAAGATCCAGGGCAAGCCGTTCCTCGTCAGCGAGATCGAAGAGAAGATCGAAGAGATGTTGAAGTAACCCCGGAATGGGACGCGGAGGAACGCGGATTGAGCGGATCTGCGCGGAGAAAGACAACAGAAAAAGGTGAGGAAGGCAAGAGCTGAGGCCAAGGGGTTTTTTCCTTGGTCATTCTGATCTGCGAGAATCCGCGTTCCTCCGCGTCCCGTTCGGATTTCTTTGAGAGGCTTTTTATGGCTACGACGCCCCTGTCGACTCTGAGTCCCAAGGATCTCGCCTCCGACCAGGAGGTCCGCTGGTGCCCCGGCTGCGGCGACTACTCGATCCTCGCCCAGATGAAGAAGGCGCTGGCCGGCATCGGCGTGGCCCGCGAGAAGATGGTGTTCATCTCGGGGATCGGCTGCTCCAGCCGCTTCCCCTACTACATGAACACCTACGGCTTCCACACCATCCACGGCCGGGCGCCGACGTTCGCCACCGGCCTCAAGATCGCCCGGCCCGATCTGTCGGTCTGGGTCATCACCGGGGACGGCGACGGCCTGTCCATCGGCGGCAACCACCTGATCCACGCCATCCGCCGCAACGTCGACCTGAAGATCATCCTGTTCAACAACGAGATCTACGGTCTGACCAAGGGCCAGTACTCGCCGACGTCGCGCATCGGCACGCGTACCAAGTCGAGCCCGCTCGGTTCGATCGACAATCCGCTGCGTCCGCTGTCGATCGCCATCGGCGCCGAGGCGACGTTCGTGGCCCGGACCATCGACGTCGACATCAACCACCTGACCGAGACGCTGCGCCGCGCCAGTGCTGAGGTTCTGGTCGTGGCCGCGGATGTCACGCAGCTGGATCAGGTCGCCGAACTGATCGCCCGGATCGCACGCACCTTACCGCCGTTGCGTGGTGTGGTGCATGCGGCCATGGTTCTCGATGATTGTCAGTTGCTCAAGCTGAGCCCGGAACGACTGGAGCGCGTCCTGAAACCCAAGGTGAGCGGCGCCTGGAATTTGCATCACTGCACGCT
>JACOUH010000160.1 GCA_016177925.1 Planctomycetota bacterium | reverse complement strand
TCGGGTAAATTGAGTGGCCTGAAACAGGCAGAGGTGGCGATCCGGGCCCGCGGTTCGGTGGCTCACGTCGCGCAGGAGAAGCCCGGTGAGCCGATCGCCTACATCCTGTACCGCGGCGACTACGACAAGCGCCGCGACGAGGTCAAGGCGGCGACGCCTGCCGCGCTGCCGCCGATGCCGGCCGACTTGCCGCGCAATCGCCTCGGCTTCGCGAAGTGGCTGGTGCGGCCGGACCATCCGCTGATGGCACGAGTGACGGTCAACCGCTTCTGGCAGGAACTCTTCGGCACCGGCCTGGTGCGGACGTCCGGCGACTTCGGCGTTGCCGGCGAGCTGCCGTCGCATCCCGAGCTGCTCGACTGGCTGGCGGTCGAGTTCCGCGAAGGCGGCTGGGACGTCAAACGTTTCTTCAAGATGCTGGTGACGTCCTCGACCTACCGGCAGGCCGCGGTGACGACCCCGGCGAAGCGTGAGAAAGACCCGTCGAATCGGCTTCTGTCACGCGGGCCGCGCTTCCGCATGGACGGCGAGGAGATCCGCGATTACGCCCTGGCGGCGTCTGGGCTGCTGGTGCGCAAGATCGGCGGGCCGAGCGTCAGGCCATACCAGCCCGAGGGGGTGTGGGAGGCGGTGGCGATGATCGGCAGCGACACGCGCGACTACCGCCGCGACCGCGGGGAAAGCCTTTACCGTCGCAGCCTGTACACGTTCTGGAAGCGCGCCGCCCCGCCGGCGTCAATGGACATTTTCAATGCCCCCAGCCGCGAGGTCTGCACCGTCCGCCGCGAGCGGACCGACACGCCGTTGCAGGCGCTGGTGACACTGAACGACACGCAGTTCATCGAAGCGGCCCGCACCCTGGCGCAGCGGACACTGCTGGCGAGCGGCGGGGACGAGGGCCGTGCTGACTTTATCGCGCGGCGGTTGCTGGCGCGGCCGTTCCGTCCGCAGGAGTCGAAGGTCGTACTGGCCGGCGCCGCGGAGTTGCTCGCCTACTACAAGGCGCATCCGGATGATGCGAAGAAGTTGATCGCGGTGGGCGAGTCGAAGGCCGACCCGCGGCTGGACCCCGCGACGCTGGCCGCCTGGACAATGGTCGTCAACCAGCTGATGAACCTGGACGAGGTGCTGAACAAGTGAGGCGACCGGCCAGCTCACGCCGGCCGGTACGCCAACAGTCTCCAGCGTGTTGGCGCACCAGCCGGCTGACGCCGGCCGGTACGCCAACAGTCTCCAGCGTGTTGGCGCACCAGCCGGCTGACGCCGGCCGTTCGCCGGAGGGTGTCCCATGGATCGTTACTGGTTCCTGACGTGGCGGACTTATGGTACCTGGCTACCGGGGGATGAACGCGGATTCGTCGACCCAGTCGTTGATGAGCAGGGACGGCGCGTCATTCACAATACGCCAGGCACTCCGGTCGACGCCGACAATCCTCGCCTTCGGCAGTACGCGCGTGAGATCATGCGAGGGCAACCGATTCTCCTCACTGCAGAGCAGGCGACTGCCCTGCATGCGCAGTTTCAGGAAACTGCCACGTTCCGCGGCTGGCAGTTGGTTGCGGTCGCGATCCAGACCAACCATGTGCATCTTATCGTCGGGGTCCCGGGTGATCCCGACCCGACTTCCCTGTTGAGGGATTTCAAGAGTTATGGGAGTCGCTGCCTGAATCGTCGTTGGGCAACCCCCGCGAGCAAAACGTGGTGGGCCGAGTCGGGCTCTTGCCGCGTCTTGAAGCAAGAGGACTACTTTCACAACGCGATTCAATACGTTCTTGAACAGGAGAATCCACTCCTGACTTGGCATCGTGAAGCGGACCCCGGCGAACGGCCGGCGTGAGCCGGCCGGTGCGCCGCCCCGGCGAACGGCCGGCGTGAGCCGGCCGGTGCGCCGCCCCGGCGAACGGCCGGCGTGAGCCGGCCGGTGCGCCAACACGCTGGAGACTGTTGGCGCACCAGCCGGCTCACGCCGGCCGTTCGCCTGAATAGCTAGAGGAGCGATCATGAATCCCTTCAACGAGTTTGTCCAGAACCTGACACGCCGCCACTTCTTCGCCGCGGGGGCACACGCCGTCGGCTGGGGAGCGTTGGCCTCGCTGCTGGACGCCGACCGCGCCCGCGCCGCGGCCCCAGCGCCCCACGGCCCGGAGAAAGGGCGGACGCATCATCCGGGGAAGGCGAAACACGTCATCTACCTGCACATGGTCGGCGGACCGGCGCAGATGGACCTGTACGACTACAAGCCGAAGATGGGCGAGTGGTTCGACAAGGACCTGCCCGACTCGGTCCGCATGGGCCAGCGCCTCACCACCATGACCAGCGGCCAGGCTCGCTTCCCGATCGCGCCGTCGAAGTACAAGTTTGCCCGGCACGGCAAGAACGGCATGTGGGTCAGCGAGCTGCTGCCGTGGACGGCGAAGATGGTCGACGACATGTGCTTCATTCGCTCGATGCACACCGAGGCCATCAACCACGAGCCAGCCATCACCTACATGCAGACCGGCAACCAGGTAACAGGCCGCCCCTGCCTCGGCGCCTGGACATCCTACGGCCTTGGCTCGCTCAACCAGAACCTGCCGACCTTCGTGGTCCTCGTCGCCCAGCCGAGCAACACCGAACAGGTACAGGCCATTTCGGCGCGACTGTGGTCGGCCGGTTACCTGTCCGGCGAACATGCGGGCGTGTCCTTCCGCACCAAGGGCGACCCGATCCTGTACATCAATAACCCACCCGGTGTCCCGGATGCCGTCCGTCGCAAGACCCTGGACGGACTCAAGACGCTCAACCAGATGAACTATCAGGAGGTGGGCGATCCCGAAACGCACACACGCATCCAGCAGTACGAGATGGCGTACCGCATGCAGACGAGCGTGCCGGAGCTGACGGACCTGTCGAAAGAGTCAGCGTCGACATTCCAGCTTTACGGCGAGGCAGCGAAGAACCCAGGAACGTTCGCCAACACCGCGTTACTGGCGCGGCGACTGGTGGAGCGTGGCGTCCGCTTCGTGCAGATCTACCACAACAACTGGGACACGCACGGCAACGTGGCGGGCCGCCTGCCCGACCAGTGCCGCGACGTCGACCAGGCCTGTTACGGCCTGATCCAGGACCTGAAGCGGCGCGGAATGCTTGACAACACGCTCGTCATCTGGGGCGGCGAGTTCGGGCGGACCATCTACTCGCAGGGCGGCTTGACGAAGCAGAACTACGGCCGCGACCATCATCCGCGCTGCTTCACGATGTGGATGGCGGGCGGCGGGGCACGGCCGGGCGCCATCCACGGCGAGACGGACGACTTCTCGTACAACATCGTCAAGGACCCGGTCCACATCCACGACTTCCACGCGACGGTGCTGCACCTGCTGGGTTTCGACCACAACCGGTTCACGTTCCGCTACCAGGGCCTAAACCAGCGCCTGACCGGGGTCGAGCCGGCGCACGTCATCAAGGAACTGATCGTGTGACGCAAGCTCGCCCTCTGTTTCTCGGCGTTGAGGAAAGCAAAGTGCGGGTCGGCAGTGTGGGGGTGCCACGCCCACGCTCGGGGACCGGCAAGCTTGCGGGACCGTTGCCGCGTGGGCGTGCGGCCTGGCGGAGATCGGCACGCCCACGCAGCGACGGTCCCGCCAACACGCCGTTCCCGAAGCGTGGGCGTGGCACCCCGCACACCCCACCCGGGCATTACTTCTCGGACCGTCGATCAACACTACCCGTCCGTCTGCTTGAGAGTCGTTCGAGAATCTGCACGAGGACCGGATGCCGGATTTTCCTCCGCGCCGACTCCAGAAATCCCTTCAATCCCTTGCCGTAACGCTGCTCGTACTCCGTCGCTTGCAGCGCCATCTCCAGGGCGTCGAGCTGTTTCGCGACCGACGCTTCCGGCGACGTCCCCTCGTCGTACTCGCGCCAAAGACTCAGCACTTCTTCGCCATCGGGCAGCGCCGAGCAGAGTTGTTCCATCGCGGCCAACTCGCGGCGGTGCTTCTCCTCCGGCGCGACGCCGTCAAAGGGAGTGATGTCTCCCACCGTGGGGTCGCTCTCGGCGAGATCGTGGACAAGCAGCAGGCGCAGGACTTTGCCCACGTCGACGCCCAGCTGCGGGCCGAGGACGAGGGCGAGCACCATCGCGCGGAACGAGTGGTCGGCGACCGACTCAGGGTGGGGCACCTGCTCGCGCATCCAGCCGGCCCGCGGTAGGTCTTTCAACTTTCCGATTTGCGACAGGGCTTTCAGCAGTTCCTCCATGCGCTCTCCGCGGACCGCCAGGGCAACGAGGAGTCGCCCTTGTGTCGCAGCGCCGTCAGGCCCGGCCTTGCCAAATCGACGCCGAGCCCGGGCCGCTGCCCTTCGTAGTAGTCGAACGCCTCATCGAACTCGGCCTGGGCTTCGTCGCGCAGGACGACCGGTAAGGCTCATTGCCGCGCCCTCGCCAGCGCCCGTGCTTTGACTTGCTCCCACGGGGTCACGGCATCCGGTTGGGCGATGCTGTCGGCAAGACGCCGTTCCAACTCCTGCCGTTGGGCCTCCGGCAGCGGCGCCTGCTCGACCTCCTGGGCAACGCTCTCCCACAGCGCTTCCGCCAGAGCGATCCGATCCTCAACACTCAGACGATCGAGCCCCAACTCGTGTAAGGTCGGCGGCATCGGGGAACCTCCGTTGAGCAAGGGCGATGGGGATAATGATACTCTTGTGGTCGCCGGCTCAGCCAGCCCCAGGGCCGAACCCACGGCTCAGTGGTGATCGCCGGCCAGCGGCAGCAGTCGTTAGGCCCCAGTCGTTGGCCGTTCGACTCGAGTCAAGGCCCAGGCGGCTGCTTCGCGAACCTCGTCATCGGCGTCTTGCAATGCCTCGCGCAGGGCGGTGGCCGCCTCTCCTCTGCCCCGTCCGATCCTCCCCAACGCCACAACGGCTGCCCAACGAACCCTGGCTTCCTCGTCCTTGAGAAGTTCGAGCAAGGGGGGCACCGCTTCGTCAACTTTCAGGCTGCCCAAGGATTCGACCGCCCACTTGACCAGGGGCTGCACGGCCTCCGCCGTGATGGCAGTCCCTCAGCCTCCTCCACTCCCCGCACAGGCCGCGCGGAGTTGGTCTTGCAGGCGCTCGTCCTGGGCGAGGTAGTCAGTGAGATGGCGCTGACAGAGGTGAAGATCGCTCACCGCGCCCTCAACGACCTCAGTGATGTGGGCGACTGCTGCCTCCTGACACCCCTCCCCTTGGCACTTCATGCGGCGACCCCCACGATGAAAACTGCGCTGACAGCCATCTCAAAAGCGCCTGGGCGAATTGCAGAATAAGACAGAAACGATTTCTGCTATCCTGGACGGCACTCCCGTGCGAGTCAAGAGTAAACCGGGCAACAGAGACGAGTGGGGATGGGCACTTTCTTTGGCGTGCAGCATCGGGAACGTCAACCGACGGGCGCGGGCGTCGGATTGTCCTGCTGCTGTCGGCGGCGGGCCTCGATCTCGTCCTTGAACACCTGGCGCACGCGCTTGCGGATGATGCGATCGACCAACCGCGAAAAGAAGCGACTGACGAAGACCAGCAGCCTACCCTTGAACGTAAGCGTCACCTCGTTGGAGCCGCGCTCGATCGCCTTGAGAGTTGCCAGGGCGGCTTCCTCGGCAGTCATGCCGCGCAGGTGGTCGAGTTGCACCTTCGCCTTTTGCTCCAGCATGTTCTTTGAGAAATTGGTCTGCGTCAGGCCCGGGTTGACGATCAGCACGTCGATGCCGTCCTTGTACAGCTCGGCCCGCAGCGCCTCACTGAAGCCCTGCACGGCGAACTTGCTCGCCGAATACTCACTGCGAGCTGGGATGCCGCGCCGCCCCGCGATCGACGAGATGTTGACGATCGCCGGCCGCACGCCCTCCTTCAAGAGCGGCAGGAAGACGCGCGTCGTCTCGGTCAGGCCGAAGAAATTCACCTCCATGATCTTGCGCAAGCGGTCCGGCGCAACGTCGGCGAAGTGTCCGGTGGCGCCGATGCCGGCGTTGTTGATGAGGACATCGAGCCCTCCGAAGGCTCGCTTCGCGGCCTCGACCATTGCCTGCCGGTCCTGAGTACTGGTGACGTCGGCCTGGATGGTTTCGAGGGTTCCGCCGGTGGTCTTGACCTCGTCGGCGAGTTCGCGGAGCAGGTTCGCGGAGCGAGCCGCCGCCAGCACCTTGCCGCCTCGGCGGGCCGCTGCGACGGCCAACGCCCGGCCGATGCCCTGCGACGCCCCGGTGATAAGAATGCGCGATCCCTGGATTGTGCGACGATGCCCCATGAGCGTGCCCGATGAAAGGAAGCGTGGAAGTGCCAGCAATCAACACTACCCCATTCTGCCCGTCGGAGAGCTGCGCCGGCAGTCTGGGCGAGGCAGGAACGGCCGCAAAAGGGAAAGGAAGAATCGGAAGACAACGGAAGGGCGGATTGTGTCGACCGGCAGTTGGCGAGCGGGGGGTGTGAACCCCCCGGTAGACGACCGGGGTCCGGCATACCACCGGGGGGTTCACACCCCCCGCTCGCCAACTGTCTTTCGTGCCGGGGTCGTGTCACTTCCTGGCTCGCTTTGATACAACGGCAGGGGATCGTCCTTTGCTTGCTGGAGTCTTCCATGCGCGAAACCTGGACCTTCCACTGTGCCGGCCAGCTGCTCTTCGGCCCCAACGCCTCGCGCCAACTCGGCGACGTCGCGGCGCGGCTGCGGGTGCGGCGACTCCTGCTCGTCACCGACTCCGTCCTGCTGCGAGCCGGCTTGCACGAGCGCATCCATGTCCCGCTCAGTGAGAGCGGTGTCCGTGTCGAGCATGGACCTGGCCAAGGTCACCGCCACCGTCCTCACCCATGGCGGAAGCCCGCGCGACTACCTTGGCGACGACAAGGTCCCCGGCCCTGTCCTGCCGGTGATCTGTATGCCGACGACCGCCGGCACCGGCTCGGAAGTCTCCGCGGCGGCGGTGCTCACCGATACCGACAGCCATATTAAGGTCGGGATTCTCATCAATTTCCTGCGCCCCACCGTGGCTGTCATTGATCCGCTGCTGACCGTGTCGTGTCCGCCGAAGGTGACCGCCGACAGCGGCATCGACGCGCTGACCCACGCCATCGAGGCCTACACCGCGGTCGACAACGCCCACTTCCCGCTGCCGGCGGGCGAGCGCACCGTCTACCAGGGACGGCATCCGTTCGGCGACATGCTGGCGGAGAAGGCGATCACGCTGATCGGCCGGCACCTGCGCCAGGCCGTCGCGTACGGCAACAACGTCGAGGCCCGCGAGGGGATGGCGTTGGGCGCGACGCTCGCCGGGCTGGCGTTCTCCAATGTCGGCGTCGCCCTGGTCCACGCGATGGAGTACCCCGTTGGCGGGGCAACACACTGTTCGCACGGGGCGGGCAATGGCCTGCTGCTGCCCTTCGTGATGCGCTTCAACCTGCCGGCGCGCATCAAGGAGTTCGCCACGATCGCGCGGCTGCTCGGCGAGGATGTCGAGGGCATGCAGGTCGAGTCGGCGGCGGAGCGGGCGATCGAGGCGGTGGAGAAGCTGCGTGCCGAGATTGGCGTCCCGCGCCGGCTGCGCGACCTCGGCGTAACAGAGGATCAGCTGCGGTCGTTCGCCGAGAAAGCGTGCGGCATCCGGCGCATCCTGCGCGTCAATCCGCGGACGGTGACCGTGGACGATGTCGAGGACATCTTCCGCGCTGCGTTCTGACTTGGGTGGTGAGGTGGTGAGGTGGTTGGTCGGCAGCGTGGTGCTTTCCGAAGCCCAACCACCTCACCACCCAACCACCTCACCACCCAGCTCAGCGGTTGGTCACCAACACGACGTCGCAGTGGCGGTAGAAGTCATGGTGCCGGCCGAGGATGCGGTGTGGCCCGATAACCTTCGCCCGCAGCTCCTCCCAAACCTCGGCCGGCATGAAGAAGTAAACGGGGATGGGATAGCTCAGAAGGTCGAGAACATCGCGCTCGGCGGACCACGGAATCACTTCTCGGCGACAATAGAAGACCAGGCTAGGCTGGAAATAGCGATAGGCCCCGACGAGGATCTCGTCCTCGGCCTGGTGTCGCGCCAGCACGCCGGCGAGGGAGCGCGGCGCCTTGTAGCGGTCGACAGGGGCGCTGGCCCAGCCCACCAGTGCGCCCGTGAACAGGATCGCCGCCAGGGTGATGGCCGCGATCAGCCCGCCCCGCCGCTGGCCGCGCAGGCACCACCAGCCGGCGAGCCCGCCGAGCAGCGGCACCGCCCCGAGGAACGCCCACGCTTCCAGCCCAGGAAGATGCCTGCCGCGCAGCAGGCCGGCCCCGACCACGCCGCCGCCGATCAGCAATCCTCCCGCCGTCAGCACGCCCGTCAGGCACAGCCCCGCCAGCCCCGCATGGATCGTCCAGGCCGGAGGGGTGACCTCCCCGCGCCGCCAGCGGTCGAGGAAGTGCGCCACCAGCAGGGCAACCGGCGGGTACAGGGGCAGGACGTAGTTGGGCAGCTTGGTCCGCGACATCGTGAAAAAGACCAGGTAGACCGCGATCCAGCAGCCGAGGAAGCGGTATCGGCCATCGGCGACCGGCTGTCGGCTGTCGGCTGTCGGCCCGAGTGGATCAGCCTCTTCTGTCTGGCCGGCAGCCGGCAGCCGATGGCCGATAGCCGAGAAGGCGTGCCAGACCGTCGCGGCGAAAAAGACCGACCAGGGGGCGAATCCGACCAGCAGGACGAGGGCGTAATAAAGCACGCCGCCGCGGTGGTTCTCCATCGGCTCAAGGAAGCGGCCGACGTTGTGCTGGAGAAAGAAGCCACGCAGGAACTCCGCTTTCGTGTCGGCGGCGACCCATGCGTACCACGGCACCGCGACGAAGAGGAAGGCAACAATGCCGCCCATGAGCTGCGGACGGAAATAGCGCCGCAGCTGCCTCGACCAGAGCAGGAAGAGGAGAACCACGGCGGACGGCAGCACCAATCCGACGGGCCCTTTCGCCAGCATCGCCAGGCCCGTGCTGATCCCGCCCAGGACGAGCCAGCCATTCCCGCCGCGACCCGCTCGCGCGGTTCCCCCGCAGTCGCGCCAGAAGAACAAGAACGTCAGTACGGTGCAGGCATTGAGCAGGGCGTCGGGATTGGCGAAGTGGGCCGAGGCGCAGAACAGGACGCTGCTGGCGAGGATCAGCCCAGCGTACAGCCCCGCGACAGCGCTGAACATCTTGCGACCGAGTTCGTAGGTCAGCAGCACGGCGCCCAGGGCCGCCAGCGCCGACGGCAGACGGGCGGAAAACTCGCTGACCCCGAAGAAGTGGTAGCCCAGCATCTGCAGCCAGTACAGCAGCGCCGGCTTGTCGACGCGGAGAACGAAGTTGAAGGTGGGCACGATCCAGTTGCCCGACTCGTACATCTCACGGGCGGCCTCGGCGTTGTTGCCCTCGTCGATGTCCCACAGGCTCGGCGTCCCGAGGTTGACCAGGCACAGACCCGCCCAGGCGGTCGCGAGGAGCAGGTAGTGGCCGGCACGGCCGCAGAGCGCTTGGAACATTCCCTTGTTCCCTCGTGACAGGCAGCAACCCGCCGCGATTATACGGAGCGCCCCGGTTTTCGCGAGGCCAGTCCCGCCGCCCGCTGTTGGCGAGCGGGGGGTGTGAACCCCCCGGTACACAACCGGGGGGTTTACACCCCCCGCTCGCCGGAGCCATCTCTACTTGACCCTGCCGGCGCAGACGGCTATGGTTCGCCGCGCCGGTCCCTGTCCCTTTCCCAAGGAGGGTCGCTCGTGAACCTTCTCCCTCCTCTGTTGCTTCTCCTGTCTTCCGCCCCTCCGCAGGATTACGAGTCAACCGCCGACCCGGCCCAGCTGCGGGAGGTTCTGTACGACCAGCAGGACGTCCGCCAGCAGAGCCAGGCGGCGCTGCTCTTGGTCCGGGACCGCTCGCCCGCCGCGGAAGAGATCGTGCATCGCGGCCTGCGACAGACGACCTCGCCGGAGGTCTTCCTCGCCCTGGCGTCGGCCGTGCGCGCAGCCCACGACGCGCGATTCACGGAGGAATTGCTCGGCGCCCTCTCGGTGAATGGTCCGGGGGCGCGCCCCGCCGCGACCTGCTGGCGCGGGTGCCCCGAGGCCGCCGCCGAGGCGCTGGCCGCGGTCGCGGACGCGGGTGTCGTGCAACGGTTGCGGAAGATGCTGCACGATGACCGCGCGGACCCAAGCGTCCGCCA
>JACOUH010000159.1 GCA_016177925.1 Planctomycetota bacterium | reverse complement strand
GTACATGAGGCTCAGTGAAGCCAGCAGGACGTCAAACGTTCCGTCGCCGGCAGGGAGCTGCTCAGCCCGGCCCTCGCGGAGATCGATGTTGGTGTGGCCCGACTCGACAATCCGTCGTCTTGCCAACGCCAGCATGTCCGGGCTGATGTCGACCCCAGTGACCTTGCCGGCAGGACCGACAAGCCCTGCCGCCCGAATGGCAACTGAGCCCGTACCTGTACCAAGGTCGAGGACCCGGTGACCCGGCTTCAAATCACCACGCCTGACCACGTTCTCGACAACAGTGGCAAACCGAGGGTCCACCTCCCGCAGGTAGAGTTGAGAGATCCGGTCCCATACACCAACCTGCCACTGGAGGCCTTGTCGCTCGGTGTCGGTGGCCATGATCGCCCTCCTCGACGGGATGACTTCGCTGCGGCAAGCGCCGAACGATTAAGCTCAGCCGCGGGCTTGCCGGAGCGAAGCGGAGGCAAGACCGTCGGCTGGCGCGCCTTGATCCTCATCCAGGCCCCCCCTTGCCACGCGTCAGGGTAAGGTGATTGCGGCCAAACAACACCGCCCCGCCGGGGCAAGGAGGAGACTGGATGAGATTCTACACTGCGCAGCACCGATACTACTGTGGGATCGATCTGCACGCCCGACGGATGTACATCTGTGTGCTGGACGCCGAGGGCAAGGTGCGCGTCCACCGCAATGGCCCCGCCACCCCGGAGCACTTGCTGGCCACGATCGCGGCATACCGCGAGGACGTCGTGGTGGCCGTCGAGTGCATCTTCACCTGGTACTGGGTCGCCGACCTCTGCGCGCAGGAGGGGATCGCCTTCGTCCTGGGCCACGCCCTGTACATGAAGGCGATCCACGGCGGCAAGGCCAAGAACGACAAGATCGATGCCCACAAGATCGCCGTGCTGCTGCGGGGCGGCATGCTGCCGATGGCGTACGTCTACCCGCGCGAGATGCGGGCCACCCGGGACCTGCTGCGTCGGCGGTGCCACTTCATGCGCAAGCGCGCCGAGCTCCTGACCCACATTCAGAACACCGCCAGTCAGTACACCCTGCCCACCTTCGGCAAGAAGATTGCCTACAAAGCCAACCGGATCGACGTGGCCGAGCAGTTTGCCGATCCCGAGGTGCGCAAGAGCATCGAGACGAACCTCGCCCCGCTGGACCACTACGATCGGCTCCTCACCGACCTCGAGCTGCATCTCACCCGCAGCGCCAAGGTCCACGACGTCCACGCCTTCTACCGCCTCCGGTCCGTCCCGGGGATCGGCAAGATCCTGGCGCTCGTGCTCCTCTACGAGATCCATGACATCCACCGCTTCCCGCGCGTCCAGGACTTCGTCTCCTACTGCCGACTCGTGAAGTGCGCCAAGCAGTCTGACGGGAAGCACTATGGGTACTCCGGCAAGAAGATTGGCAACGCCCATCTCAAGTGGGCCTTCTCCGAGGCCGCCGTGCTCTGCCTGCGGAAGAACCCCACCGCCCAACAGTATGTGGCCCGCCTCGCCCACAAGCACGGCAAGGCCAAAGCGCTCACCATCCTGGCCCACAAGCTGGCGCGCGCCGTTTACTCTATGCTCAGCTGCGCGCAAGCCTTCGACGCCCACAAGTTCTTCCACCAGACCGCGCACCGTGAGCACTCGCTGCGCGCCCGTGTCAACGCCGGCGCGGCTCTGGAGCAGAAGGCCGGCCCGCGGCGCCATGGCAAGGCCCGTCCGCACACTGACTGCGCCGAGGACGTGATGACCGCGACCCTGGGCAACTGAACCTGCCGTCTAACTGGACCCGCCATGGGACCGAGTCCGACTTGATGCACCGAATTCCCCTGCGGCCGCGACTGCGTGCGTGCATCTGGGCCTCGAAGGTCCCGGAGTCCTGCGCGTTGATTGGACTCCGTGCCCGCTCGACAATCGCTTGGCACCATGTTCGCCCGAGAGCTGTGGGCTGCCCCTCCCCCGCGCCGCGAGCTAACTGGGACTGGCCCCCACGCCAGAGCCCGTCCGCATTGAGTCGGCCGGCAGGAGGGCACTGATGAGTTTCTACGCCGCGGGGGGCGTGCTGCTCTCCACTCTGGTCAGCCCGGCATCGTCCGGGTCGCCAGATCGAGCGTCAATAAGTGTTTGTTTGGTGCAGACCACAGTGTCTGACGCCGCGATC
>JACOUH010000262.1 GCA_016177925.1 Planctomycetota bacterium | reverse complement strand
GGGGTCGAGGTCGCCGTAACGCGGGTTGATGCCGCAGCCGACCGCCAGCCCCGCCCATGAGCCGAGCACCGGCATGACCACCGCCGCATCGCCGGGGCCGTCGTCCGCCACGCCGACCAGCGGCTTGAGGACACTGCCGCCCTGCACCTCGTGGTCGTACTGGCGGACGAGCCACTCCTTGCTGCAGACGTTGTACGACGACAGGATGCCCTTCAACGTGTCGTTGAAATCGACTGCTCGGGAGGGCGAGGCTCCTGCCGAGCCGGCTGCGTTCGGCTCGGCAGGAGCCTCGCCCTCCCGAGCGACTCGCCAGGTCGCTTTACGCACCATCTGCGGGCGGCCGTCGTGCAGGAAGCGCAGGTCGAGGTTCGCCACCTCCGTGCCGTGATAGTTCAATCGCAGACGTCCCGTCTCCTCGAAGTGGCCAATGACCGTCGCTTCGACACCCTCGCCCGCGCACAGGTCGTGCAGTTCGAGCCAGTTCCCTGGCGGCACCGCCAGGACCATTCGCTCCTGCGACTCCGAGATCCAGACCTCTGTGTACGACAGTCCCTCGTACTTCAGTGGCGCACGCTCCAGGTGGACGACCGCGCCGAGGTCTGCCCCCATCTCGCCGACCGCCGAGCTGAAGCCGCCGGCGCCGCAGTCGGTGATGGCATCGTACAGTCCGCGGTCGCGCGCCTGCAGCAGCACGTCGAGCATCTTCTTCTCGGCGATGGCGTTGCCGATCTGCACCGCCCCGCCGCTGACCGACTCCGATTCCGACGTCAGTTCGATCGACGAGAACGTCGCCCCGTGGATGCCGTCGCGGCCGGTGCGGCCGCCGACGGCAACGATCAGGTCGCCTGTCCTGGGCCGCTTGACGCTGCGCCCGACCGGGATCAGCCCGACCGTGCCGCAGTAGACCAGCGGGTTGCCGAGGTAGCGCTCGTCGAACAGGACAGTGCCATTGACGGTCGGGATACCCATGCGGTTGCCGTAGTCGCGGACGCCGGCCACGACACCTTGCATCACCTTGCGCGGGTGCAGCACGCCCGCCGGCAGTGATTCTGGCGCCGTGTCGGGCGGGGCGAAGCAGAAGACGTCGGTGTTGCAGACCGGCTTCGCCCCGAGGCCAGTGCCGAGCGGGTCGCGGATCACGCCGCCGAGCCCGGTGTTGGCCCCACCGTAGGGCTCGATTGCCGACGGGTGATTGTGCGTCTCTACCTTGAAGCAGACGTGATAGCGGCTGTCGAAGCGGACGACACCGGCATTGTCCTCGAAGACGCTGACGCACCAGTCGTCTGGGCCGAGGCGCCGGCGGACCTCCTGCGTCGCCGCGAAGATCGTTTCCTTGAGGAGGTTGTCGTAGCGGCGCACCTCGCCGTTGTCTCCGTGGAACTCGATGGTCCCCTTGAGCGTCTTGTGCGAGCAGTGCTCTGACCAGGTCTGGGCCAGCGTCTCCAGTTCGGCGTCCGTCGGGTCACGGCCCAGGCTGCGGAAGTGAGCCTGGATGGTGCGCATCTCGTCGAGGCTGAGGGACAACTGGCCGTCACGGCTGAGCTTTTCCAGGGCGCTGTCATCGAGGTCGCGCAGCGGCACCGTCACCAGGCGAAAGGTGTACGGCCTGCCGATGCTGAGGTGATCGAGCGTCAGCGGGCCCTCGACGACTTGCTCGATGGCCTCGTTGCAAAGCACCTTGCGGAAGAGGACGTCTCGGCGGGCGCCGGGCGGTGGGCCGTAGTAGCGACGATAAGTGCGAACCGTGTCGACGCCGATGCCAAGGTCGCGAGCCGCCTCGACAACACTCAGTGCCGCCGGGTCCATGACGCCGGGCTTCAGCAGTACCGTCGCAAGGCAGTTCCGGGCGAGCGGCTCGTTGAGAGCGCCGAGACGGCCCGTCTCCACCAGAGGGTCGAGGAGCAGGTCGTTCAGCAGCTGCTCGGCCTGCTCGCGCGAGAGGTCGCCCTCCAGCAGGTAGCCGCGGGCGCTGGCCGTGACGGGTCCGCCATCGCGGCCGTGCGTCAGCAGATTGAACTCGTCGCAGACACGACGTCGCTCGGCGTCGTCGCCGCGAGGCCGGATCTCGATCTCCCAGAGCATGGTGTTCCCTCCGACCCCTGCCGCCTTGTGCGGCAGGTGAAGCAGTTTACCAGCTAGAGAGAGCTGACGAATTCCTTCTTCGACCCCTGCTGCACAAGGCGGCAGGGGTCGGAAGATCTTTTTTCGTCGTCCCCGGTTAGCCTTCAAACTCGTTCACCTGCCGCACAAGGCGGCAGGGGTCCCAGCACAACCCCCCTCCTGCAGCGATCAGTCGAGCTTGATCTTCACCGCGATCTTCTTACCGTCGCGCAGGACGCCGGCGTCGATGGTGTCGCCCTGCTTCTGGCCGGCCAGGAAGAACATGTAGCCCTCAAGGTTCTTGATCGGCTTGCCGTTCATCTCAACGATGCGATCACCCTTGCGTAACCCAGCGCGAGCGGCCGGCAGACCGTCGCTGACGCCGCCGATCAGGACGCCCGGCTGGTCGTCGACGTAGTCGGGCCGGATGCCGAGACGCGGCCCGCTGCCGTAACGCGGCCCTGGCGCGCTCATCTTGATCTTGACGTACTTGGGCCGCTCGTCCGCCGCCGCGAGCTGAGCCACCAGGTCCTCCGTCAGGTCGGTGACGCGGCGCATGCCGGGGACGTTGATCCGCTCCACCCTGTCGCTGGGACGGTGATAGTCCTCGTGATCGCCGGTGAAGAAGAAGTAGACCGGCACCTTGACGTCGTAGAACGAGGCATGGTCGCTGGCGGAGAAGATGCGGTCACCCGAGCCGGTGCCGACCTTCTTCAGCTCCAGACCGTGCGCCTTGTTGACGCGGTCGATCAGTTCAGAGAAGTTCGCCGCGGTGTCGGAACCGTAGACAATCAGCTTGTCGGCGCCGGTCTTCGGGTCGGTGCGGGCGCGGCCGACCATGTCGAGGTTGACCATCGCGACCGTGTTCTCCAGCGGGAACAGGGGGTGCTTACAGTAGTGGATGGAGCCGAGCAGGCCCATCTCCTCGCCGCTGAAAGTGATGAAGACGATCCGGCGGCCCTGGCGCTCGGGATGCTCGCCGAAGCGGCGGGCCAGCTCGAGGATGGCCGTCGTGCCCGAGGCATTGTCATCGGCGCCATAGTGGATCGCCATTTTCTTCGACGTCGACATGCTGCTTGGTCCGCCATAGCCAAGGTGGTCGTAGTGGGCGCCGACGATGACCGTCTCGTTCGCGTGCGGCCCCTTGCCCTCGAGCATGCCGACAATGTTCTTCAGGTCGATCGTGTCGCGCTTGACCTGAAGATCAAAGCTGACCGTCCAGCCGCTCAGCGGCAGGCTGTGCGGCTTCAACTCGCGGTCGATGTCCTTCTCAATCTCGGACAGGGTCGGGGCACCGCTGCCAGCGAGGAGCATCTCGAGGACGGAGCGGTGCAGATGGAAGGCAGGCATCTTGACGGGGACGCGAGCGGTGGCGGTGAAGTTGAAATCAAGCAGGTCATCGCCGTCTGTCGCCGTGTCAGCGTCGTTGACGAACAGGATACCCAGGGCGTCGCGCTTCTCGGCGTTGACCATCTTCTGAGTGAAGGTGGCGTGCTGGCGGCGACGCTGGCCGTCGATAGAAACGAAGCGATTGCCGGGACAAGGCGTATCGCGCAGGACGACAAGGACCTTGCCGCTGACATCGATGTCCTTGAAGTCGTCGTACATGAAGTCCTTGCCCTCGGCCTTCATGCCGTAGCCAGCGAAGACGAGTGGAACGTCCTTGTAGGCACCTGAGGAGGCGATGCCCATCGGGTGGAACTGAACGCCCTGGCGGAGGGTGATCTGCTGGCCGAGCGGCCCGCGCAGAGTGAGGGTGGCGGGGCCAGCGAGGCGCGAGCCAGGAAGAGTGAAAGGCTGGAAGTAGCTACCGTCCTTGCCGCCGGGTGCCAGGCCAGCCTTCTTGAACTCGCGCGCGATGTAGTCGGCGGCCTTGTTAATGCCGCGTGTGGTGGGACCGCGGCCCTCGCACTCGTCGGAGGCGAGGAAGATGATATCGCGACGCATCCGCTCCTGGGCTACTTCGGCCCGTGCCTTCGCCGCTTTTTCAGCCGCGGGGGCCGGGACACGGACGAGTAGGGCTACCATCACCAGCACCAGGGCCGGCCAGCACACCAACGACTTGCGAACGGTCTGCATCGAAAACCTCGCCTATGAGATCAACCCGACGACACCCTTTCGGGAAGGTAGACGGTTCCGCGTTCGGAACCTTACACGAGAAAAAACCGAATGATTGCATTGTACAAGTTCTGCCGTCCCTGGGAGTCCGAAGTGCAGGGCACGTAACCGCTGAGGTCATCGTTTCACCGTGAGCCCTGGACCAGCACGACGTCCACGCTCGTCAGAGACTCGCGGGGAGACACCCAACGTTTTTTTCTCCTTGGTGCTTGAATTGGTCCTGCAATGGTCTGCTCTATCCTGGAACCTTACTTTATAAATCAACATGTAGCAGCAGTAGTGAGGAGCCGCCCCAATCTGTTGCTCTTTCGGACAAGTGTGAAGGAAAGCACTTTCTGTGCAACGACTTCGGAAAAGGAGGGTCGTGTGGAAAACACGTCGCGCCGGGATCGAATGCATGGCGCGGACTGCGCACGATTCGGGAGGTCTCCAGCAACAAGACCCTGATGAGAGTCGACCATCGTCGGGCGGCAACGGAACGGTGACGGGCGAGCATCGCGTTTTCCACAGGGTTGCTGACGGTCAACTCGGCGGCTTTTCTTGACCGGCGGGGCCCCTCTGAGATAATCACAACGTCCTGCGCTTTTGTCTCTTCGGAGAAGGCGATGTCATCGAGGTTACGCTGCCCCGAGAGCGGTGTCGAGATCCGTCACGGCGAGGGGCACGCCGGTGCGGTGTCCTGTGTCGCCTTGGCGCTGGAGCCGGCCGGTGGAGCCAGCCGGACGCTCGCCTCGGCCGGTGCAGACGGGACGATTTTCCTCTGGAAAGTGCCAAGAGAGTGAGAAAGGAGTCCGCTCATGTCCGCCGAGACCAACGACAAGGCACCTCCGAAGGTGCCGGCCCGGCGCACCCTGTCGCCGCTGACGCGGATGAGGCGACGCGTCCGTCGCATCCTGAACGGCCTGGCCCGCCTCCACCCCGACGCCGCCTGCGCTCTGCATTTCGAGGGCCCGCTGCAACTGTTGGTGGCGACGATCCTGTCGGCCCAGTGTACCGACCAGCGCGTCAACATGGTGACGCCGGCGCTATTTGCGCGCTACCCCGACGCCCGGGCGTTCGGAAATGCGAAGCAGGAAGAGCTGGAGCAGCTGATCCAGTCGACGGGTTTCTTCCGCAGCAAGGCGCGCAATATCATCGCCTGCTGTCGGGAGATCGTCGCGAAGTACGACGGGCAAGTGCCGGCGACGATGGACGAACTGGTGCCGCTGGCGGGGGTCGGCCGCAAGACGGCGAACGTCGTGCTGGGCAACGCCTTTGCCGTGCCGGGCATCCCGGTCGACACACACATGGCGCGGCTGAGCCAGCGCATGGGGCTGACGGTCCACACCGACCCGGTGAAGATCGAGCGCGACCTGATGCTGGTCGTGCCGAAGAAGGAGTGGACAATGTTCGGCCACCGCATGATCCAGCACGGGCGCATGATCTGCCACGCGCGGTGTCCGTTGTGCGAGCAGTGTGGCCTGGCGAAACTGTGCCCGCAGGTCGGGGTCAACCAGCCCCCGGCCGAGGAAAACTGTGCCTGAGTGTTTCCCTCGCGGAGCGAGTGGAGACGTTGCCCGCCCCTCGCGGAGCGAGTGGACCACTCTCTTGCGGCTGCGGGGGGGTACGATGTCCAAGCCGTTCGATGCCACCCTGATCTGGAGAACCGCCATCAGCTCCCGGTCCGTAGCGTGGTCATGCTGTTGACGAAACAGGCGCAGCTGGCCGTGATCAACGGCGTGTATCAGCGCGGCTTCCCGGGCGAGGAGCCCTATGACATTTTTCATTACCGGGTCGTGAAAGTCTGGGAACTGCCGCCGGAAAAGTTGCTGAGCGCCGAACCAGGATTGCTGCCATTGGCACCCATCAGCGCCGTGACAGCGGAGCAGCTGCCGGGTATCATCCAGCAGATGAAGGGCCGGCTGGACCCCGCGACCGTGCCGAAGGCGAAAGAACTGTGGACGGCGACGTACGTGCTGATGGGACTCCGCTACGAGCGGGAAGTGATCGATCGTCTCTTGCAGGGAGTCATTGAGATGGAAGAGTCCGTGACCTATCAGGGCATCATCGAGAAGGGCCAAAAGAAGGGGGCTCGCGCGGCGCTGATGCTCCTGGGGGAGCGCCACTTCGGTCCGGCGCCGGCAGAGGTGAGAGCCGCGCTGGAGGCTATCGACGACCTGGAACGCCTTAAGCAGCTGATCGTGCGGGTAGAAGACGTGAACAGCTGGCAGGAACTCTTGAGTTTGCCCGCTGCGTGAGGGGCGGAGGGATCAGGCACGGCGAGTTGTCACGTCTCGAAGGAGAGCTCATGCCGCCGCTGAGCCCGCCCGATAGCCAGACGGTCGATCGAATTGTCGACGAGCTTCAGAATTGCCGCAGCATCCTGTTCGTCACCGGGGCCGGGCTGTCGGCCGAGTCCGGGCTGCCGACCTACCGGGGCGTGGGCGGCCTGTACAACAGCGGTGAGACGACGGAAGGCTTCGCGATCGAGGAGATGCTCTCCGGCGAGATGTTCCAGAGCCGGCCGGAGTGGACCTGGAAATACCTGCGCCAGATCGAAGAAGCCTGCCGGGGAGCAATGTTCAACCGCGGGCATGCCATCCTGGCCGAGATGGAGCACCACTTTCCCCGCGTCTGGACGCTCACCCAGAACGTAGACGGGTTCCACCGCTCGGCCGGCTCGCGCAACCTCATCGACATCCACGGCGACCTGCGTGAGGTCCGTTGTACGAAGTGTCCCCACCGGGTCACGGTCGCCGATTATACCGGCTTTGCCGACCTGCCGCGCTGCCCACAATGTGCGGAGATCCTGCGCCCCGACGTGGTGCTGTTTGGGGAACTGCTGCCGGATGCCCGCTTGCGCGAGCTGAAGAACCAGCTGCGCGAGGGCTTCGACATCGTCTTCTCGATCGGCACGACGAGCGTGTTCCCGTACATCTCCTTCCCGGTAGAATTGGCGGTGCAGCGCGAGAAGCCATCCGTGGAGATCAACCCCGACACGACGCGGGTGAGCAACCTGGTCACCTACCGGCTGGCCCTGAGTGCTGCTGTGGCGCTGGACGCCATCTGGACGCGCTACAACGAGCGGCGGTGATGGGTACTTGGCGATGGTGCGATCAAAGGCGGGAAGGAGTGTACATGACGAGATGGGGGTCGGTGCTGGTCTTGGGGATGCTGGCTGGTGCAGGGCGTGCCGATGACTGGCCGCAGTGGCGCGGTCCCAACCGCGACGGCGTGTGGCAGAAGGCAGAACTGCCTGCGAAGCTCGCCGAGAAACTGCGCCCGCGCTGGCGACAGTCGATAGGCGGTGGATACTCCGGCATCGCGGTCGCCGCTGGCCGCGTCTACACCCTGGACTATCACAAGACGCCACGCGAGGTCGAGCGCATCGTCTGCCTTGATGTCGCCAACGGCAAGCTCCTCTGGACGCACGCCTATGACGTCCGCTACGGCAAGATGGAGTACGGCAACGGGCCGCGCTCCACGCCGACGGTCCACGAAGGCAGGGTCTACACCTTCGGCGCTCGTGGACATCTGTTTTGCCTCGACGCCCGCAGCGGCAAGGTGGTCTGGTCGCGCGATACTGTCAAGGACTTCAAGGGCACCGTGCCGCAGTGGGGGCACGCCTGCTCGCCGCTTGTCGACGGGCGGCGGGTGATGGTCCAGGTCGGCGGCGAGGACGCCGCTCTCGTCGCCCTCGACACCGCCACCGGCGCTAAGGTCTGGCGGGCGCTGGCGGACCGTCCCGGCTACTCGTCGCCGATCCTTATTGCCGGCAAGGGCTGGCGGCAACTCATCCACTTTGGCCCGCAACACGTCTTCGGCCTCGACCCCGCCAGCGGCAAGGTTCACTGGAAGATCGAGCAGGAGCCGATCACCTACGACGTCGCCATCAGCGATGCGGTCTGGCACGACGGTGTGCTGCTCGTCGGCGACTACTGGACCGGCAGCCGGGCGATCCGCCTGGACGAGCGCGGGCGCAACCCAAAAGTGATCTGGAAGGGACCGCGGCTGAGCCTGCTGATGTCGACGCCCCTGGGCCGCGACGGGCACGTCTATGCGCTGGATCGAAAAGATGGGCTGGTATGCATCGAATTACAGACGGGCAAGGTGAAGTGGCGCGGCGAGCACATCACGCCGCGCGGCCACAATCCCCAGGCGAGCCTGGTGTGGGCCGGCGAGCGGGCGCTGATCTTCAACGAGCGGAGCGAACTGATCTTGGCACGGCTGTTGCCCCAGAAGTATGAAGAGGTTAGCCGCACCCGCAGCCTGGACCGGGACAGCTGGAGTCACCCCGCTTATGCCGGCGGCTGTATCTTCGTCCGCGACGACGAGGAAATCGTCTGCGTCCCGCTGTCCCGGTAGACGGGGGAAGAAGAGACATGTACTGGCTCGATTTTGTCCTCCTGCTGGTCCTGGGGATTGGGGCGTTCTTGGGGGCGCGGAGCGGGCTGCTGTGGCAGGTCGCCCGGATTGTCACCTTCGTTCTCGCTGTGTACGCCTGCATTCGCTACCACGGCGTTGTTGCTGGCTGGCTGTTGCAGATCATCCGCGCCGATTCGCCAGTCGTCCCCTGGCTGCTGGCTTATCTCGTCACGTTCCTGGCGGTCTACGCGGTCTGCATGGTCCTCACCTACGTCCTGGAACGGATGCTCCACGCCGCCAAGCTCAAGCCGATGGACCGCCTGCTCGGGGCCGGCGTCGGCATCCTCAAGGCAGGACTCCTGGCGGGGGCGATCCTGATGGGCGTTGCCCTGTACGATCCCGACGCCGACGGCGCGCTGGGGGAGTCGAAGGTGGCGCCGGTCCTTCTCAAGTCGATGCGGGTGGTGATCGTGGCCGTTCCGGATGAGTACAAGAACCGCTTTGAGAAGGCCAAGGAGCGAATCTTCAACCCGCCCGACAGCGCGGGCGAGTGAGCCCGCCGGATGCGTTCGTCTGCGCTCACGCCCTGAACGGTCTGTGCTGCTGCTCGACGTGGACTGCGGATGATGCGGACAAGGGGGATTGGCGATGGCGCAGAAGCGAAAGAAGCGAGTCAAGAGAGAGCCGAGCCTGCTGAAACGACTCCGCACTCACTTCGGCACCGAACCCGCCGAGTTGCCGGTCGTGGAACAGCATTTCGACGTCTATGAGAGGCCCAACCTCCACCTTGCCATTTTGGAGCTGATCGAGGAACCGGGACGGAACGCGGAGTTGGTCGGCATCGTGCTGGCGGACGACTACCGGACCGCGACCCTTGCCAGGCTGTCCCGCGCAGCGACGGCGAAATCCTTCGACGAGGGCCCGGTCGAGTACGCCGACGAGGCCCTCCCCAACGAACAACAGCTGGCCTGCGTCAAGCATGGGGCCTGGTTCTTCCACGAGCAGGGCGAGCCGATCGTGCTCCTGCTGACCAGGGTACTGCACTCGTATCCTCCGCAGATCACCACCTCCGTGATGGCCGGTTCGCGCGAGGTCGCGGAGCGGTTCCTGCGCCGACTTACCCGGCTGACGCGGTACGCCAAGGCGCACCGGGGACACGTGCTCTCGCTGGAGGAGGGGTGTCACGGCGACACCACGCTCAAGTTCCACTGCCTGCCGTCGATCGGTCGCGATGAGATCATCCTGCCCGAGGCGCTGCTTCGCCGGATCGAGCGGCACACCCTCAGTTTCAGCCGCCATGCCGAGCGGCTACGCGCTGCCGGGCGGCATCTCAAACGCGGCATCCTACTGCACGGCCCACCCGGGACGGGCAAGACGTTGTCCGCGATGTACCTGGCGGCGCAGATGCCGGGGCGGACGGTCCTGCTGCTGACTGGTGCCGGCATGCGCGTCATTGAGCACGCCTGCCGTCTGGCTCGCGTCCTGGAGCCGGCGACCGTGATCCTCGAAGACGTCGACCTGATCGGCACGGAGCGCGAGCACCAGACGATCGGCGCCAACGCCTTGCTGTTCGAGCTGCTCAATCAGATGGACGGGCTGGCCGACGACGTCGACATCCTCTTCGTGCTGACCACCAACCGGCCCGACATTCTCGAACCGGCCCTGGCGTCGCGGCCGGGACGGATCGACCAGGCGATCGAGGTGCCGCTGCCCGACGCCGACTGCCGGCGCCGGCTGCTCCAGCTCTACGCCCGGGGGTTGCGGCTGGAGCTGTCCGACTTCGAGGAGTTGGTACGGCGCACGGAAGGGGTCAGCGGCGCTTTCATTCGCGAACTGTTGCGCAAAGCGGCCGTCTTCGCCGCCGAGGAGGACGGGGCCGGCGAGACGTTGGTCGTGCGCGATCCTCATGTTGAGGAGGCGCTGACGGAATTGCTCGTTGCGGGCGGCGTCCTCACGCAGAGCCTGCTCGGCGCATCGCGTGGGGCGGCACCGTCGTCGGCCTGACGAGACCGATCTCGCCGAGGACCGAGAGGAAGGCCAACATGTCGATGCCATTCCATCGCGTCCTCTCTGGGTTGGAGTTGTCGGGGTGATTGCCTTCGGCGGGGTGCCGGCACTCCTCATTTGGCGGCGGGACTCCGGTTGGGTCGAGGAAGTCGAGCCGGAGGACGAGGTCGAAAAGTCGTTCGACGGCAGCTCCGAGGGGATGCTGGCCGGTTATTTCAAGGAGGGTGACCGGTCACTCCTTCCCGAGGTTTTCAGGTCCTTTGTGGGCTTGCTGTCGTCTTTGGTCTACGAGTTCGAGGAAAGCTTGACGGTTCCGGTGCCAGAGGGCGTCAAGGTGTGGGGTGTACTCGGTGATGACCCACGGCACACGACTGCTAATCTCGTAGATGAAGCGATCAACTTCGGGCTCCGCGAACGTCACCTGCATCGAGACTCCGTGCCGATCAAATACTTTGTAAGAGGGCGTAGAGATCAATCCCGTGTGCAGGACGGTCTTGTAGACCCAGACGATCTCGTCAAGGCGAAAGACACTCACGCTAGTCTCCTCCAGGCGCCAAAGCCAGGAGGCGGACAGATGTGACCCCGCAACCTGGACCGCTCGTTCGGCTTCGATGTCGATCGCGGATGCTACCTCTTCCGGATTCCCCAGCCGGGACAGGGCAAGGCCAGGGGGAGATTTCTCTGGACGCAAACTTCGGGCGGTTGCCTTTGACAGGAGCCACAGCCCAGTCACCCCAAGCAGGGAGAGAGGAGCCACCACAAGCAGATAACCGCCGAAACGGAACCGCGACGTCGCGTCCATCGTAAACGGCAGCCACTTCCCTCGCAGGGCAGGGACTTCCGTTTCGAGCTTGGGTCGGATCGTGTTCCGCTCATAAGCCGATGGTTGCTGAAGCGTCCCAGAATGCTCGCTCCCCTGGTGTCCGGTGGAGCGATGAAGGAGAAGGTTTTTATCTAAGATTGAGAGGTAGACGTACTCAGAGAATGGCTCATTGCTTCCCGCGGAGGAGCGAGCGAATCCCGTTCTATTCACCCGGTCGCCTCGCACGGTCACGAAGTATTCAAAGCGCTCATCCGGATCCCTCATTTCGAGAAGGGTTCGCGAGTCGATCGGAAAGGGACCAAAGAGTACGTTGTGGAGATAGCGCCGGGTGAGGAGGACGATCAGTAGCCCGAGCATCCAGCAAACGAGGCCGAAAGCAAAGAGAATACGGTTGCCACGACGAATGTGACGGCCGATCAGTGTATTCCGCATTTGAATGACCTCTTAATTTCACTCCTCGCGGTGCGGCTTGCCTGCTCTGCAAGGCGAGCCGCTTTGCTGACCGGCCTCTTCTTCGGGAGATCGTGCGGGGGGATGACGGGAACCCGTCGCCGTCATCCGCTTATCCTTCCGGTTCTCGCACTCCGCCACATAGGCAGGGGGAACAGGCCAATCTCTTGCTTGTGTTTCGGGTCGGCCGATCACACTTCGGGCTCGTGTCATTTCACCTTGCCGGCGGGGAGGTTCCCGAGGTTCTCGAACAGGTGCGACAGCGACGCCATCAGCTTGCGCCAGTCGCCCTCGTGCAGGCTCTCGTCGGGAGCGTGGGCGTTGCTCTGCGGGTCCTCGATGCCCAAGAGCAGCGCCGGGGCGCCGCCGAGCAGGTCGGCGAGCGGGCCGACGAAGCCGATCGATCCGCCGCAGCCAATCGCCACCGCGTCGCGGCCGAAACTTGCCTTCATCGCCGCTCGCGCTGCCTCGAACGCCGGCCCATTCGGGTCGGTCATCCACCACTTCACGAAACTGCCGTGCGGCTCGATCTTCACCTTAACGCCCCACGGCGGGTCGGCGCCCAGGTAGTCGCGCACCTGGTCGAAGACCTGCTGCGGGTCCTGGTTGGGCACGATGCGGCAACTGACCAGTGCCTGCGCCCGTGGCAGCACCTGGTTGGACGCTCCCTTGATCGATGACGCTTCCTGGGCAATGATCGTCACCGCCGGCTTGCGCCAGGTCTGGTCGTACGGGTGGCCTCGCTTCTCGGTGGCGAAGCGCACGCCTGGTAGGATGCCCAAGTCCTCGCGCCACTTTTCCTCGCTGCCCGGCAGGGAGCGGAACGTCTTCTTCTCCTTGGCGGTCAGCGGGCGGACGCTGTCGTAATAGTGCGGAATCGGCAGCGGGCCGTTGTCCCAGTACAGCTTCGCCAGGATGACGTTCAGCGCCAACGCCGCGTCAGCGAGGACGCCGCCGGCCATGCCGCTGTGGACCGGCTTGGTGGCGCTCTCGACCTCGACCTTCAGCGTCACGATGCCGCGCAGCGAGTAGGTGATGCTCGGCAGGCCGACCTCGATGTTCTCGGTGTCGCAGACGACGATGACGTCGGACTTGATCTTGTCGCGATACTGCTGGAAGAAACCCATCAGGTTGCTGGAGCCGACCTCCTCCTCGCCCTCGACCAGCATCTTGACGTTGACGGGCAGACTGCCGCGCGTCTGCAGGAACGAGGCGATGGCGCCGAGCTGGGCGGTGATGGCGGCCTTGTCGTCGGCGGAGCCGCGGGCGAAGAGCCGGCCATCGCGGGCCGTCAGCTTCCACGGGTCGGAGTGCCAGCGGCCCGCGTCGACGTCGGCCTGGTGGACCGGCTGCACGTCGTGATGAGCGTACAGGAAGACAGTCGGCTTGCCGGGAGCGTCGAGCCACTCGCCATAGGCGTAGGGGTTGGAGCCATTGCAGCGGAGGATCTCGGTCTTCTGCAATCCGGCGTGGCGCATCTGCTCGCGCGTCAGTTCGGCGGACTGTTCGACTTCCTTCTGGTGCTCGCCGTCGGTACTGACACTGCGGACGGCCACCAGGTCGGCCAGGTCCTTGACGAGGGTGGCGTGGTTCTTGTTCAGCCAGTCGAGGTTCGCCTGCATGGGTCGTCTCCTGCGCAAGAAACTGATGCGGTGAGTCTATGCGCCGCCGCGGCGGAAGGCAGGGAACACCTGTCGACCGCATCTCGGCCGCCAAGACGGCGTGCGTGACGGACGGGCCCGACGCGTACACCGGATGCCAAGTGCCGTTGACTCCGGCGGGCGATGCTTCAAAGAATACAGAGAGGGAACGCGGCGCGTCCCCGTCCGTAGTCATCTCGCGGAGCGAGATGATTTTCGCGGCATCTCGCGGAGCGAGATGACTACCTTCCTCATCCCGCCCTGGGCGGGAGAAAGAGTCGGCATGGATTGGCTTCACGTCCGCGAGCCGGTCAGCGCCTGGACGCACGGTGCCTGGGGGCTCTTCTGCCTGCCGGCCACGCTGCTCTTGTCGCTGCGGGCCGGCCGCGACCTCCTCAAGCAGATCGGCTTTGCGGTTTTCGGCCTGAGTCTGGCGCTGTGCTTCGCCGGCAGCTGGCTCTACCACTCCGTCCCGCGGTCGAGCGTGCCGCTGTGCATGCGCCTGGATTACATCGGCATCTACCTGCTGATCGCGGGCACCTACACGCCGGTCGTCCTGGTTGTGCTCGATGCCTGGCGGCGCTGGTCGATGCTGTCGTTGATCTGGCTGATGGGAGGCCTCGGCATCGCCCTGCGCGCCTGCGCCGTGCCGCTGCCGGACGAGGTGTCGACGGGCCTGTACATCCTGATGGGCTGGGTATCGCTGCTCTGCTACGTCGAGTTGGCGCAGCGGTTGTCGCATCGCGCCCTATGCCTGCTCTGGCTCGGCGGGCTGATCTACAGCGGCAGCGCCGTCCTGAATGTGCTGCACTGGCCGACCCTGTGGCCGGGCATCTTTGGCTTCCATGAGCTATATCATTTGTTCGTGATGGCGGCCAGCCTCTGTCACTTCGTCTTCATGGCCCGGGTGGTGGCGCCGTACGAGCGGGAGGCCCTTTGTCCCGTCCCCGACCCCGGTGGGTTCGAGCCCGAGTTGCAACAGGCCTGACCATGCACCGCGCCGACGCCCGCTCCCTGTCCTGCCGGGCTTCCCTGTCGTTTGCCGAGCACTACCGCGCCGAGCGCGACCGCCTGGCACGCGCTTTCCGGGGTCCCCTCGCCGCGGACGAGCGCTGCGACGAGGCCGCCTCCCTGCTGCTGCGCCTGATCTTTGCCTGCTACCTGCGCTCGCGAAACCTCTCGCCGAGACGCGACCTTTCCCGTGGCTGGCTGGCGAAAGCGATCCACCAGCGAGCGGCGCGGCGTCAGCCCGCCGGTAGCTACCGGCGGGCTGACGCCGCGCCGCTCGCTGGTGGATCGCTTTCGCCAG
>JACOUH010000261.1 GCA_016177925.1 Planctomycetota bacterium | reverse complement strand
CTCGGCAAGGTGCCGTTCGTCCGTACCTGGATCGCCGCGCCCCGTCCGAGCATCGGTCACAAGAAGGACGGTCCCGTGCCGGCCGGCGTCAACTACTCGCTGTGGCTGGGGCCGGCGCCGCAGCGGCCGTTCAACCCGAATCGCTTCCATTACAACTGGCACTGGAACTGGGACTACGGCACCGGCGAACTGGGCAACAACGGCATCCATGCCCTCGACGCCGTCCGCATGCTGCTGGACCTCGACGCTCCGCTGCGCATCACCGGGGCAGGCGGCAAGTTCTTCTACGACGACGACCAGCAGACGCCCGACACGCAGATTGCGACCTTCGATTTCCCTGGCTGCACCGTGATCTGGGAGCACCGCATCTGGTCGAAGACCGGCGTCGAGGGCGAGCCGTGGGGCGTGACCCTGTACGGCGAGAAGGGCACGCTCCTGTTCGACAAGAAGGGCTGGCACGTCGTCGATGGCGTGCAGGGCTCGGACAAGGCCGGCGACCTCGAACGGCCGCACTTGCAGAACTTCCTCGATTCGATCCGCGAGGGCAAGCGCCCCAATGCTGACGTCGAGGAGGCACACAAGAGCACGCGGTTGTGCCACCTGGGCAATATCGCCGTTCGTACCGGCCGGGCGCTGCGCTTCGACGCAAAGACGGAAACGATCGTTGACGACGCGGAAGCGAACCGCCTGCTCGGGCGTACCTACCGGGCCCCGTTCGTCCTGCCCGAGAAGGTGTGACGTGTCTGTTGTCGCTTGCGGCTTCGGGGACTTTCGCCGCGGAGGGGCCAAGGGGAGAGGGACGTGGTTACGGACCGATGGCCTCGCCGCCGCGTTCGCCGGTGCGGATGCGGATGCAGTCCTCCAGCGGCAGGATGAAGATCTTGCCATCGCCAATCTGGCCCGTCTCGGCGGTGCGGGCGGAATGCACGATGGCCTCGACCGTCGCCTCGACGAACGCGTCGTTGACGGCGATCTCCAGTTTCAACTTGGGCAGCAGGCGCACCTGATACTCGGTGCCGCGATACAACTCAGTGTAACCGCGCTGCCGGCCGCAGCCGCGCACGTCGCTGACCGTCATCAGGTACACGTCGCGCTCGTTCAGCGCGGCCTGCACCGCCTCCAACTTTTCGGCGCGAATGATTGCAACGATCAGTTTCATCCGAGAAAATCCTGTTACTTCTCCACGCGGACGCGGACCGGCTTGTTCATGCGCTTCTCGAAGAGACGCTGCAGGCTGTCACGGATCGACTCGGGGTCGCCGCCTCGGAAGCGGAAGCGATTGCCCTGCACCGTCGTCAGGAACGGATAGACGGCCCGGAACTCGTCGCTGGGCGGGGCCGCGCCGACCTGGCACAGATCCGACCAGGCATGAAGCAGGTCGCCGTTGCTGCCGGCCTCGACGATCGCGGTGAAACGCTTCTGCCCGGCGGGCGGCACCAGCGCCGGCCGCGGCTCCGTCGCCGGGGCGGCGGGGGCGGCGTCCAGCGTCGGCCCGAGGTCGAAGCCAACTTCGCCGTGAGCGGTCCGGTCGAGGCCCTCGTTCTCGGCCTGTGCATCGAGGCAGAAGCCACAGGTCGCATCGATGATTTTGACCAAAACCACCGACACAAGGAAGGCGAAAACGCCGGCAGCCAGGACAGCGATCACCTGGGCCACGACGCGCGGCGCCTCACTGCCGAACACGTCAACCGGGGGCAACTTGCTCCCGAAGGCCTTCTCGTACAAGGATCCCTTAACGACGAAGAGGCCGGTCAGCAGGGCACCCACCATCCCGCCGATGCCGTGAACGCCGAAGGCGTCGAGGGAGTCGTCGTATTTCAGGCGCGGCTTGAGGGCAACCGCTGCGTAGCAGCACAGGGCAGCGATGGCGCCAACGGCGATAGCTGCCAGCGGCCGCACGAAGCCCGAGGCGGGCGTGATGCCGACCAGGCCAGCCACCAAGCCCGTGGCGAAGCCGAGGGCAGTCGGTTTCCCGCGATGCAGCCACTCGACCAGCATCCACGTCAGGGCCGCGGCCGCCGCCGCCACCTGCGACACCGTCAGCGCCGAGCCAGCCTGGGCGCCGCTCCCCAGGGCACTGCCACCGTTGAAGCCGAACCAGCCGAACCACAGCAGCCCGCCGCCCAGCAGCGTCAGCACGACGCTGTTGGGGTGCATGGCGTGCTCGGGATAGCCAATCCTTTTGCGCAGCAGGAGGATCGCCGCCAGACCGGAGACGCCGGCCGCGATATGGACCACAGTACCACCCGCGAAGTCGAGGGCACCCATCTTGCCCAGCCAGCCGGCCGGGTTGCCATCGCTGTCGATTGCCCAGACCCAGTGCGCCAGGGGGGCGTAGACAAAGGTACTCCACAGGAGAAGGAACAGGCAATACGGCCCGAAGCGGATGCGCTCGGCGAGAGCACCGCTGATCAGGGCCGGCGTGATGATCGCAAACATCCCCTGATACATGCAGTGGACAAAGATGGGGATATTTGTTTTGGCAAAGAGCTGGTTCGGCTCGACGCCCTGCAAGCCGAGCAGGTCGGGGTCCCAGCCAAACCATCCCCCCTGTGACTTGCCAAAGGCGATGGCATAGCCGAACAGGACCCACTGCAAGCCAACAACGGCGAGCGCAACCATACTCTGCATCATCGTGCCCAGGACGTTCTTGCGGCGGGCCATGCCGCCGTAGAACAGCGCCAACCCCGGGACCATCAGCATCACCAGGCCAGTCGCCACGAGCATCCACGCCGTATCGCCGCTATCGAGCTTAGTCTCTGCCGGCGTGTCGGTCTTCGGCGCCTCGCCCACGGGCGCGTCGGCAAAGAGAATTCCTGGGACGACGGCCAAGAAACCCACCGCCAGCACGAACGGGAGTACGCGCTTCAACATCGTCGCTCCTGCAATAGCCACCGAGCCCAGGGGATGGGCCCGGGAAGAGAGTGGCAAAAAATGGCGGAAGAAGGAAACGCAACTGATGTGCCGGAAGAAAGTGCTCCCGCGGAGCGTGAAGAAGACAAGAAGCGACAAGGAGTTACGTCGATCGGTGCCTCTTCGGATTCCGGCTCGCTGTCCCGGTCGGTTGCATGAAGGCATGGCAGCGCTGCGGAATGTTTGAGCACGCTTCTCCTCGACACGGGGGTGGCCAGCGCCGCTGCGTTGCAGTTCGGATCGGGCAGCGTTACCATGAGGGCGGAGTGGTGTACAATGACCGCCGATCGAACGTCTTCGCCTCCGGAAGCGCTGCCCCCGCACAAGACGCGCGTGGCGATCCTCGCCAACCCGCACGCCGGGACGGGCAAGTCACACCGCCTCGTCGAGGCCCTGGTCGGAGCGCTGCGTGGTCACGGCTTTGCCCCACACCTGTGCTGGCAGCGCGAGGAGTTGACCGAATTGGTCCGAGGCGCCGCGGAAGAGTTGCGCTGCGTCGTGGCGGCGGGTGGTGATGGCACGCTGCTCGAGGTGCTCAACCGCGCACCCGGGCTGCCGGTGACGATCCTGCCGCTGGGGAACGAGAACCTCGTGGCCCGCTTCTGCCGCCTGAAGCGGTCGGCGCGGAAGACTGCCGACGTTGTCGCGGCGGGGCGGCTGCGCCGCACCGACCTGGCGCGCGTTAACGGCCGCCTGTTCTGCCTGATGGCCGGCGTCGGCTTCGACGCCGAGGTGGTGCATCGCGTCCACGAGCGGCGGCGCGGGCACATCAACAAGCTGAGTTACGCCCTGCCGATCCTGCAAGCGATGGGCTCGTATTCCTATCCGATGATCGAGGCGGAGGTGGAGGAGACGGGTGAGCGCCTGCGCGGCGCGATGGCGTTCGTGTTCAACATCCCGCAGTATGCGCTGGGACTGCCGGTGGCGCGCGGGGCCGACCCTGCTGATGGCCAGCTCGACCTGTACGTCTTCGAGCGACCCGGACTGATCCACCTGGCGCGCTACCTGCTCGCCATCCTCTCCGGCCAGCAGCACCGCTTGCCCGACTTCCAGCACCGCTCGGTGCGGAGCGTGCGCCTGTCGTCGGACCGGCGCGCCCCACTGCAAATCGATGGCGACCCGGCCGGCTGGCTGCCGGCGTCGCTCGAAATAGTCCCGCAGTCCCTGACCCTGGTGGTAGGCGACCAGCGTTGACTGCACCAGGCAAGGGGGGTTGTAGGACGGTTTTTCAAACCGTCCCGACTTCATGCACGGACGGATTAAAAATCCGTCCTACAACCCCGCGCTGGCGACGTCAATACAGGAGGACGTCGTCCAGGAACAGCTCGGCCCCTTTCGGCAGCAAGAAGCGAACCTCGCTCGCACGCCGGCCCTTGCCGACGGCGAACTCGACGGTCTTTTCTGCCCATTCGCCCTTCTTCAAGTCCGACAAGGGATTTTCCCGGCCGCCGAGGGACACCGTCATGGCGCTGGCCCCGGTCAAGTGGTAGCGGAAGCGCAGCCGTGTCGTCTCGTTGAGCGGACGCTCGCCGCGCAGGCCAAGACGAATCCACGGCCTGTCTGACGTCGAGTCGAGAATCGAGCGAGCGGCCTTCCACCTCCGCGGCGGCTTGTGGGCGACGATGTCGAAGTCGCCGGGCCACTCCTTCCCCTGCCGTCCCGTGTCGAACCAGCCGGTGAAGATTGGCCCCTCCGGGAACGGCCGCTTCTCGCCCGGCAGCGCCGCGTCGTACAGGATGATGTCGTCGATGATCAACTCGGCCTCGGCATCAGTGTAGAACTGGATATCGTCGATGCGCTCGTTCTCCGACAGCGGACCGCCCCCTCCGTCTGGCCGGCGGCACCTCGTCATGTCGACGGTAAGGGACTGCCACTTCGCTTGCGGCAGCTTCGTCAGCGTGAGATGGCGGTGATAGCCGTTGGTCAGACTGTAGATTTGGATGCGCAGACGGTCGCTTCCCTTGAGCCAGCAGCGGAAGTTGAGGCGCGTATTCTTCCCCATCGGTGGGCCGGGCACGGGGTTGAAGATGACGGCGGTGTACATTCCCTTGGGATCGCCCTGGAGGTCATCGAAGTCATTGGTCAGCACACCGCGGCAGGCTCGTTTGCTGCCCGGCGGGACGTTCTTCGTTTCGAGCTGACCAGACAGCCACCAGCGCCTTTCGATATCCGTTTCGTAGTTCTCGAGGACGTGGACGCGGTTCGGCATCATGCCGCGCTCGACCGGCGCCGATGGGTTGGTGGCCTTTAGCGCAACGGGAGCGATCGGCTTCCCAGGCGCGATCCGCCCGACGAACCACTTCAAGAAGTCCTCGCGCCGGATCGAGGTGGCGACATGGGCATTCGGCATCCCCTTGCCGGCGCGCGTCAGCCCGTTGTCATCGACTTCGAGGTGCAGGTCCTCCATTTTGCAGAAACGCTCGTCGATGCAGAGGGCGATGGCGACGGGGTCGAACAGCGTCGGTGCCGGCTGATCCCAGAGTTGATAGAGCGCGCGAAGCTGGTTGGGGAGCGGCTGGCCGGTGCCGAAGACGGCCTCGCGCTCTTTGCCCTCGAGCTTGACTTCGGTGGTGGCATCGAGCGGCGCAACAACGAGCGGGACGCCGCTGGCGAAGACAGTGCGCGACGCCTTGATGTCGCTCTTGATGTTCCACTCCGGCTCGGCGGGCGGCCTGCCGTTATAGCCGACGCGGACCGACCCGCCCATCAAGACGATGCGCTTGATCCACGGCTTGCAGTCGGGGTGTTTGGTCAGCAGTTCGGCGACATTGGTGAGCGGGCCGATGGCGCAGAGGGTCAGCTCGCCCGGGTTCGCCTTGAGGCGCGCGTAGAGGAACTCGACGGCAGCTTCCTTGACGGGTCGCTTGCGGAAGGCGGGGCGCAGACCGTACTGCATCTGGCCGCGGTAGTCGGGCGGGTCGCGCAGTGGCGCCCCCGAGGCGACGGGGATGTTGGCCCTGTCAATGGCATGCAGCAAGCGACAGACGAGGAGCGCTCGCGTGTGGGCATCGCCGTCGACGGTGGTGATCCCGTGCAAGTCGATCTCGGGGCTCGACAGGGCCAGCGCCAGGGCGAGGGCGTCGTCGATGTCGCCGCCGATGTCGGTGTCAAGCAGCACGGGCACTTTCAAGCCAACGGGTGAATCGGCCCGGAGCGTGCCCGTCAGAAGAAACATCACGAGACCGAGGGCCGTGATGGCAAACGTCAGTCGGCCGATTATCATTTCTGCCTCGGTTGGCATTTCGGTATGGTTCTAACAAGGGGAACCCCGCCGCGGAATCCCCTCCAACGAACCCCGGTTGTAAGTCACGTTGGCTCTGAATGGATTGCATTGCGCGGCGCACCCAATACGGCCTTTGCAACGCAATTGCCCAACATGGCAAGATAGTGAAGGTGGGCAGCTGCCTAACCTCGCCAGCTTACCGTTTTCCGAATTGCGTTGCAAAGCCACCCAATACACACACCGCTTCCTCGGGGTCACCCGCCCTCATTCGGACAATGCTCGATGTTCTCTGCCCGACCGCCGGGCGTCAAGAGGCTGCTCCCCCTGGCTTCGCGCCGCGTTTTCCTCCCTGGCCTCCCCAAAGTGCAAAATCCCTTGCTTTTTCCTCTTGACAAAGATCCCGGGTGCGTGTATCTATCACTAAGTTGATTAACATGGAGATCATTACCCGTGATAACTGTTCGGTCTTCCAGGTGAGGGCTGGCCGGTTTGCATGAGGAGTGATACCGTCCGGATGACATTCTCCGGACGACCTCCGTAACGTGGCAAGGCTCGGGGCCTCGCGCCCCGCGTCCTGCCCGCGTTGGGGCAGTACCTTGGGCATGTGTTCGCTGGAAAAAGCAGGAGTCGCACCGATGCACCGAGTCCTCCGCGAACCGCTGCGTCTTCCGGACCGGCCGTTCTTGAGCCGTCCCGGCCGACCCGTTACTTTCTCCTGCCCCGTCCGCCTCTCCCGTTGTTGCTGTTGTTGCCGCTGTTGAACCACGGCGGTCCCCCCGCGTGATGCGTCCTTCGCTTGACGGCAGGCGCCGTGCTGCGCGGAGGGACCGCCCATTCCCTGACCCTCGCCCGTGTTCCCGGTTCCGACATTCGACGGCGCGCCCGTCGCTAACTGTGGCGCGCCGATGGGAGCTATTCATTCCCTCCCAAGAGGTTCAACATGCGCTGGAAGAGTCCGCTCGTTCTGACCGCCATCGGCGTGCTGGCGCTGGGCTCGTGGCTGTTTGCCGTTCGCCCCTGGGCGACGCCTGGTGTCGAGCTGCTCAACGTCTCCTACGACCCCACGCGTGAGTTATGGCAGGACTTGAACGAGCTGTTCATCGCGAAACACAAACGTGAGACCGGCCAGGACCTCACGATCAATCAGTCGCACGGCGGCTCGGGCGCCCAGGCCCGCGCCGTCATCGATGGGCTGGAGGCCGACGTCGTCACGCTGGCGCTGGGCTCCGACACCGATGCCCTGCGCCGCCACGGTCTGCTTGCCGACGACTGGCAGAAGCGCCTGCCCAACCATTCGTTGCCGTATTACTCGACCATCGTCTTCGTCGTCCGCAAGGGTAACCCCGAGAAGGTCCGTGACTGGGCCGACCTGGCCCGCCCCGGGATCGGCGTTATCACTCCCAACCCGAAGACATCGGGCAACGGCAAACTGAGTTTCCTTGCCGCTTGGGGCAGCGTGCTCCGCCGCGGCGGTTCCCAGAATGACGCTCGTGCGTTCGTCACGAAACTCTATCGCAACGTGCCCAAGCTCGACACGGGGGCGCGCGGCTCGACCATCACCTTCGCCCGCCAGAAGCTCGGCGACGTCCACCTCACCTGGGAGAACGAGGCGCATCTCGAAGTCGCGGAGGCAAAGGGCGAATTGGAGATCGTCTATCCGCCGGTCAGCATCCGCGCTGAGCCGTTTGTCGCCGTCGTCGACGGCAACGTCGACCGCAAGGGCACGCGTGAGGTTGCCGAGGCGTACCTGCGCTTCGTCTACACCGACGAGGCCCAGGAAGTGCTCGCTCGTCATCACTACCGGCCCATCTCAGAAACCGTCTTCAAGAAGTACGCCGAGCGCTTTCCGAAGCTCGACCTGTTTTCGATCGATGTGATTGCGCGTGACTGGAACGACGCGCAGGACCGCTTCTTCGCCGAGGGCGGGGTTTTCGACCAGATTCAGAAGAAGCGCTGGACCGCTCGCCTTGCAGAGGGAGTCGATCCATGCGGCCGGTGAGCCGTCGGGTGCTGCCGGGCTTCTCGCTCACACTCGGCTACAGCCTGTTCTACCTGAGCCTGCTGGTGCTGCTGCCGTTGTCCGCCTGCGTCCTGAAGGCGACGTCGCTCAGCCCGGCAGAGTTCTGGGACGCGGTATCGACGCCGCGGGCGCTGGCGGCGTACCGCCTCACCCTCGGCGCCTCGCTCGCCGCGGCGCTCCTCGACGCCGTCCTTGGCTTCCTCGTCGCCTGGGTGCTGGTCCGCTACGAGTTCCCGCTGCGCCGGTTATTCGACGCCCTTGTCGACCTGCCGTTCGCCCTGCCGACCGCCGTCGCGGGGCTGGTCTACTCCAGCCTGTACGTGCCGTCGGGATGGCTGGGGCGCTACCTTGTCCCGCTCGGCATTGAGACCTACCATTCGCCGCTGGCGATCGTGCTGGTGCTGACCTTCACCGGCTTCCCCTTCGTGGTGCGGACGGTGCAGCCGGTACTGGAGGCCCTCGAGCCGGAGCTGGAGGAGGCCGCGGCCATACTCGGCGCCTCGCGCTGGCAAACGTTCACGCGGGTACTGCTGCCGCCCCTGGTGCCGGCCATCCTGACGGGCTTCGCCCTTTCGTTCGCCCGCGCCCTGGGCGAGTACGGCTCCGTGATCTTCGTGGCGGGCAACTTGCCGGAAGAGACGGAGATTGCACCGATGCTGATCTACGCCCGGCTCGAAGAGTACGCCTACGCCGAGGCGACCGCCCTGGCCGTCGTGCTGCTGGGGATTTCGTTCGTCCTGCTGGCGGCTATCAACCTGCTGGAACGCTGGAGCAAGAAGTATGCAGCTTGACGCACCCCCGGCCGAGTTGCCTCCCGCAGCGGTCCCCGCCCGCCCCGCTCGCTCCGCGCCGACGGAACGGCGTACCCGGGCCCCGACCTCCGCCCGGCAGGACCCCGCCGTTGTCCGCTGGGGCCTGACCCTCGCCGCCGTCGCCGTCCTTGGCGTCCTCGTGGTCGTGCCGGTCGTCCACGTCTTCTGGGAGGCGCTGGCGGACGGACCGGCCGTTTACTGGAATAACCTCGTTCGCGACCCCGCCACGCGGCACGCGCTGGCCCTGACCCTGACCGTCGTGCCGATCGCCGTCGGATTGAACCTCGTTTTCGGCGTGGCGGTCGCCTGGGCCGTGGCGAGATTCCGCTTCCCGGGCCGGTCGCTCCTGGTCACGCTGATCGACCTGCCGTTCTCGGTTTCCCCGGTCGTCGCGGGGCTGGTCTTCGTGCTGTTGTTCGGGCCGCGGCAGGGGATCTTCGGCCCCTGGCTGTACGCTCACGGCATCAAGGTGCTCTTCGCGACGCCGGGCATCATCCTGGTCACCTGCTTCGTGACGCTGCCGTTCGTGGCGCGCGAGCTGATCCCCGTGCTCGAAGCGGACGGTCCCGAGGAGGAACTGGCCGCCCTGACGCTTGGCGCCAGCGGTTGGCAAATGTTCTGGCGTGTGACGCTGCCGAACATCAAGTGGGGCGTCCTGTATGGCGTCCTCCTCTGCACCGCCCGAGCGGCCGGCGAGTTCGGCGCTGTCCACGTCGTCTCTGGCCGCATTACCGGCAAGACGGACACGCTGCCGCTGCGCGTCGAGAAGCTGCTGCAGGAGTACCGGACGCCCGCCGCTTTCGCCGTCGCTTCGGTGCTAACGTCGTTGGCCCTGGTAACGCTGGGGGCGAAGGCATGGCTGGAGCGGGCGGAGGCTTCTTCTCTCCTCACCCCCGATCCCTCTGCTCCGAGGGGAGAGAGGAGCAAAGAGCGAAAGGACGAGGCAGCATGAGCATCACAATCAGGGACGTCAGCAAGCGGTTCGGGGCGTCCGTCGCGCTCGATGGCGTCACCCTGGAGGTGCCGGCAGGCGGATTGGTCGCCCTGCTGGGGCCGTCGGGCTCGGGCAAGACGACGCTGCTGCGCGTCATCGCCGGGCTGGAGGTGCCCGACGAGGGAAGCATACACTACGGAGAGGAAAATGTCACAAATCTGCCGGCGCGGCAGCGCAACCTCGGCTTCGTGTTCCAGCACTACGCGCTGTTTCGTCACCTGAGCGTTTTCGAGAACGTCGCCTTCGCCCTGCGTGTGCGGGCGTGGCCGGAGGAGCGCGTCCGCGAGCGCGTGAGCGAGTTGCTGCACCTCATCCGCATGGAGGACTTCGGACCGCGCCGGCCGTCGGAGCTGTCAGGCGGGCAGCGCCAGCGCGTCGCCCTGGCGCGGGCGCTCGCCGCCCAGCCGAAGGTGCTGCTGCTTGACGAGCCGTTCGGCGCCCTCGATGCCCAGGTGCGGCAGGAACTGCGGCAGTGGCTACGGCGGCTACACCACAGCGTCGGCGTGACGACAGTGCTGGTGACGCATGACCAGGAGGAAGCGTTCGAGGTGGCCGACCGTGTGGTACTGCTCAATCGCGGCCGTGTCGAGCAGGCGGGGGCACCGCTGGAAGTGTTCGAGAATCCAGCCAACTCCTTCGTCATGGACTTCCTCGGCCGGGTGAACGTCTTCCACGGCCGCGTCGAGGCCGGGCGACTCTTTCTCGGCGGTCTGGAGGTGCCGTGCCCTGACAACCTGCACGGTGAGCCACGGGCCGCCGCCGTCTACGTCCGGCCGCACGAGCTGGACATCGACGGCGAACCGAACGGCTTGCCGAGCCTGCCGGCGCGGGTGCTGCACGTCAACCCGGCCGGCCCGGTCGCCCGCGTCCACCTGGCGGCCCTGGAGGGCAACCTGACGCTGCAGGTCGAGGTGACACCGGAACGCTGGCAGGGGCTGGGCCTGAAGGTCGGCGACACCGCCTACGTATCGCCGCGGCGAGCCCGGGTGTTCCTGCCCGACTACGCCATCTGAGAGAAAAGGGGCCTGTGATGACGAATACCGATGTTTCGGCCGCCCCCCCTCCCACGGAACGGGGCCATGATCCGGACCGCCACCATGCCCCTCACCGACGCCGAGTTGTTGCAAAGGCTGGAGCAGTTCACCGCGGCATTCCGTGGCGACTTCCGCCGCGCCGACCAGGCGCGCTGGGCCGCGGTCTACCTGCTGGGACTGCTTCGCGCCGAACAGCGCAAGAGCATTGAGAGCCTCGCACGCACCCTGAGCTTGCCGCCGCAGTGGGGCGTCAAGGACATCGCCCAGGCGCTGCAGCACTTCATCAACCAGAGTCCCTGGGATGAGCAAAAAATCTGGAATCGCTACCTGACGTTGGCGGCACGTGAACTGGTGCCCGCTGATGGGGTGTTCGTCGTCAGCGAACTGACCTTCGTCAAGCAGGGCCGGCACTCGGTCGGCGTCCAGCGTCAGTTCAGCAGCGCCCTGGGCCACAAGACGAACTGCCAACTCGCCGTCGCCCTGCACGCCGCAAGTCCGTCGTCCTTCGTGCCCCTGTCTCTGCGGCTCTACCTGCCGCGCGGCTGGCTGCAGGACACCGATCGCCTCGACGTCGCCGGTGTGCCGGCCGCGCGCCGAAAGCCCGCCGACAAGACGACTCTCGCCCTCGAACTGCTCGACCAGGCCCTCGCCGCTGGAGTGTCCGGCCGCGGCGTCGCGCTTGTCCCGAGCAAAGGCATCGGCGACGACTTCGCGCGCGGCGTTACCGAACGCGGGCTGGACTTCGTGCGGGAGATGCCGTCCGAGTTGGGCGCCTCGGTCGAACAGGGCGCTCGGCTCCTGCAAGAAGAGTTGGGACTGGACCACTTCGAGGGCCGCTCCTGGCGCGGCTTCCATCATCATGCCTGCCTGGTGATCCTTGCGCACGGCTTCCTGGAGAGGTTGGGAAGCCTGTGACGGACGGAAATGCCTGTTGGCGCCACCAGCCTAGCCGCGATCAAATCATCACTTCGTCACTGATCTATGGCAGGCACGAAGCCGGACGGAAAACAAAAAGGCCCCGCCTCCAAACGGACAGCAGGGCCTCTGCGCCTGGTACGCGGGAGGGTTCAGTTCAACGAGGCAACGAAGCGGTCGAGCGGCGACGGCCGCAGAACGGCGCGGGCCTGCTCGAATGCCAGCTGATACGCTTGCTGCCACATCGACATCTGTCCCATCATTCCTTGCGTCATGGCCAGTGGACACACCATGAAGCCGCTCACTGAGGGAATCGCCGAGGAAGGACTCGGGATCGGCCGGTCGTCCAGCAAACCACGAAAGCGATGACGAGACATGACGAGTTCCTGCAAAGTAATCGTTGCCCGGAGCCGCTGCTCCTTCTATATCACTAATATTATCGATGAACTAATGATTTACAACCACTGTTTCTGCGTCCGAAGGGCGTGACGGTATGACTCCGTTAAGTTTATAGATCAGGTGATCTTAAAAGTGCGCTTGTTTGGTCGAATTGGTCGACTTAACAAAGTCCACGGAGATCGGGCGGCTCTCGGCAGAAAATGATTGCCGGAGGTGCGCGGTCGTGCGTATACTCACCCCAACTTGACCGAGCGGACGTCCGCACGAGGGCGGGTCGGACGGAGCGGTCGCGTCTGGAAAGGGAGCGACGCAATGACGAGCATGATGATGGAACGGACAGGGATGGGCATGCCCGGCATGGGCATGCCAAGCATGCCGGGCATGGGCACCTCGCCAGCCATGGCGCCCGCCAGCTGGATGATGGTGCCGCGCTGTACCTGCAAGGTGGAGAAGTGTCAGGGCGGGCTGAAGATCACCTGCAGCTGCGACGACCAGATGGCCTGCAGCATGGTCCAGAACCTCTGCACCATGTTCCAGGGTGGGATGTGCAGCTGCTGCCTGATGATGAACGGCATGGTGGTTTGCTGCTGCAACCTGACGATGGGCATGTGCAAGTGCGAGATGACCGACAAGGGCGTCTGCATCACCTGCACCAGCGGCGACGCCCAGTGCTGCGCGATGATTCAGTCGTGCTGCGACTGCATGGCCGCCATGCTCAAGGCGGGCTGCACCTGCTGCCTGATGATGAACAACACCCCCATCTGCTGCGGCTGCTGAGACAAGCACTCGCGTCGGGAGAAGCAAGGGGCGTCCGCCTTTTCCGGAGAAGGCGGACGCCCCTTAGCCGCCCGCCGCTACGAGGATGGCAGGCAAGATGCCTGCCCCACAGGGGACTACGACTTCTTGGCGGCGTTGTAGCGTTCGGCGATGTCGTTCCAGTTGACCACGTTCCACCACGCCTTGACGTAGTCGGCGCGCAGGTTCTTGTACTTCAGGTAGTAGGCGTGCTCCCAGACGTCGATGCCCAGCAGGGGCGTGTCGCCTTCGGTCAGCGGGTTGTCCTGGTTGGCCGAACTGCGGACCGCCAGCTTGCCCTTGTTGAAGACCAGCCACACCCAGCCGCTGCCGAAGCGAGCCAGGGCCGCCTTGAGGGCGGCGTCCTTGAGCTTGTCGACGCCGCCGAGGTCCGTGTCGATCGCCTTGGCGAGTTCGCCCTTGGGGTCGCCGCCCCCGTCCTTGGCCATCATCATCCAGAACAGCGAGTGATTGAGGTGTCCGCCGCCCTGGTTGCGGACCGCCATCCGGACCTTCTCGGGCACGTCGTTCAGGCCGCGGATCAGTTCGACGAGCGTCTTCTTGTGCAGGTCGTCGTGGTCCTTGAGGGCGGCATTGAGGGCGTTGACGTAGGCCAGGTGGTGCTTGTCGTGGTGGGTCTTCATCGTCTCGGCGTCGATGTGCGGCTCGAGGGCATCTTCGGCGTAGGGCAACTTCGGCAGCGTGAAGGGGTACGTGTCGCCGCGCTTGTCCTCGCCCTTCTTGCCGTCCTCGCCCTTCCCGCCCGCGGAACAGCCCACGGGCAGGACCAGCGTGGCGGCGCTGACGCCGGCCCACTGGAGGAGGTGTCGGCGCGTCATCGGTTGCATGGTCGGTTCTCCTTGTGGATGGGACATCTCGTTTCCCCGGCGCGGAGGCGCGGCCTCTCCCGGCCGCCCCGCGCCACGACGTGCAAGATACCACAAGGAAAACCCAAAGCCGAAATACGAAATCCGAAATCCGAAAGAAGACAATCTTGCCTATTTCGGATGACCCGCTCTCGCGGGTGCCCCGATTTCGGATTTCGGATTTCCCTGTTGGGATCGCTTCTCCACGTTGTCGAATTCTGCGGCGAGCTTGCTGTCGCGCGGCAGGTAGAGGCGTGCCTCCGCGACGGTGGCACGCGCCGCCACCCGGTTTCCCTCGCGGAGAGCCTGCTCAGCGGCCACCAGCAGCGACTGCAGCACACGTTCCCGCGCCAGCGTGGTTCCAGCGCGGGCCAGCAATACACGCAGCAAGGGGACCGCCGCGGACCAGTTGCCCAGCTCGAGCTGCGTCCCCGCCAGCAGCTCCGCTGCGGGCGCCACCAGCGACTCGGAGCCGGGATGCTGCTGCCAGCGCTGGTACGCCGCGTTCAGCAGCAGCACGCGCCGCTGCCTCTGGTTCGCCCGGGCCAGCGTGCCGTTCCACTCCTTCAGCAGATCGAGGTTCTCCGCCCGCACGTGGACCTCGACGAAGGCGGCCCAGGCCTTCTCCTGAACGCGACTGTCCTCGACCGCCACGACGCGCTCCCACAGCGACGGCAGCACCGACGGGTCACCGCACTCGCCGAGGACTGTCGCGGCGCGGCTGCGCACGCCCGGGTCGGCGTCCTTTTGCAGGATCGTCTGCAGCCGTGCCAGCAGCCGCTCTTGCTGCTTGTCCTCGAGAGGCGCCCCGCCGGTCGCGGACCGGCTCACAGCGCCGACCAGGCCAAAGCGCACCGCCACGACAGGATCGTCGAGGGCAGCGAGCAGTTCGTCCAGGACCGAGGCGTCGGCCACGCGCTCGAGGGCGTGAACCGCCGCCTGGCGAACGTGATCCGAAGAGTGGCGCAGCAGGCAGACCAGGACAGGCCCCGCCTCCGGGACGCCGAGGGCACCGAGGTCCTCGGCCGCCTCGACGACAACCTCCAGGGCCGGGTCGTCCAGCGCCTTCTGCAGGACCGCGACCACCTCTTTCTGTCGTGCGGTCTTCTCGGCGCGTGCCTGCTGGGCGAGAGCGCGGACGGCGGCGGCACGGGCCGGCGCGCGGCCTTGCTGGACCAGGGAACGCAACCGCTCGAAGGTGGCCTCGCCCGGGACGCGCCCCAGGGCGAGGATCGCCATGCGCTGGACGTCGGCGCTGCCGTCGTGACTGAGGCGCATGAGCAACTCGGCCAGGGCCTGCTGGGTCCGGGGCACGCGCGCGAGCGGGTCGTCGCGGCCGACGGGCGAGGCCAGCAGTTCGGCGCTCCACTGCACGGCCAGCTGTCGAATGACGACGTCTTCCTGCTCGGCGGCGGCCTGGACATGCCCGAGGCGGTCCGCCACGGGCAGGCGGCTGTAGAGTTGCTGGTGCAACCGCACCAGCTGGGCGCGGGTCCGCTCCAGCTCGCCTTCGAGGCGACGCGCCCGGCTGCCCTGGTAGGCAAGGCGCTGCTCCAGCCAGCGCTCGCCGTCGACGTCCTTGTGCTGCGCCCACCAGCTGCGCCAGCGTTCACAGTCGGTCCCAAAGCCCATTCCTGTCAGGTCGGTGAGGGCATCGGCGGCCGCGCACCTCACCGCCTTGTCGCCGAGTTGCTCGATGAGCAGCGCGGCGGCGTCCTTGCGTCCGCTGCGTCCGAGCACCCACAGGAGGGCCTGGCGGACGCT
>JACOUH010000115.1 GCA_016177925.1 Planctomycetota bacterium | reverse complement strand
CGGCCGGTGACGTTTACCGCGACCGTGTCGGCGCCAGCGAGCACGGCGGTGCCGACCGGGACGGTGACCTTCGTCATCGACGGCGGCAGCCAGGCGACGGTGGACGTCGACAGCGGCGGTCACGCTAGCTTCAGCACGTCGTCGCTCTTGCCGGGCCCGCACACGGTCGTGGCCCAGTTCAACACCAACAGTGCCAACTTCCTCAACGGCGCCTCGGGGGCACTGACGCAACGGGTGCGCAAGGATTACTTCGTGACCGGGGGCACGACCGGCGAAGTCCGTATCTTCGACGCCACCACGGGGGCCATCCTGGGCGACTTCTTGCCCTACGGGCCCAGCTTCACGGGCGGCGTGACCGTGGCCGTCGGCGACGTCAACGGCGACGGCTTCGCCGACATTGCCACGGCGCCGGCGTCGGGAGTCCTGCCCGTCATGATTTTCAGCGGCCGCGATCTATCGCTGTTGGGGGCCCTCCTCCCCTACGGCGCGGGCTTCTCGGCCGGGGTGTTCGTGGCAGTCGGTGACATGAACGGCGACGGTCTGGGCGACATCATCACGGGGGCGGGCGGGGTGGCGCCGCATGTCAAGGTCTTCAGCGGCGCGGACGGCTCGCTGATCGCCAGCTTCTATGCCTACGCGCCGAACTTCGCCGGTGGGGTGCGCGTCGCGGCAGCTGACCTGGACGGCGACGACCGGGCCGACATCGTCACCGCGCCGGGGGCGGGCTTCCCGCCGCTGATCAAGATCTTCAGCACCCGCTTTGGGGGCGAGCTGGGGGGCTTCTTCGCCTACGGGGCAAACCTGACGGCGGGTGTCTTCGTGGCGCTGGGCGACGTCGATGGCGACGGCCACGCCGACATTATCACCGGAGCAGGCGGATTGGCGCCGCACGTCGAGGTCTTCAGCGGCACGACGGCGGCGTTAGAGCAGAGCTTCCTGGCCTATCCGGGCAGTTCGCAGGGAGTCCGCGTCGGCGCGGTCGACCGCAACGGCGACGGCCGGGCCGACCTGATCACGGTGCCGACAGGGTCGCCGCCCGTGGTCCGCATCGTGGACGGCCTGACCCTGGCCGATCTCGACGCGTTCTTCGCCTTCGGTAGTCCTCTCGGCGCCGCCTTCGTCGCCGGCAGCGCCTGACAGCCGACCGCCGATTTCCGCACCGACAGGGGACGGACGAGAAAATCGTTTCTCGTCCGTCCCCTGTCGTTGCGGAGGTGCGGGTTGGTCGAACGCCGACGCGGGCAACGGTTTCGGGGCCCTCTTTCCTCCTCATTCTCGAAGCGGCTCCCGCAGCGAGCGTGAAAGGACTTGACGTCAGCACCCTTCCGCGGTCCACTAAGAGCGGTCGCCTGCATCCTCATGGAGATTCCTCATGCTGTCCCGAGTTTCCTCGGCGGGCCTTGTCGCCCTGTCCCTGTCGGTTCTTCTCCTCTTCGGCGGGGTTCTTGCGGCGGCGGACGAGGAGCGGCCTCGCCCGCTCGCTCCGCCGATGGATGGCCTGCCCGCTTTCGAGGGGCTGCCGAAGCACCTGCCGCCGGGGATCGACCCGGAGCAGCACAAGCGAGTCCTGCGCATGATGGAGAGGATGCGAAAGCAGATGCCGTTTGGCGGGGCGCCTCCCTTGGCGGGGCCCGACGGTGTCGCGGCGGAACCAACGGCGCGGCTCGGGGCGCGGCTTGCCAGCCCGTCCGGCACCCTGGCCGAACAGCTCGCCCTGCCCCGGGGACAGGGGTTGGTGGTCGAGGAAGTGCCCCAAGGAAGCGCCGCCGCGAAAGCCGGCCTGAAGCCGCACGACATCTTGCTGGAGATCGACGGCAAGGCCGTGCCCAGCAGCGTCGACGACTTCGCCCGCCTGCTCGAGAAGTTCACGGAGAACACGCCCGTCGACGTCGTTGTCCTGCGGCGCGGCAAGAACGAAACGCTCAAGGGCCTGAAACTGCCGAAGGCCGAGCCCGGTGCCATCGTCCGGACCGCCGACGTTCAGGTGCCGTTGCCTCCGCTGCCGCCGGGGGGGCCGCTGCCGTTCGCGCCGCTGGCCCCGCCGGGCGTCGCGCCGGCCGAGGGACTGATGCAGCCCATTGGCGGGAACGGCGTGATAACGACTCTCTTCCACGATCACGACCGCTTCATCGCCCGCCACCAGGAGGGCAGCCTGATCATCACGCTGACCGGCAAGGCCGGCGCTGGCAAGGAGGTCGAGGAGATCCGCGTGCAGGACGGCCGCGAGAGCGACAAGTACACCAGCGCCGACAAGGTGCCCGAAGCTTATCGGGCAAAAGTCAAGAACCTCGTCGAGCTGATCCAGAAGAGTCAGTCTCGCATCGACGTCAAGATGCCCTGACTGCATGGCCCGAAACGCTTTCTCCGTTTGTGAAGGCTGAGCGCTGGGTGGCGTTATCCTCTTCTGCCCGGTTCGTTTCATCCTGTGGCGGCGTCGTTGTCGAGAGAAGGGAAGAGACTCGACAGCAACCGTGTCTTGGAAACGATCCCAGAACGCCCACGCGGCTGGCCGGCGGTGGGATGAATCATGAAGCAGTACCTGGACCTTCTGCAGCATGTCCGGGCCCACGGGGTGAGAAAGCCCACGCGTGGCGTGCTCCGCTCGACCGGCGAAAAGATCGACGCCCTGAGCGTGTTTGGCTACCAGATGCGCTTCGATCTGAACGAGGGCTTCCCTGCGGTTACGACCAAGAAGCTCGCGTTCAATGCCGTCGTCCACGAACTCCTCTGGTTTTTGAAAGGCTCGACCAATGTTGGGTACTTGAGGGACAACAACGTCACCATTTGGGACGAGTGGGCCGACGCGAGCGGCAGCGTCGGCCCGATCTATGGCAAACAGTGGCGTTCCTGGCAAGCGCCGGATGGACAAACCTTCGACCAGATCGCTAATCTTCTAGCGGGGATTGAGGCAGTCAAGAAGGACCCCACGGCGGCGGTCGGTCGTCGCTTGGTCGTCTCGGCATGGAACCCGCCCGACGTCCCGAAGATGTCGGTCCCGGCATGCCACACCCTGTTCCAGTTTTGCCTCACCGAGGGCCGTCTGTCTTGCCAACTCTATCAGCGGTCGGCGGATTCGTTCCTTGGCGTGCCGTTCAATATTGCCAGTTATGCCTTGCTGACTCACCTGGTTGCGCACGTTGGCGGGGTTGGGGTCGGCGAGTTCATCCACACGTTCGGGGACGTTCATATCTACACGAACCATCTGGAACAGGTCGAAGAGCAGCTGAAGCGACGGCCCTACCCGTTGCCCCGGCTAGGGATCGATCCTTCGGTAAAGAGTCTGGATAACCTCGAACGCCGACAAATCACCCTTCTTGACTACCGGCACCACCCTCCCCTTGCCGGGGAGGTCGCGGTCTAGGGCGTCCCATGCACGTCTCGATTATCGCTGCCATGGACCGTCACGGTCTGATCGGTGATGAAGCCGGATTGCCCTGGCATCTCCCCAAGGACCTCCAACGTTTCAAGGCCCACACGTGGGGCAAGCCCATCATCATGGGCCGCAGAACCTTCGAGACGATCGGCAGGCCGCTTCCGGGACGGTTCAACATCATCCTCACTCACAACCCGGAGTACCGGGCCCCGGGAGGTCAAGTTGTCCGAACCTTCCAGGAAGCCCTGTCCCTTGCGGGGGACTACCTGGCAAGCACAGGGAAGGAGGAGGCAATGATAATCGGCGGAGGCACCGTCTACGCCGAAGCCCTCCCGCACTGGCACCGGCTTTATTTGACCATCGTCAACGGTCGATTCAAGGGAAGCACCTACTTTCCGGTTCGAGAGTTGCTGCGGCAGAACTGGCGGCCAGCGTGCGACCCGGAAACGCATCCGGCTGATGAGAGAAACCGGCAGGACCACTCCTTCCACATCCTCGAACGCGTTTGGGATGCAGAGCGTCGCTCCCCGCAACGAAGGGAGGGCCCTCTTCCCCAAGCAGGCGCTGACGCCGAGGAAGCCTTCGAGGAACTGGATCTTGTCGCGATCCTGACACGAGGTACGTTAACCTTGTGAGGTCCGATCCCGACTTGCCCTGACAATTCTCAGCCTGGAAAGTCTCTGCTATCCCGTTTGGAGTCACTCATGCCGCAAGGCGGCATGAGTGACTCCAAAGGGTGACATCGTCAGCTGAGCTGCCACAAAAGCATCTTCAAACTGTCGCCGAGGCGGCGGTTGACGCCCAGGGCCGCCGATGGCTCGTAGCCGCAGTGGACCATGCAGTGCTCGCAACGAGGGTCCTTGCCCCGGCCGTAGGCGTCCCAGTCGGTGTCGTTCATCAGCGACTCGAACGAGTCGTGGTGCTGGTCCGTGATCAGGTAGCACGGGCCCTTCCACCCCTTGACGTTGCGCGTCGGGTTGCCCCAGGCGGTGCAGGTCAGTTCGCGCTTGCCGCTGAGGAACTCCAGGTAGACCGGCGACGACATCATGCGGTACTTGCTCAGCAGTTGCTCTGCCTCCTTGAACTTGGCTCGGATGTCGTCGCGCGTCATGAAGATCTCGGCGGCCCCCTCGGGGTTGGTCTCGTGGACCGCCGTGTAGCCGTAGGCCGGCGAGAGCATGAAGCCGTCGACACCGAGACGGGTCAGGTAGGCGAACAGCCGGTCGATCTCGCCAAGGTCGGTCTCCTTGTAAATCGTCGTGTTGGTGCAGACAAGGAAGCCGGCACGGCGCGCCACCTGGATGCCGTCGACGGCCGCCCGGAAGACCCCCTTGCGCTCGACGGCGCGGTCGTGCGTCTCCTCGAGGCCGTCGAGGTGGACGTTGAAGAAGAAGCGGCTGGTCGGCTTGAACTCGTGCAGACGCTTCTTGATGAACATGCCGTTGGTACACAGGTAAATGTGCTTGCGCCGCTTGAGGATGCCGCGCACCAGCGGGCCAATCTCCGGGTAGATCATCGGCTCGCCGCCGCAGATGCTAACGATCGGCGCCCCCGCCTCGTCGACCGAGGCGAGGCACTCGGCGACGCTCAGCTTCTCCTTGATCGTCTGCGAATACTCGCGGATGCGACCACAGCCGGTGCAGGTGAGGTTGCAGGCGTGCAGCGGCTCGAGCATCAGCACGAGCGGGAAACGCTTGGTCCGGCTCAGTTTCTTCCTGGCGATGTACCCGATCATGCTCGACGTCAGGCTCAGCGGAAAGCGCATGCGGAGACTCCTTTTCGGCTATCGGCTCTCGCTATGGGCGAGCGGGGGGTGTGAACCCCCCGGTTCGGTACGAGCCCCCCGTCGTGTACCGGGGGGTTGACACCCCCCGCTCGCCAAGAGCCGGCGTCTGGCCGATCGCCGTTCGGTACCGCGCCAGCGCCATCAGCGGGAAGTAGAGCGAGTACAGATGATATTTTAGATAGAAGACCTTCGGGAATCCGGTCCCGGTGAATTGATCCTCGTGCCAGGTGCCGTCGGGGCGCTGCCTGCGCAACAGCCAGTCGACGCCAGTGCGGACCGCCGTCGAGCGCGCCTCGCCGGCGGCCAGCAGAGCCAGGAGCGCCCACGCTGTCTGCGAGGCGGTCGGCGTGCCCTTGCCGGCCAGGCGCGGGTCGTCGTAGCTGGCGCACGACTCGCCCCAGCCGCCGCCGGGCTGTTGCACGGAGAACAGCCAGGCGACGGCGCGGCGCACCATCGGGTGGCCCATGTCGAAGCCAGCGTTCTTCAGGCCGATGAGGACCTGCCAGGTGCCGTACAGGTAGTTGACGCCCCAGCGGCCGGGCCAACCGCCGGCCGGCTCCTGCGTCTGCTCGAGGAAACGCAGGGCCCGCGCCACTTGCGGATGGTCGGGGCCGTAGCCGTAGTCGCCCAGCGCTTCGAGGACGCGGGCCGTGATGTCGGGGCAACTCGGGTCGAGCATGGCGTTGTGGTCGGCGAAAGGCACCTGGGTCAGCACGTGACGATTGATGTCGCGATCGAAAGCAGCCCAGCCGCCGTCCCGGTTCTGCATGCCGAGCAGCCAGCGCAGGCCGCGCTCCGCCGCGGGCCGGCCCTCGGCCGTCGCCGCGTGGCCGGTGCGCGCCAGGGCCATCAGCACCATCGCGGTGTCGTCGGTGTCGGGGTAGTGGCCATTGTGATACTCGAAGAACCAGCCAGCCGGCTCCAGCTTCGGGTTGCTCAGGCTCCAATCGCCGGGGCGTCGCACCTCGCGCTCGATCAGCCACTGCGCTCCCCGGACGATCGCCTCATGTTCCGCGGGCCGGCGCGGGCCGGCGTCGGCCAGGGCGTTGAGCACCAGCGCCGTGTCCCAAACCGGCGAGAAGCACGGCTGCAGCCGAATTGTATCGTCCTCTTCCAGCATCAGATCGTCAAGCTGCTTTAGCGCCCATTGCATCTCGGGAGCCTCGTCGGCGACGCCAAGACACTTCAGGCTGATGACCGTGTAGATCATCGGCGGGAAGATGGCGCCGACGCCGTCGCTGTCGTGGAAGTGCTCGCGCAGCCAGGCGGCGGCGCGGCGGACGGCCAGTCGCCGCAGCGGAGCGAGCAGTCGCCAGCCGTCGAATTGCTTGATCAGCCAGTCGACGCCGAGGAAGAAGTTGGTCCAGCTGACCAGGCGTCGCGTCGGCGGGTACGGCCACAGCGGCGTCTCCGGCGGCTGCAGGAACAACTCGGCGATGCCCTGTTCCGGCGGGACTCGGCGGCACGGCTTGTGTGCGTAGAAAATGGTGAGCGGCACGACGATGGTGCGCGTCCAGCTCGACATCGCGTAGAGATTGACGTAGAACCAGCGCGGCAACAGCACCAGTTCGGGCGGCACCGCGGGGCAGTTGGCGTAGGGGAGCTGGCCGAGCAGGGCGAGGTAGAACCTGGTAAAGCTGTTGCAGCCGGCGGCGCCGCCGAGAGAGCGGATGACGTCGCGGGCGCGGCGCATCGGCGCCGACGCGGGGTCGGCCGCGCCGGTCAACTTGATGGCGAAGTATGCCTTGACCGAGACGCTGAGGTCGGCCGGGCCGTCGGGGTAGTTGCTCCAGGCGCCGTCGGGCTGCTGCTGGGCGAGAATGTAGCGGGCGGCCGCGCGGCACTTCTCCTCGCGCTCGCGGCCGAGGAAGGCCATGAGGAAAATGAACTCGGACTCGAGGATGGTGTCGCCCTGCAGTTCACCGACCCAGTGGCCGTCGCCCTTCTGGAGGCGATAGAGCGCGGACGCCGCCCGCTCAACGGCGGTGCTCAGCGGAGAAGGACGCGAGACGGAACGGGCCGCGAGGCCGGCTGTCCGGGTCCCCGAGGTCGTGCGCGGGACACCTTTCACGGGATTCCTTTCCTCCGCTTCGAGAGGGCGCCGCCGCGCCCGCTGGGGATGGCTTCCTGCCGGCGCGCTGTGGGCGGTCCGCCGCCCCTGACTGCGGCGGTAATGTAGCGTGTCGGCGCTAACCGCCGCAAGGTGAAATGATGCTGGCGGGCCGGCGTGGCCTGACGTCAGATGGGCGGGATCGAGCGGCGGATCTCGTCGAGTGCCTCGCGCGTGCCGTGGCGATCACACCAGGCGTGGACGTAGTCCCAGTCGATGCGATCTCCCTGGACGGCGATCACGTCGCGGACGTCGTCGCGGTCCTTGCTCCGTCCTGCCTGCACAGCCCAGCGCAACTTCGTGATGATGACGTCCTCGGCAGTAGGCACATACGCCTCGCGCCCCAACAGCTTGGCGCGCTGTCGCCGGCGGAACCGCTCCTGATCGTGTGAGTCGTCGCTGAGGTGGAACAGTTCGATCTTGAACGGTGAGTCCATCAGGTCGAAGACGTTCTTGGTCGTCCCGGTGACCATCTCGAAGGCCATTTGCGGGTCGAAGCGGAAGTTCGAGCCGAGGGAAGCAACCAACGAAGGGATCAGCTGCGCATCGAACTGAATGACGAAGTCGGCGTCCTTGGTCGAACGCGGAATCCCGTAGTAATTGCTGGAAAGCGATCCCACGACCATGTATGGGATACCGGCCTTCTCCAGGGCGTCGATGACCGTCAGGGCTGCCTGTTCGCTCGTCACCGCATCTCCTCCAGGCGGCGCTGCAGGGCGATCCGCTGGGCGAGGATCTCGCGCACGCGCTGCTCGTCGGCGTCGGGATACTGGTTGCGGATACCGTCGGCCGTGATCCGGCAGGCGTAATCGAACAGGCGCAGCCCGTCCAACAGTTTCAGGTCCGAGGGGGTCTCGCGAGCCCGAAGGACACGCTCACGGTAGATCGCATCGACGAGTTCCTGGGTCGGTCCCATAGCCTTTACTCCTGATCGCCCTCGAAGAGCAGTTGTCAGTATAAGCGCTGTCAGGCCTCGGCCAGTGATGGTCTCGAAGGGCGTTCGGCAGGGCGGCTCCTCGCCGGCATCATAGAAAGAATTGGGACGTAACTTCAAGGCCAGCGCATCGGCCGCGTCCCGAGGCGCGGAGCAGGAGACGAGCAATCATGACGTGGATTCGCACTATCCCGCCGGCCGAGGCCGACGAGGAACTGCAGCGCCGTTACCAGGCCGTCTACAGCCTCTACCCGCCCGAGTACGGCGTCGAGGTCCCGGCGGTGGTCGACCCGGCGACCGGCGCCAGCGACAGTGTCGTCGCCTCGCACAGCCTGATTCCCAAGGCAATGGAGCACGCCCTGTCGACATACGGAACGCTGCTGTCGGAGGAGCTGCCGCTGACGCGGCGGCAGCACGAAATGATCGCGACCCTCGTGTCGGCGCTGAACCGCTGTTTCTACTGAATCGAGAGCCATGCCGAGTTCCTGCGCCGGGTCAGCCTGGACGAGGAACTCGCCGCCGCGTTGCGGCGGGACTACACGCAGGCGCCCCTGTCCGACGCCGACCGGGCCATACTCGACTACACGGCCAAGCTGACGCGGCACGCCTGGGAGGTGACGCCCGACGACCTCGATCGCCTGCGTCACGTCGGCTTCGACGACCGGGCCATCCTACAGATCAACCTGATCGCGAGCTGGTTCAATTACATCAACCGCGTCGCCGACGGCCTGGGCGTCGGCCGCGGGCAACCCGACACCCCTCGCCGCGACGAGCGGTAAAAGCGTGCCGTCAAGGGCGGCCCCGAGACACCGTGGAAGGGACCGGTTCATGGGTCACGCCGACCAGGAGCAGACGCCGGCGTTGCAGCGGCACTTCGGGCTACTGCACGCAACGGCGCTCAACGTCAGCATGATCGTCGGGGCGGGCGTGTTCATCACCATCCCGCCGATGCTCGGCAAGCTGCCCGGCCCCTACGCCCTGCTCGGCTGGCTGGCCGCCGGCGTGCTGATGCTGTTCGACGGCCTGATCTGGAGCGAACTGGGAGCGGCCCTGCCCGGCTCGGGTGGTTCGTACCTGTACTTGCTGGAGTCATACGGCCGTGACCGCTGGGGCCGGCTGATGGCCTTCCTGTTCATCTGGCAGTTCCTCATCAGCGGCCCGCTCGAGGTCGCCACCGGCTTGATCGCCATCTCCATCTTTCTCAACGGCGGCCTGGGCAAGGGGTTCGCCGACTTCGACAAGCAGTGGACCGTCCAGTGGACCTTCTGGCCGAAAGAAAACCTGTCGGTTGCTTTGGGTCCGACGCGGCTAATCGCCCTGGGTCTCGGCGTGCTGATTCTCATTCTGCTGTGGCGGCGGATCACCACGCTGGGGCGCCTGACGCTGACCGTCTGGGTCGGCGTGCTCGTCGTCATCGCCTGGATTCTGATCGAGGGCGCCATCCGCTTCGACCCGCAAGTCGCAGTCGACCGCTCCGGAGGCGTCGCCGGATGGCCCGACGACTTTGGGACGGGCCTGGGCGGGGCGATGATCCTGGCGATGTACTCGTACCTCGGCTATTACAATGTCTGTTACATCGGCGATGAGGTGCGCGACCCGGGCCGAACGATCCCGCGCGCGATCCTGCTCAGCGCCGTGATGGTCTGCGTGCTGTTCGTCGGCCTGCACCTGGCGATGCTCGGCACCGTCCCCTGGCGGACGGTTCCGACCGACGACCAAACACTGCAGGCGTACAGTCTCCCAGCGGAGTTCATGAAGCGCGTCCACGGGCAGTGGGCCGCGGTGCTGGTGACGCTGCTGCTGGTCTGGAGCTGCTTCGGCTCGGGCTTCGCCGCCCTGCTGGGCTACTCGCGCATCCCCTACGGGGCGGCACGCTACGGCCATTTCTTCTCCGGTCTGGGGCGTGTCCACCCGGTCCACCGCATCCCGCACCGGTCGCTGCTGCTGGTCGGCGGACTGACGCTGTTCTGGAGTTTCTTCGATCTGGAGAACGTCATCAAGGCGCTGATCACGACACGAATCCTGGAACAGTTCGTCGGCCAGCTCTTCGGCGTGATGCTGCTGCGCCGCTCCCAGCCCGACCTGGCACGGCCGTACCGGATGTGGCTCTACCCGCTCCCCTGCGCCGTGGCGCTGGTCGGTTGGCTCTATATGTACGTCTGCGCTGGAGTGGCGTTCATTGTCCTGGGGCTGGCGACGCTGGCGGTCGGCGTGGTGGCCTTCCTGCTCTGGTCCCAGCACACGCGCCGCTGGCCCTTCGACGCCGTCCCTTGATCCGCGTGGTTCTCAAAAAGAACTTCAACTACGGATTACACGGATAGCACGGACAAAGAAAGACAAGGCAAGTAATTACTGCACGATCCGCTTCCACTGGAGGCGTGCCCTCTTGAAGTTGAGTAGGAGGGCGAGGCGCAGCTCGGTGATGTTCAGGTAGCCCAGCATCTGGGCGGTGTGATCGTCGTTGAAATTGGTGACGACCTTGGGATCCACGATGACCAGGTCGTCGACGATCATGTCGGGAATCAGGAGACCGATCTCGTGGCCGTGGTAGAACACACGAAACTGCCTCTGTGATTCGGTACGATGCCCTCGCTCGCGCAGCTCAATGGCCAGGGCGCGCTCGTAGAGCTAGCGGTTGCGAGAGCGGGGGAGCACAAGGCAATGCAGGGAGTTGTTCCTCGTTTCCGGTCAGGGGCGGACGGGCACTGGCGTGGTGCCGGTCAATTGCTTCTCCAACGTGACGTTGGCCCGGGCGGCCTTGAGGATCGGCTCGACCCCGTCGAGTTCCTTCTCGCCGTAGCCGGCCTTGGCGAGATAGGCGCGGGCAAGGACGTTCGCGTCGGGCGGCGGAGGCACCACCGCATTGGGCCGGCCGCCCGTTCGCTCGAACTTCGACAGCTCCGCCAGGCGCGTCGCATCGGCCGGCCCGAAGGTCCCACCCGCATCGGTGCCCACGCGGATCTCTTGAGGTGGGAGACGCTCGGGACGGCGCGTTCCCGGGCTGGCGAGCAGTTCGCGCTCGGAAACCATCCGGCCCATCTCCAGGGCGAGTACGGCGGCCAGCTGCGCTTCCGTCTTGCACTGCTTCGTCAGTCCTTCGGTGACGTACAGTTCGCCCGTGCCCTTGTGGAAGAGTTCCGCGGTGGGGACACCGACGGTGTGGAACACCGGCCGCAGTCCTGCCTCCTTGTTCGCGAGCAGGAGTTTCTGTCCGACGAGGCTGACGCGCATCGCCTCTTCCTGCGAGGCCGGCGCGTGCGAGACACGCGCCAGCTTCACCTCGGGCGGTGGCCCGAACGGGCTCGGCGTCACACAGGACAGCTTCTCGCCGTCCCCGAGACACCCAGCAACCGCCAGAACGGACGCCAACCAGACCGGCCGCACTCGTGCCGCCATGATCACCCCTCGCTGGGCGGAGCGCATCGGTTCTCTCGACAGGGTGGCGAACGATAGCGAGGCGTCGCTGGCCTGTCCAGAGCAGGCGGAATCGTTCAAGGGCTGAGAGGGAGGAGGAGTAAACAGAAACAGCCTCGAGGAACGAGGCTGTTGAGGAAGAAGGGGGTGAAGAGCGGGATACGGGAGTCGAACCCGTCTAGCCAGCTTGGGAAGCTGGTGCCCGACCGATAGGCCAATCCCGCAGTGTATTGTATTGTAGATTTCTCCCGCCGGGAAAAGCAAGGGCCCTCCTCGAACAATCAGGGCAGCCGGCGGCGCTGGCAGGTGTCGATGTAAGCCGCCTCGAAGTCGACAGGAAGGACTAACTCAGCATGGAGGGCCAGCGGCAGCACAGGCAACGGTTGCCCTACGCCAAGCGAAAAGGGCCAGAACTCGATCTCGTCACGGTCCTCACGCCGCAGCGGCCTATACGCGACGGCATAGAGGTCGACCTCCGCGGGCAAGAACAGTCCTTCTTCTTTCTCGAGCACACGGAGGATTTCGTTGTGCAGGTTGGCCCGCCGGCTCGTCACCACGTCGACAACGATCAGGCCGATGCCCTGCACGAGGTAGCTGGCGCACTTCACGGCAAAGGTGCGGCGGCGCTCGGCCCGATCCTTGTTCACCGGGCTGACCAACTCGATAGCCGCTACCAGTCTCGTCCCGCCTTCACTCTTGAAGACCAGGACCTCGAAGTGGTCGGGGAACGTGGCCGGCATGATGAGCGGCGGAGAGGGAGGGACCCAGACCTGCGGGCGGGACACGGTCGCGACGCCGTCCCCGGCAGCCGGGGGAGGAGCGGCCAGGTCCTCGACGGTGGCCACATCGATCTCGACGCTGGGGCCGGCGTGCGTCAGCTCCTCCGCGAAATAGTTCTCGGGCAGCAGCTGCTCGTTCAGAGCGTCCGCGAGGGAACTGGCCCAGGCAGAGTGAAACGATTCCCAGTGTCGCTTTGGATGGAGCGGGCCGTGGAAGTGGTCGAGCAGAGGCATCGGTCCCTCCTGTCACGCCAGGATTTGCTTGATGACGTGGCCGTGGACGTCGGTCAGCCGGCGCTGGATGCCGTTGTGATAGTACGTCAGTCTCTCGTGGTCGAGGCCGAGCAGGTGCAGTACCGTCGCGTGCAGGTCGTGGACGGTCACGACATCCTGCACCGCCTTGTGGCCGAATTCGTCGGTGGCGCCGAAGCTGAAGGCCCGCTTGACGCCGGCGCCGGCGAGCCAGGCGGTGAAGCCCTTGGGGTTGTGGTCGCGGCCCTGCGTCCCCTTCTGGAACGTCGGCATGCGGCCGAATTCGGTCGTCCACAGGACAAGCGTGTCGTCGAGCAATCCGCGCGCTTTCAGGTCGCGCAGCAGCCCCGCCAGCGGTTTGTCGAGGATCGGGCCGTGACGGTCGTAGTCGGATTTGATCTGCCGATGGCCGTCCCAGTTCAGCGCCCCCTCGCCCATCGCGAAGGCGCCGTTGTAGACCGTGACAAAGCGGACACCGCGTTCGAGCAACCGCCGCGCCAGCAGGCAGTTGCGACCGAAGCCGGCCAGGATGCGGTTCCGATCGTCCAGGCCGTACAGCCGGCGCGTGGCCGCGCTCTCGCCTGACAGGTCGCTGACCTCCGGAGCGCTCAGTTGCATCCGCGCAGCCAGCTCGTAGGCGGCGATGCGGGCGCTCAACTCGGTATCCTGGGGATGACGCTTCAGGTGCTCGTCATTGAGCAGCTTCAGCAGGTCGCGCGTCGCCCGGTCGGCGTCTTTCGCGACCGACTCGGGACGGGCGAGGTTGGCGATCGGCGTGTCGGCGTTGAAGACGGTCCCCTGGAAGACGGCGGGCAGGAAGCCGTTGGTCCAGTTGGAAGGGCCCTGCTGCGGCACGCCGCGCGGATCGGGGATGGCAACGTAGGCCGGCAGGTTGCGGTTCTCGCTGCCCAGCGCGTAGCTGACCCAGGCGCCCATGCTGGGATAGCCCTCGAGCGTGAAGCCGGTCGACATGTAGCATTCGCCAGGGCCGTGCGTGTTGGTCTTCGACGTCAGCGAGTGGACGAAACACAGCTGGTCGGCCAGCTCGGCGACGTGCGGCAGGAGGTCGGAAATCATCTTGCCACTCTGCCCGCGCGGTTTGAACGCCCACAACGGACGGGCGAGGTTGCCGTTCTCACCCTGGAAAGTAACGAGCTTGTCGACGCCGGGCATGGGCTGGCCGTGGCGCTTTACCAGCTCCGGCTTGTAGTCGAAGGTGTCGAGGTGGCTGACGGCACCGGTGCAGAAGACGTGCAGGACGCGCGTGGCCCGCGGCGTGAAGTGCGCCCGGCGCGGGGCAAGCGGGGCATCGGGACCGATGTCGGGGCCGGCCGCGAGCAGCCCTTGCTCGGCGAGCAGCGCGGCGAGGGCGATGCCGCCGACGCCGGTGGCGAAGTCGCCGAGGAACATGCGGCGATCGAGGAAACGCCGCCTGGGAAAGTCCAACATGGAAAACCTTCGGCTTCGGGTTAGGGATGCGGTCAGTAGATCTCGACCATGTGCTGACCGCCGTGCGCCGGGTTGCCAATCAGACGCTGATTCTTCGTGTCGACCACGAGGTCGATCCCCTCCAGAGCGAGTTGGCCAATCAACACCGGACATCCCTCGGCCACCTCGATGACGTCGCCATGATAGATACGGTCCTGGACAGTCAGGCGGACGGGGCCGTACATGCCGGCATTCACGATGCCGGTGGCGGTCTGGCCTGACCGAACGCGGTAGGGCTTGTCGAAGCCGAGCCGCTCAATCAGGCTGCGCGGCATGGAGATGTATGTTGACCCGGTGTCGACCAGCGCGTCGGACACCTCGACGCGGTGGACCTGCTCGGCCGGGAGCAGCCCCTTGTCCGCCAGGTAAAGGTCCCCTGCATTTTCGATCGTCGCCGCCGTGAGAACTCGTCCCATCGTTCCAGTTTCCATGGCTTCCCCCTTCAGTGGATGGATTCCCAACGACAAGGCCATCATATCAAACCGGAGCAAGCCGCCTCCCTGCGCGACATACGGCGGGG
>JACOUH010000260.1 GCA_016177925.1 Planctomycetota bacterium | reverse complement strand
CTGCCTTGGCAGGTCAGCGACCTGCCCCACGGGAGGAGGTCGATACGGTGGTGCGCGTGGCCCTGGCGAGTTTCGTGACGGCGTACCTGGGATTGTTGCCGAGCTTCCTCGCCCAGCTGCGCTGGCCGGCACCGGGCAGCGTGCGGGCGGGGGACGCCAACACGCAGGCGGTGCTGGCGATGGCGATGGCGATCTTCGTCCCCAAGTGCTGCGACACGGGCGCCTACACGTTTGGCCGGCTGATCGGCCGGCATAAGATGTCGCCGGCCATCAGCCCCGGCAAGACGTGGGAAGGGCTGGCCGGCGGGCTGACGACCGCCGTCGTCGCGGCGATCATCCTGAACCGCCTCGGCCCGGTGCTGCCGGGCGACGGCGTGCTGTCGGACGTGGCGGCGGCCGGCTTCGGGCTGACGGTCGGCGGCGCCGGCGTGCTGGGCGATCTGACCGAGTCGCTGATCAAACGGCAGTATCGGCACAAAGACGCCTCGCACGCCATGCCTGGCTTCGGCGGTGTCCTCGACGTGGTCGACTCAATCGTGTTCGCCGCTCCGGTGGCGTACTGCTGGCTTGCGTGACAGCTATCTGCGATCGGCCGCCGGCCAGCGGCCCTCCATCCTTGGCCGAACCGCTGCCGTCCGGGGCTTGTCTGATTCCGAAAGGTCCCAACGAAACCAAGGCTCCGGCGACGCCCGCTGGCCGATTGCCGACAGCCGATAGCCGAAAGCCGTTATGAGCGAAGCAACCATTACCCTGGACAGCCAGGACGAGGCGGTGGTGCTGTTCGGACACCGCGATCAGTTCCTGCGCGAGGTCAAAAACGTGCTGGGCGTCCAGCTGACGGCACGCGGCAAAATCATCACGGTCAAGGGCAGCGACGAACAACTCGCCCACGCGCAGCGCGTCTTCGGGCAACTGCGCCACCTGATCGCCCAGCAGGGCAGCCTGTCGAGCGAAGACGTGCGGACGGTGCTGGAACTGGTGCAGACCGGCGGCGACCGGCTGGACGGCGGCGCTCCGCCGGCGCCCGGCGCCGAGTTTACCGGCCGCTACACCCGCCCGCGCACCGATGGCCAGGCTCGCTACGTCCGCGCCATGCGCGACAACGATCTTACCCTCTGCGTTGGCCCAGCCGGCAGTGGCAAAACGTATCTTGGCGTTGCCATGGCGGTGAGCATGCTGCGGCAGGGGCAGGTCAAGAAGATCGTCCTGGTCCGCCCCGCCGTCGAGGCGGGCGAGCGTCTTGGCTTCTTGCCCGGTGACATGGTCGCCAAGGTCAACCCCTACCTGCGCCCCCTCTTCGACGCCCTCAACGACATGATGGAGCACGAGCAGGTCAAGCGCTACATGGAAAATGATATAATTGAGATCGTTCCATTAGCGTACATGCGCGGTAGAACTTTGAACCAAGCGGTCATTATCCTCGATGAGGGGCAGAATACGACCGTGACGCAGATGAAGATGTTCCTGACGCGGATGGGGCACGGCTCGAAGATCATCGTCACGGGCGACATCACCCAGGTTGATCTGCCGCGCGAGACGCGCAGCGGGCTGATCGACGCGGTCCATCGCCTGAAGAACATCGAGCGGATTGCTATTGTCTATCTGGATGAAAACGATATTGTCCGCAACCCGCTCGTGCAACTGGTTCTGCGGGCCTATGAGGAAGGGACGGGGAAGAAGTCCCCCGGCCGCGCGAAGTAGGCGGGTCACGGCGTGACCCGCTGGCATGGTTGAACCCCCTCTGCTGATCGCGGCCAACGCTTGGGGAAAGAAGAAGCCAACGGACGAGCTTTCCCATGAAGAAAGTGTCGCGGCTGGGTCAGTGGGATGGCCCGCGTCACTCCTCGCGCGGCCACGGGTCGCTGCTGGCGGGGTTGGCGCAGCGCCCGGCCCTGGCGCGGGTCGGCGTGGTGTTCGTGGCCACGCTAGCCATGACGGCCCTGGCCTACTGCTGGGGCCCGCCTTTCCCCTACCGTGTCGGCGAGGTCTGGGCCCATGATGTCCGCGCCCGCGTCTGCTTCGAGGTCGAGGACCCCGAGAAGACGGAGGACCGGCAGGAACAGGCGATCAAGGGCCTCAGGGAGGAGCAACGCAACGACCCCGGCATCCGCGAGCGGGTTCGCCGCTCCGTCCCGCACGTCATGGAGTGCTACCAGCCCGGCACGGTCATCGTCCAGCGCGGCCAGCGCATCACCGAGTCGCACCGCCAGGTGTTGCTCGCCGAGGCCCGCGCCTATCACCGTTCTCTCGACCTGGGTGAGCGGGCCCGCCGTGCCCTCGCCCTGTTCCTGATGATGAGCCTGATGGCGGTGCTCGTCGTCCTCTACGTGGCCCGCTTCCAGGCGAAGCTGGCGCACAACACGCCGCAGATCGTCAAAGTCTGTTTGCTGCTGGTCCTCAACTACCTCGCCTGGCTGATCCTGTCGCGGCCGCCCTGGCACGCCGGGCTGGTGCCGCTGACGGCCAGTGCCATGGTCCTTGCCATCGCCTATCGGCCGCAGTTTGCCCTGATGCTCTGTTTCAGTTTTTCGATCGTGGCGACGGCGTCGCGTGGCAACGGGATGGACCATTTGCTCGTCCAGGTCGGCGGGCAGGCGGTAGCCGTCCTGTTGATGCGCAACGTGCGAACGCGCACGCAACTGCTGGAGGTGGCTGCCGCTGCGGGTATCGGCTACATGGCGATGACGCTGACGACGGCCCTTTTGACGTCGCAACCGAAGCCGATGATCTATTCCGACTGTGGCCGGCGGTTCGTCTGGGGCCTGCTGGCGGGCTTCCTGGTGACCGGCTGCCTGCCTCTGATCGAGCGATTCTTCGGCATTGTCACCGACATCCGCCTGCTCGAGCTGGCCGACGGCTCGCACCCGCTGTTGCAGGAGTTGGTCCGCCGCGCCCCCGGCACGTACAACCACAGCCTGACCGTGGCCAGCCTGTCAGAGAACGCGGCGGAGGCCATCGGCGGCAATGCTCTGCTGGCGCGGGTCGGCTCGTACTTCCACGATGTCGGTAAGATGCTCAAGCCGGCGTACTTCGTCGAGAATCAGAATGGGCACAACCTGCACGACACGCTGGAGCCGGGGCTGAGCACGCTGATCATCATCGGCCATGTCAAGGATGGTGTCGCCCTGGCCGAGCAGTACGGCCTGCCGCAGCCGGTCGTCGACTTCATCCAGCAGCACCACGGCACGACGCTGGTGGAATACTTCTATCGCGCCGCCTTGCGCATCCAGGCGGAGGCGGGCAATACGCCGGCCCGGCAGGAGGGGGCACCGTGTCCGCTGGAGGCCTCGTTCCGCTACCCCGGGCCCAAGCCGCAGAGCCGCGAAGCCGGGATCGTCATGCTCGCCGACGCTGTCGAGAGCGCCAGTCGTACCCTGCCGGACCCGTCGCCGGGCAGCCTGCGCAAGCTGGTCCGCGACCTGCTGATGAAGCGGTTGCTGGACGGACAGTTCGAGGAAAGCGGGCTGACGCTAACGGAGCTGCACCTCATCGAGGAGACGCTCTGCAAGGGGCTGACGGGAATGCACCACTCGCGCGTCAAGTATCCCGATCCCCGCGACCGCCGCGTCGCCTGACCGACACCGGCGAGCGGGGGGTGTAAACCCCCTGATGACTTGATCAGGGGGCTCACGCCCCCCGCTCGCCAAAATCCAGAGGGACGCCGCAAGAAAGTGGCGCAATCCTGTTGTCTCCCGGCATGATAAGGGGATAGTAGTCCTCGCCTGGGAGAGTCAGGACCATGACCGCGGCGCGACTCGACGTCCTTTTGTCCCACCTGGGCCCCGTCGCCAACCTTGCGCTGGCGGCACGGCGGTCGGGTCATGGCGGTCGCCATCTCCGCGGACGGCAGGACCGTGGCTGCGGGCGGCGTCGACCACGTCATCCATCTCCGCGAAGCCGCCACGGGGAAGAGCCTCCGCGTCTTGCGCGGCCACACCGACGAGATCAGCTGCGTCCGCTTCTGCCTGGACGGCAAGTCGCTGGTTTCTAAAGGCCATGACGGGATGATCCGGGTCTGGGACGTGGCGAGCGGCAAGGAGGTCCGGAACTGGAAGGTGATCGGCGGGTGGGCCGTGGCCGTCTCTCCCGATGGCAAGACGGTGGCCGGGTTCGCGACCAACGACCCTGTTTTTACCCTCTACCAGTGGGACCTGGCCACTGGCCAGAAGCTCCGCGAGTTCCCCTGCGAGGGCGTTCAGGATGGCGTCATGTCGCTGGCCTTTTCACCGGACGGCAAGCGGCTGGGTTCGGGAGGCGACCGAGCCCTCCGCCTGTGGGACGTGACCACGGGGAAGCAACTGCTCCTCTTCGGCCAGGGGCATGGGCAGACCGGCATCGACGCCGTCGCCTTCTCGCCGGACGGCAAGATCCTGGCCGTGGGGAGCCATGATACGACCATCGGTCTCTGGGACGCGGCGACCGCCAAGGAGCTGCGCCGTCTCCCGACCCAGACGCCTCGCGTGGACGGCCTGGCCTTTTCGGCGGAGCTGCCGCTCCTGCGGGTCGCGGTCGTTGCGCGGCATGACGAGGGGGAGCTGCGGGCGATGGTGAGGGCGGCGCTGTAGCCAACTCCTTCTTCGGTAAGTCTTTGCGAAAAATCCCTGGAAGCTAAACCAAGGCTCTTGGCGCGCGGTCATGCGCGCGGGATAATGCCGCTGCTCATTGGAAATCGCCCATTTTCCGTTTAAGGAGAGTGAAGAATGAGATGGAGGTATGGCCCCAGCAAATGGATTTTGCAGATTTTTGAGGCAAAGGAAGTTGCAAAAGGAGGCGTGGTGAGGCGAAGTCTTTATTGGATTGAACGGCGCAATCTAATGTGGGAATTACAAGAAGAGGTTCTGAGAAGAGGATATACAATGTACATTTGTGGCGATCAAGTAGTCATCTGTTGCAGGCCCGGCGGCTTGAAGGCTTGTTAGAAAGCGAGTGCTGGGGGCCAGTCCTTGGGCTGGCCCCTCTGTATTGGTTCAGCGAGAACAGGAAGTTTGCCTTCGGGGCGTTTGCGTGTTTCAAGGACTACGAACCTCTCTGATTACGTTCCGGTGTTGGCGGGTTGGCCGTCCAGGGTGGCCTGTCGTGCCTGTTGCCGTCTGGTT
>JACOUH010000259.1 GCA_016177925.1 Planctomycetota bacterium | reverse complement strand
CGATCACGCGGCTGGCGCGAGCGTACAATACGGAGGTGCCGCACTCGGGCAAGATCCTCTCCGGCGGCGTCGATGCCAACGCTCTGCACAAGCCGAAGCGCTTCTTCGGGGCGGCGCGCAATATCGAGGAGGGTGGCTCGCTGACAATCCTGGCGACGGCGCTGATCGACACCGGCTCGCGCATGGACGAGGTGATCTTCGAGGAGTTCAAAGGCACCGGCAACATGGAGCTGCACCTCGACCGCCGGCTCGTCGACAAACGTGTCTGGCCGGCCATCGACGTCAACCGTTCCGGCACCCGCAAGGAAGAACTGCTGATGGACCCGGAGGAGCTGCGCCGCATGTACATCCTGCGGAAGGTCCTCAGCGACATGAACCCGGTCGAGGCGATGGAACTGCTGACCAGCCGTATGGGCCGCACCAAGACCAACGCCGAGTTCCTGATGTCGATGAACCTCGGCTGATCCGACCTCTTAGCCCGACGTGCAAGCGGGGGAAGAAAAACCTCGCTTGCGCGTCGGGCTAGAGCGTTTTGCCGTCGGCCGTAGCACAGGCGTCTCGCCTGTGCCGAACCGCGACAGCGCACAGGCGAGACGCCTGTGCTACGAGCAAATGCAAACCTTTGAAGGTAACTTCTCGCCGCCGCTGGGACGCTTCGCCCTGGTGGCGGCACGGTTCAATCACTTCATCGTCGAGCACCTCGTCGACGGGGCGACCGCTGCCCTCAAGCGGCACGGCGTCGCCGAGGATGCCGTCGACCTCGCCTGGGCCCCCGGTTCATTCGAGATCCCGTTGGTGGCACAAAAGCTGGCGCAGAGCGGCCGGTACGTCGCGGTGATCTGTCTGGGCTGCGTCATCCGCGGCGACACTGACCACTACGACTACGTTGCCGGCGAGGCAGCCAAGGGCATCGGGCAGGTGACGCTGAAGACGGGCGTGCCGGTGATTTTCGGCGTCCTTACCTGCGACACGCTCGAGCAGGCGATCAACCGGGCGGGGGCGAAGGCCGGCAACAAGGGCTTCGAGGCCGCCGTCAGCGCCATCGAGATGGTCAATCTGCTGCGTCAACTGCCGGGCCCGGGCTGACGCCCACTGTGCGGTTCGGGTCGCGGCAGACGTCAACTGGTACTCCTCAATGCAGGGAGAGTCGACCCAAGCTCCAAGCGCGGGGACGTCGGGGTCCCATCGCTAGCGCTCCGGGCTTGTGTCCGACCCCACAAGCCCCAAGCGCCAGCGCGGGGACGTGCCCGAGTCGAGGCTGGTCCTGCGCAAACGCCTCTCACGCGATCACGACGAAAATCGAGTAGTGCGCCAGCTCGGTGGTTCCGTCCGCGCTGTATAGGTAGGCAGTCAGGGTCGCTTCTTGGCCCGGTGGAGTTGGGGGTAGGGTGGTGAACTGGGTGGAATACGTGCCTCCCGAGACATCAAACGGCCCCCTGGAGTAGGTCGTACCGTTGGGGTGGTCGACCACGCACTTCACCTTGGCATCCCCGTACGCGGTCGAGTAGTGGCCCGCGACCACATACGGGGCGAGCCAGGGACTCATGTTGGCCGGGAAATCGATCCAGATGCCCAGGGCGTAGGCTTCCTTGGGTTCGGTAGGCTCGGCCATTCGTCTCTCCTTGTGTGAGGTTCTCATTCGCCGCCCGTGATCGGTTCAACAACGACCCGGCGGAACGATGCAGCAGCGCGGTGAATGTAAAGCCCCAGGCCCGACCGCGGGCGGAAACCGGAGGGCACACCGTCCATCATCCGCGAGGTTCGTTTCGCCACTTCGAGGGCCCGCTCGAACTGGGCGGCCGGCACCGGCTCCTCGCCAAGGAGCGCGAGCACCCCTTCTTGCTCCCAGTAAGCCTCGACCTTTTCCGGGGTCACCTTGACGGCGAGCTTCCGCCACGGCCCGGGCTCCCCGATGGGGAGGGCAGGCCGAAAGCGTTTCTCCCTGCCGACCGCCGCCAGCGGCCCAGGCTCCTTCAGTGGTCCCGGTTCAAACAGGTGCGCATGCAGCTGCACCCAGCTCTCCGGCTGACCGTTGAGGTCCTTGCGGGACCTGGCCCACTCACCTCGGTCGGCAAAGGTGAGGGTGTAGAAGCTGTCCCGCTTTCTTTCCCCGGCGGTGTCGTGACGACGGTGTCCGAAGTACAGACCCAGCAGCGAGGGTCCGCCGGAGTCGTCGTGGCGAACCTCGGCGAAAAACCAGTAGCGCTGGCACCCCGGGTCCGCCACCAACTCCAGAAGACCGGTCGTCAGTGGGACGGAAAAGAAATTCTCGCCGCGTTCTCTCACCAGGGTCACTTGTTCGCCGATCACCCACCGAAACGGGCCGGGCAACTCCTCGTGTCCCTCGAACTCGTAAGGCAGCCCCCTCGCCAGGTGGGCCTCGGCCTCCCGCCGCGGCTGCTCCGTGTCCCGGGCACGCGGGACCAGGAACCATCCCGTTGCGAAAAGCCCTAAAAGGAGCACCGCGGCGCTGAGACGCGGGTGGGAACACAAGGTCCGCCAGACCTTGGTGACCCAGCCCCGCGGCCGGTCCGGGATCGGCTTGCCAGCAAGGAACAGCTCGAGGCGCCCGGCCAGCTCCTGCGCGGAGGCGTAGCGCTTCCTCGGGTCCTTTTCGAGGCACTTCAGACAGATCGTCTCCAGGTCGCGCGGCACTTCGCGGTTGAGGCGGCGCGGGGGCGTGGGCTCCTCCCGGAGCACCTGGGCGACCGTGCCGGTCGCCGTCTCCGCCTTGAAGGGCGGCTTGCCGGTGAGGCACTCGTACAGGATCGTCCCCAGCGCCCACACGTCCACCGCCGGCGTGATCTCCCCGGTCTTCCCGCGGGCTTGCTCCGGGGCCATGTAGCAGGGGGTCCCGAGCACCGTGCCGGACTTGGTGGCGGCGGGATTGTCCGCTCGCTTGGCGAGCCCGAAGTCCGTGATCTTCGGGCAATACGGTTCGGCGAGGAGGCGTTCCCGGCCCTGGAGGGGAGACTCCCGGCCGGCGGGGCCCAGGAAGGCCAGCAGGATGTTCGCGGGCTTCAGGTCACGATGGATGACATCCTGTTGGTGGGCGTAGGCCACGGCCAGCGCAAGGGTTGCGACCAGCCGCGCCGCCTGCGGCACGGGGAGGGGCTGTCCTTGCAGGGCTCGGTCCAGGCTGCCGCCCTCGACGAACTCCATCGAGAAGAACGGCGTCCCCTGCACCTCCCCCACGTCGTAGACGCGCACGATGTTCTCGTGCTGCAGCCGGGCAAGGGTCTGGGCTTCCCGGCTCAGGCGAGAGGAGAACTCCAGACCGGCGTGCCGGGCATGGAGGACCATCTTGAGGGCGACGATGCGGTCCAGGTTGGCCTGCCGCGCCTTGTAGACGACCCCCATCCCGCCCTCCCCCAGGTGCCCGATCACCTCGTAACCGGGGACCCTGGGCCAGCCGAACACGTCAGCGGTTTGCCGGCTCGTGTCGGGGGTGGTGTCGGTCGGCCGGCCCACCTTGTCGGGCTCGCCTGGGCCGGGGCCCTCCAGGACCGTTCGGAGGACGCCGTGCTCCTCTTCCGTGAGCCAGGCATAGTCCTCCTCGGCGGGGCCTTCGCCGTGACGACGCCGATAGTGCAGTTCCACCTTGAGCAGTTCGCGCAGGAGGAAGAGACGCTCTTGCTCCCTTGCTCCCATCAGGTACTCCTCCAGCCGTACACGCCGGCCGGCTTTCCACTCGGCCTCGAAGCGCAGGCACTGGTCATCCACACGCCTCAGCGCCTCCAGCGGCAGCCGTTCATCGCTCAGGGGTACCCACTCCGCGGCTTGGAGCCTCGAGTCGTCTATCGACTATGCTCAGCTGCCGGCGGCCCCCTGAAGCTTGCTGTCTCGCGAAGCCAGAAATGGGCCGCCGGTCAGCTACTGTGCCCGGCCAGGCAGGTTAGTAGAGAGTAACACGGACCTTGATTGAGCCCTTGTTGTCACTCCACGTCCAGGTGTCATTGAAGATCAAGTACAGGAAGCCTTTGATCGGCGAGGTCGCTTCGTACCGTTCACCGAGAAGCAGGACGTTGTTGGTGAAGATGCGCTGAGCCTCTGTCTGGTCCATGCTTGCGCCGGCGTCGATCTGAGTGATGGCTCCAATGAGCATACCGATCGGCGCGTTGGGGTAGCCGAGGGAGCCACCCACGAAGTAACCAGGGACACCGGCGGGCCCGGAGCGAGTAGCCCAGTTATCACAGGACCAGCCTCGGCTGTCACACCCGACATCGATCCTCGCCTCAACCATGTAGCGTTGCCCCGAATTGACGGGGATCTTCCAGTGAGCGTCCGCAGGCAGACAGCCCTCGTAGACTACCGACCGGACTTCGGTCGCGCGAAGATCTTTCGCCGCATCACGCTTTACCGCACGCTTGTCGGTCATGCTGACCTCCTTTCGCTTGGCTCTCCCCGAAGCACCACGCTTGGGCGAGGAGTCAAAGCCTATTAGGGAACTCCGCGTTTCCACGAAGAACCCCTCAGCCAAAAGTCCTCACGTGGCGGGGAGGGCGTTCCCTTCCAAGAGAACGGTCAGCGGTCCAAATGGTCTTCCCAGGTCCGTCGGATCAGTTGGAGCCGCCTCTCGACCGTGGCGACGGCGCAATCGAGTTCAGCGGCGATCTCCTCGTTGGTGAAGCCCTCCAGCTTCCGCGTGGCGATGGTCCGCAGCTCATCGTCCGCGAGTTCGGCGAAGAGTTGGCGGTACTGATCGGCCATCTCGGCCGCGAACGCCGGGTCGGGCTCGTGAGCGGCCAGCTGCAGCAAGAGCGGCTCCTCCGCGTCGGGGCCCGATCCCTCCGCCTCCATGTCCGGCTGCACTCGTCGCCAGTCGCGCTTGCCGCGTGTCTCGTGCTGGACGAGGTCGCTGGCCTTCCGCGCGGTGATGAGGGCGAGGACCTCCCAGAGGTCATCGCGGTCGGCCAGCCGAGGAAACTGCCCCTGCTCCGCACGCCGGCAGAAACTGTCGAAGGCGCTGAGGGCAACATCTTCCTCGTCGGCCGCCGCCCGCGGGACCGCCAGGAGCTTCCCGCGTGCGAGGAGGACGAGGCGGTGGAAGTAGCGCTGCCACAACTGCTCGGCGGCATCGCGGTCGCCGGCCTGAAGGCGGTTCAACCAGCGGCTGACAGACCCTGACGTTGTCATGAGGGTATCTCAGCGAAAGCCAGAGCTAGTGACACCCGGGATTCTATAGCCACCGACTGCATCCGAGCAGAAGCGACCAATTCATGCCGGATACTGAGGGCTTCCGCGCTGGAATGCGGAGTACCAGAGTAAGGGCAACGAATTGCCGAGCCAGGGCGAGCGGCCAATGGGACCAGCTAAGAGGCCCGGTTCATCACCCGGTTATTGACCAGAAGTCTGGTTGATTCTCCACGAGCCCGCCGGCAAGGGCAAGACAAAAAGTGTTCCGATTTGTCGATTCGCCGGGTCTTCTGAGGAAGCGAGTTGCTCCTCAACTCCGTCGCTTGGGCAATCCGCGCAGGAATGCTCGGTGTGCCAGCGAGATTCTCGTAATGTTCGCCCTCCCCGTGGGGTTGCTGTGGCCTTTCGAGCCCATCCTCGTCGGCGCCGTGGCAGGGACGTCGGTCGGGGAATCGCCGGGGCAACCGTCGATACCTGGCGGGAAGTTAGCAAAACACTCGGCGTCTGGCTACTCGGCGGGGGAATCATCCTCGGCAGTGTCGGCATGCTGATCTGGATCTACCGCAGTCTTCACGCCAGCGAATGGCAACTGCCACCCTGGCGGTTCCTGCCAACCGGCTGAGTTTCCTGCCAGCAGGCCGTTTACTGCCAAAGCCCCTGAGACCCTCTGGCAGGCTGGCAGGCTGCCCCAAGGAAGACGTCGCAAGCTCCTTGTAAATCAAGCACTTGTGGCGGCTGGGGCAGCCTGCCACGTACCCCTCCCAGTTGGCAGGCTGCCTGGCAGGCTTCCCTCTCCCCGGCCCCGGGTTCGGAGATCACACCCAATCGGTTCCGGATGCCCGTTCGCCACCATCCTATTCCTTGGCGGACTCGAAGACCTGCCGGACCACCCCAGCGTACGCCCGCAGCGTCAGGTAACTGCGCAGCGCGTAGCCATTCTTGCTGAGACTCTCCTCGGAGAAGTCCCGGTACTTCGACGGATACGACGGATGGACGCCGTCGCGCGAGATCAGCGTCGGCACCTCGTACGTCCCGCCCTTGACCTCCTTGAACTTCGGTAGGGCCCCATCCCAGTCGTCGGGACGACGCTTCAGGACCTCTCCAAAATAGTCGAGGAGGGGGACCTTCTCCTCGGCCGCGATCTTCCGCGCCGTCTCGGCGAACGTGCGTGAATCCTCCAATCGGCCGTGGAACGGGGGGATCGTACTCAGGATCACCACCGTGCCGTTGTCCAGGCAGCGGCGCACCACCTCGCGCATCTTCTGCTCGTACTCCTTCACGCCGAACTGTGTCAGGTCGTTGGTGCCGAACATGATGAGCGCCGACTCGGGGTTGTGCTTCTTCAGCCACTTGTCGAGGTTGTCGTGCGCCCAGCGGATAGTCATCCCTCCGTTGTTGCCGTACGCGGGGCCCTTCCACTTGTTCCAGCACTCCGGTTTCATGTACTTCTTGACCAACTCGTAGTCCTTGGCCGTCGCGTCGTTCATCTTCTGCGGCGGCTGCGCCAGCGGCGCCCAGAACGCCATCGTGACGGTGATCGAGTCGCCGAAGTGGGCGAAGGTGCCCGGGGCCCCCTTGAAGCGGGCGTGGACCTTGCGCATCGGCTCGGCCCACGCCGCCTTGCCCGGCTCGTCGCTTCTCACCCCGGCGGGCAGCAGTACGCACAGACCCAGCAGAAGCATTCCACAGCGGATCGTCTTCATCTCGTTTCCCTCCCCACGCGCCACAGGAGCGGCACCGCTCCCAGGCTCAGATACATCAGCAGCGTCCAGATGCCCGAAAACGTTTCGATCCTTTTCGATCGTTTGGTCGCCGGCTCGCGCAGGAAGCGGGCCGCGACGAGCGTCGCCGTCGCCAGCAGGACGATTAGCACCGCCACGACTGGGACGAGGAAGTCGACCTGGTAAGCCGCCGTCGCGGCGAAGCCCGCCGTCACGAAGAGCGCTCCCAGCCAGACGAAGGTCGCGTTGTGCATCCCCCAAAGGGCGCTGTACGTGTTGACGCCAACCTCCTCATCCTGGGGCCCGCGCACCTTGCGGCCGATCTCGATCACCAGCCCGTTAAAGTAGCTGACCACGACAAACCAGATCAGACCGCGCGGGGCGGCCCGCCCCGGCCCGTTCCCCGCCCCAGGCGACGGCCACCAGTCGCACGCCGTGGCGTAGAAGTCAACGAGCGGGACGATCGCCATGTGCGAGAGCATGTACAGGATGTGTCGCTTTTTCAGCCACGCGGCGGCGAAGAACTCCTTGCTCATCAGCGCCAGGTACGTCCACGTCGGCGCCAGCAGGAATAGCAGCGACGGCGCCAGCCACAGCGCCAGGGCGAACTGGACGAGAGCGGTGAGGACGAACACACCGGCCAGCTCGCGCAGGCTGACCAGGCCGCGCGGGACGGGGCGGTAGGGTCGAAAGCGACTGTCCTCGTCGAAATCCTTGAACTCGTCAGCGATGCGCAGTTGCAGGAAGAAGAGGAACGCGGTGCCGAAGGCGACGAGGAAGGTGCGGGCCGAGGGCAACTCACTCTGCCCGCGCAGCAGCGCCGAGAAGCAGACGGCGGAGAAGCTGAATGCCGCGATCAGCGGCCCGTGGCCCAGCACCGGGAACCGCTCGCGCTGGTAGACCCACCACCGATTCGCCATCGGAACGCCCCGGACAGGTTGGAACCGCGGAGGGACCCGGAACCTCCTGTCCTGATAATGCGCGATGGTCGGCCGCGCGTCTACTCTTTCCGATCCGCCTCTTTCTCCCCTCTGCCCCGAAGCCGGGAAGAGGGGAGCAGAAACCGCCCTCAGGGGACACGCCCGTCCCCGCCGCCCGGAAGGCTCGGCGGTTTCTTCGGCTCAAGGGCCGCCTCCGGTTTCAGCAGCTTCTTCATCGACACCGGAGCGGCGTAGGCGCGGTCGTGCAGGCAGACGACCAGACCGCTGTTCGCCGCCAGGTAGATGCGGTCGGTCAGCTCGTTGGCGGTAGGAACGACAAAGTCGCGCACGTTGTAGCGGCTCAACTCCCGACCGCGGTCGCGGTCGAGGATGACCAGGCGGCCGCTGCGGTCAGTGGCATAGACGAACTTGGGATTGACGGCCAGCACCTCCGCGCCAGCAGAGAAGCGCCACACCTCCTCGCCGCTCCGGTAGCGGAGGAGGTCGCGTTGCTGCTGGGTCAGGTAGCCCTTGCGCTGCAGGCCGCTCAAGAGAGAGGCGGAATCTTGCCCCCTCGGTCCCAGCTCCCGCGTCACCTCGTCGACTTGCGCCTGCGTTAGTACCGCCAGACGGACCAGATGGGCAGCGAGTTGTTTGCCGTCAAAGGTACGGCGGCGCAGGCGGAACAACCCGCGTCCCTCGGCGTGAGCATAGACGTCCTCGTCGTTGACGAAGGGAGTACGCGAAACGGCGCCGCCGGTCGAGAAGCGCCAGGGCGGCTCAGCGCCGCCAAGGGTGTTGCCGTAGACGTTGGTGTCCTGCGAGCCGAAGTAGATGGCGTTGTCGGCTTCGTGGACGCCGGGCCCGGCGAGCAGCGCCCCGGCGGTCTGGAAGCGCTGGCTTACCCGCGCCCGTTCCTTGAGCAGGACCACGACGCTGCCCTCGGGGCTGGGATAGGCCAGCGAGCCGGCCGTCTGCACGGGCTGCAACTGCAGCGGGATGACCGAGGTGTAGCTGGTCAGGAAATCCGGACGGGCCTGGTTCTGACGCGGCAGGCCGTAGTAGGCGACCTCGCGCGTGCCCAGTACGAGGTAGAGGAAGCCGGCGTCGGCCAGGGGTGCCGACGACGACACCGACGCCATTTCCATCCGCCAGCGCTGCTCGCCGTTTTCGCGGCTGACGCCGTACACCTTGGTGCCGCGTTCGGCGACCACGTCGGTATTATTGAAGCCGAGCGCGAAGGTTCCCTTGTACGGGTCGCCGACGCGGGTGCGCCAGAGCGTTTGCCCGGTCTCGGCGTCGAGGGCGGCGATGAGCCCGCTGCGCGTCTGGACCAGCAGTTGCAGGGTGGCGCGGTCGCCGCGCCACACAGGAGCGAACTGGAAGCTCAGGATGCCGTCGCGGCGGTCGTCGGTGGGGACGTAGGTTGCCCAGGCCTCGCGGAGGTTGAGGCGCTCGAGGGCCTCGCGGGGCGGCACGGACGGGGTCGAGTAGAGCCGGCTGCGCTCGGACTGGGCCGAGACAAGCGATGCCAGCAGTATTGGGATTGCCACACTCGCGAGCTGTTTCATGACCTGTTCCCTGGAGGGGCGGGGAAAGACGAGCGCGTTGTAAGGCGAGCGGCAGGAAATCGTCTCCCGGTAGGACGGATTGGAAATCCGTCCTACCGGGGACACCAAGACCCGCCCCTCGCCTGAGTGGAGTCTATCACAGGGCGGCGCCAGCCGGGACCTTCCCGGCGGCTGCGCGTCGCGCCCTGGGAGTGGAGCGACACCGGCCGTAGCGAATGCGCTGCGTAGGCGGGCGATCAGTTCTTGCCGAGTTGGCGTTTGGCAGCGAAAAAGGCGGTCAGGATGGCAGCGCAGCGCTCGGCAAGGACACCGCCAAGGATGCGGGCGCGGTGGTTGAGGCGCGGGTCGGTCGCGATCTGGTAGAGCGTGTCACAGGCGCCCGCTTTCGGGTCAGTACAGCCGTAGATGACGAAGGGCAGCCGAGCCTGGACGACAGCCCCGGCACACATGGGGCAGGGCTCCAGCGTCACATAAAGGAGGCAATCCTCGAGGCGCCACGAGCGAAGTGCCTGGGCGGCCTGGGTGATGGCGATCATCTCGGCGTGGGCGGTGGGGTCGAGCAGTCGCTCGCGCTGGTTGTGGGCGCGGCCGATGACGCCGTGCTGCGCCGACACGATGACAGCACCGACGGGCACCTCGTCCTCCGCTGCGGCCAGGGCGGCTTCCTCCAGGGCCATCTCCATGTGCGCGACGTGGAACGGATGACGCGGGTCGCTCAGCGGCAGGTCAAAAGGAGAGAGGTCCAAGGTTTCACTCGAGGCGGTGGCTGCCGTGGCCTTGCCGGCCCGCTTCTGAGCACGTCACTGCTCCCCACGAGCGAGCGAGTGCAAGGGGAAAAAAAGGCGAGCGGGGAGCGTGAGCCCTCCGCTCGCCGGGGCTGCTCAATGCGTGTCGGGTTTATTCCGTGGGACCTTGGCACCTTGCTTCCTTGCCTTCGACAGGCCGATGGCGACCGCCTGCTTCGGGTTGGTGACCGTCTTGCCGGACTTGCCACTTTTCAGTTCGCCATGCTTGAACTCGCGCATGGCTTCCTTGACGCTCTCCTGAGCTTTCTTTCCGT
>JACOUH010000258.1 GCA_016177925.1 Planctomycetota bacterium | reverse complement strand
TTGCTTACTTGGGGCTCGCGTGACATTATCCGCTCCATACAGACTATGATGCCGTTCCAGGTTGCAACAGTCCTGGGCTTTACTTTGCAAAAGCCCAGTAAGTAAGTGGCAATGTTCTCCAGCGTCACGCGCTCTGCAAAGCCTTAGCCCGGAGTCATGCGGACCTCCAGTGTTGCGTGAAATGGGCGAGTACCTTGGAGTGCAGTCGGGCATCGGCCGGTTCTCCGAGGTTCAGCCGGATGACAGCGTTCGCTTCGACGTTGGCAAAAAAACCCTCCCTGACTCCAGTTCGATGACCCGACGTTGAGCAGGGCGCGCCGGTCGCTGTAGAACAGGTAGACCTTGGGGTGAAAAATTCTCCCCTGCTCGTGGTAGAGGTAAACCCGCACTGGGGGTCCGGCTGCACGGGCGCGCGGCGAGCGGGAGGCCCTCATCAATTGGCAGAAACAGCTGCGCGAGGTCAACGGCTTCGACCCCGTCGTCGTCGGCGGGCCGATCACTGCGCCCGACCCGCTCCACCCCGAGAGCCAGATCACCGTCGACTCGATCGGCATCGTCACCGTCCACGATGGCCCGTCGCTGGCCCCCGGCCAGATCATCGCTCCCGAGGTCGGCACGCAGCGCAACGATCCCAACTACCACAACAACTACCAGGACACCGAGGCGTTCCTCCGCGCCGGCGGCCTGCGCGGCCGGCAGTACGCGGTGCTGACCGACGGCACCTACTTCATCAACCGCTGGTTCGCCACCATCGAGATGCACCCCAAGACGGTCGTGCCGATCGGCTATGTCGGTGTCGTGGTCAGCTACTACGGCCGCGTGGGCGAGGACGTCTCCGGCGAGGCGTTCCGCCACGGCGAGCGCGTCACCCGCGGCCAGCGCGGCGTCTGGGAGGAGCCGCTCGGCCCAGACAAGTACCCCTTCAACATCTACGCCGGCAAGATCATCTTCGTACCGACGACCAACTTCGTGCTGCACTGGATCACCGGCAAATCGGAGACGCACCGCTACGACGACACCCTCAAGTCGATCGACCTCGTCACCCGCGACGCCTACGAGCCGACGCTGCCACTGTCGGTCGTCGTCCACATCGACTACCGCAAGGCGCCCGGTGTCATCCAGCGTTTCGGCGACGTCAAGAAACTGATCACGCAGACGCTCGACCCGATGCTGAGCGCGTTCTTCCGCGACGTCGCTCACAAGAAGACGATGCTCGAGCTGCTGCACGACCGCGACGCCATCCAGCAGGAGGCCCGCAACGAGTTGCGCCGCAAGTTCCTGGCATTCGACATGGAGTGCGTCGACGTGCTGATCGGCAAGCCGGGCACCGAGCAGGTCGGCGGCAAGATCGAGCTGCTGCTGGAGCAGCTGCGGCTGCGGCAGCTATCGATCGAGCAGATCCAGACGTTCGAGCACCAGCGGCAGGCGGCGGCGAAGCAACAGGAGCTGAACGAGGCGCAGGCCAAGGCAGCCAAGCAGACGGAGCTGACCTCTTCGCAGATGCAAGTGCAGGTCATCGAGAACCAGGCCCAGGCGGAGCTGGCCCGCGCCCGCAAGCAGGCGGAGCAGACGGTCGTCACAGCGCAGGCGGACAACCAAAAGCGCATCCTGCAGGCGGAGGCCGACCTGGTGCGGTCGCGCAAGCAGGCCGAACAGACGGTCGTGCTTGCCGAGGCCGAGAGCCGTCAGCGCGAGTTGGCTGGCCGCGGCGAGGCGGCGCGCGTCATGCAGATCGGTCTGTCGGAGGCATCGGTGCAGCTGCGCAAGATCTCGGCGTTCGGCGATCCGCGGCTGTACGCCTTGGCGCAGGTGGCCGAGCACCTGTCGCACTCGGAGCAGCCGCTGGTGCCCGAGCGCGTCTTCGTGGCCGGCGGTGCCGGAGAGAACGGGCAGGCCAACGGCTTGGGCCAGGGCCTGCTCGGCACGCTCCTGGGGCTGCTGGTTGCGGAGAAATCGGGATTCCAGATGACCGAGACGGCCGATCTCGCCAGCCTCAAGGAGTTCGCGGATCGCATGACGAGCCAGGTGCTCCAGTCGATGCAGCAGAACGGCGGAGAGGTCAAAGCGGCTGTCGCGGCGGACCAGGTCGAGAAGGCGGCGAAGGTCGAGTCGTAATCTCGCTCAAAGCTCCGGGTTTCCGCCGGCCTTCGCTCGGCAGGCGGGAAGCGATTCCCGCGTTCCGGTCACTGGGCGTGCCGCCCACGGCGCATCGATGCGCGCCGCGCGGCCACCGTGGGAGCGCCCGACAGACGGTCCCTGGTTCGCCGGTTGGAAAGCTCTCGCCTGGAAGTGGCGTTTCTGGGCCCCTTTCAGGGCGAGGATGCGGCTGGGCTCGACGTAGCCGCCGTCGGCGCAAATGACGACCCCGAACTTCACGCCACCGTGCTCGAACACGGGGAAGTCGCGGCCCTGCTTGTGGAAGGGCATGTAGGCGAAACACTTCAGGTCCTTGCCGCGCCGCTCGTTGAAGCCGACGATGAACGTCGCGTCGAAGCGGGCCGTCCGGTCGAGCACCTTGAGCACCTGGGGCGAGTCTGCGGCGAAGGCGTGCTTGCGGGCCAGCTCCTCCGTGTCCGGGTAGCCGGTCAGGAAGCACTCGGGGAAGTAGACGATTTCCACCCGCTCGCGCTCGGCGCGCTCCAGGCCCTTGACCACCTTGGCGAGGTTGCCCTCGAAGTCGCCGCACGTCGTCTCCAGCTGCCAGTGTCCGATCCGCATAGAACACATCCCCGGCTCCAATCGTGGCACGTTGCCGCGCCCACAAGACCCGTTTTCAATGCTTGACCCCCCGCCTCGACGAGCGCTGGCCCGAGCCCTCCCGGACGAGCCTGCGGCCTCACGAGGAATGGGTAATGACACGGAATTGCAGCGCGGCCGCTTCGCGGGGGGGCTCGACAAGAGCCCGCTCGACGACCGGATGCAAAGGCGAAAGATGGCAGACTGGATCGGTAGCGGCCGGGTCGCCGGTCAGCAGGAAGGCCTGGCAGCGGCAGCCGCCGAAGTCGATCTCGCGCCGCTCACAGCTTCGGCAGGGCTCGGGCATCCAGTCCGTGCCGCGAAACCGCTGGAATACCGGGGCGTCGAACCAGATGCTTTCGAGCGAGGCCTCTCGGACGTTGGGAAATACCAGGCCCGGGATCTCACGCGCGGTCTGACAGGGCAGGACTGCTCCGTCCGGCGCAACGGTCAGGAAGACGCGGCCCCAGCCGTGCAGGCAGGCCTTCGGGTATTGCTGAAAGTAATCGGGCAGGACGTGCAGGATCGCCGGCCGCTCCGATAGCCGGCGACGTGCCTGGACGACGGCCTCCGCGGCCCGCTCGACCTGTTCCCGCGTGGGCAGAAGCGCCGCCCGGTTGCGGAACGCCCAACCCGTGTACTGCACGTGGGCCAGTTCCAGCCGATCCACGTCCCAGCGACAGGCCAGATCGATGATCTCCTCGATGCGATCGAGGTTGTGCCGATGCAGCACCACGTTGAGCGTGACCGGGAACCCGAGGTGCTTGGCGTTCTCGACGGCCACGCGTTTCTTGTCGAAGGAAGCCGCGCCGGTCAGCCAGTCATTTCCGTCCGGACGTGCGTCCAGCAGACTGATCTGCAGGGCGTCGAGCCCTGCTTCCTTGAGGCGTTCGAGGGTAGCCGGATCGGCCAGGGTCGCGCCGGTGCTAAGGTTGGAATAGAGGTCGAGTTGGCGAGCGTGCTGAACCAACTCGGCCAGGTCACGGCGAACCAGTGGCTCGCCGCCCGAGAAGTGTACCTGGATGACCCCCAGCGCGGCGGCCTCGGCCAGCACGCGTTGCCAGGTGGCCGTGTCCAGTTCGTGACGATAGCGGGCCAGTTCCAGCGGATTGCTGCAGTACGGGCACTTGAGCGGGCAGCGGTAGGTCAGCTCCGCCAAGAGGGCGAGGGGTCTAGGAATCGGTGGCATCGCGCAGCAGTCCTTTCCGGGCCAGTCGTTCGAGGAAGCCCTGTACATCCTCGCCGAGATTGGCGTCCGGGAACTGTTCGCCCAGGGCAACGAGCAGCTCGGCCAGCGGGCGCCCGTCGCACCGTTGCACGATCGCTGCTCCCGGCTCGTTCAGGACCAGGATTCCCTCGGGGAACACGAGTTGGTGCTGTTGCCGCAGCTTGTCCCAGCGATACCGGGCGTGCGGCACCAGCACCGGCCGGCGGATCGCGCTACTCACCACTTCTCCTGGTCTGGTCGTAGGACGGATTTCCAATCCGTCCGGGCGTGAAAACCCGGACGGATTGGAAATCCGTCCTACAAGAAAGGGTCCCCGACCTCTGCATTGACGACGCAGTGATAATACAGCGCGTCCAGCTGGGCGCACAACAAGTCACATTTGAAGCGCAGGGCGGCCACGGCGCGTTCCTGCTCCTCGCGGTTGCGGCAATACGCCAGCACCAGCGCCAAGCCGTGTTCGCTGTCGCGCGCCGCCAGGGACGGCCGAGAGCGGAAATAGGCCAGCGCTCCGGGATCGATCCAGGGATAATGCTTCTCGAAGGCGGCCAGGCGCTCGGTCATCAAGGGGGGTGCGAACAGCTCGGTGAGGGAAGAAGCCACTCCCTCGATCCAGGGCCGGCTGGCAACGAACTGGACGTAGGCATCCACGGCAAAGCGCACGCCGGGCAAGAGCAATCGATCCGTCGCCAGGTCTTCCCGGCTTAGGCCCGCCGCCTCGCCAAGGCGCAGCCACTTTTCGATGCCGCCCGGATCGTCCCCCCAGCCGTCATGGTCCAGAATGCGCTGCACCCAGCGCCGGCGGACCTCGCGCAGCGGGCAGCGGGCCAGCAAGAGCGCGTCCTTGATGGGGATGTTCTTCTGGTAGTAGAAGCGGTTCGCGACCCAGAGTCGGATCTGCTCGCGGTCGAGCCGGCCCTCGTTCATCAGGCGATGAAAGGGGTGCTTGTCATGATAATGCTGCCGGCCGACCTGGCGCAGTTGCTCAGTGAACTCGTCCGACTCCCAGGGCTGCATTCCTCACCTCTTCAGCCGGTTGGTTCGGCCTTCTTCTCCGGCTGCCGCTGGAACCCTTTGATTACCCACACCGGACCGACAATCACCACCCAGATCCCGGCAAACACTCCGCCGACAACGATCAGGAAAAAGGACCACTTGAAACGAGGCTCAGGAGCCCAGAGCCGCCAAATGGGATGCACAAACGGCCCTTCGAGGCGCTGCCCGCTCTGCACCTGCTCGCGGTTCACGCGGTACCAGCCTCCGTCTGGTGCCGGTGTCACGTAGTAGACGAAGGGCGAATCAACGTCCAGGGCGTTGGACCACGCATAGCCGGCGTACAGGCCGATCCCCAGAAGCCACAGGGCCGAGAGCACAATCGCCAGACGAACCCAGGCACCGATGCTGCGAAACATATCGCCCTCCGCCGCCTCATGTCTGGAAGCCGGTTGCAAACCGGCCGCCGCCTTACAACTCGAAATGGTCGCCGTCCGCTCCCACGCGCACGCCGCACTCGCTCACCCTGCGGTATCCGGGGCCGCACTCGTTCAGCATGGGGTTGGTGTTGTTGATGTGGACGTACACCCGGTGCGGCGCCTTCAATCCGCTCAGCCAGTCCAGGCTTCCCTCCGGTCCGCTGACCGGGAGGTGTCCCATCTCGCGGGCGGAACGCTGGCCGATGCCGAACCGGAGGGGTTCATCGTCGTCCCAGAAAGTGCCGTCGATCAGGATGCAGTCGGCACCCTGCGCGGCGCTCTTCAATCCGGGGGAGATTTCCTCCACTCCGGGGGCGTAGACGAGCCGGCCTCCCGTCTTCTTGTTCTGCACCAGCAAGCCGACGACCGAACCGAGTTGGCCCTGCTCCGGAATGAACCGCGGGACATGATCCCCGAGCGGGAAGGCCTGGACCCGCAAGCCACTAGGTGATCCGTCCGGTAGGGTGAGGTCGATGAACTCGTACAGCGGTAGCTTTGTCCAGCTCCTCGGGATGAGGGTGAGGAACATATGGATTAGATTGCTGCTCGACAGCCAGCGATGTACCACGGGCGTGCCGAACAAGGAGAGCGGCGGCTCTTCGCGCAATATCAGCAACCCGGCGGTATGATCCAGTTCGGCGTCGGTCAGGACGCAGCCGGCGATGGCCGTGCCGCGCTGCTGGCCCTCCGGCGGCCCCAACTCGGGGAACGCGAGGATCTGCTGCCGGACGTCCGGCGAGACGTTCAGCAGAAACCACGCTCGGCCATCGGCGCTAACGGCGACCGAAGACTGAGTGCGCGGCTGGACAGCCGGGGAACCGTCCCAGGCGGCGGCGCAGTTAGGACAGCGGCAGTTCCATTGCGGCACGCCGCCGCCGGCCGCCGAGCCGAGAATGCGGATGTGCATGGCAACCTCTTAGCCCGAAGCGCGAGCGAGGTTCGCTGTGTTCCTCGCTTGCGCGTCGGGCTAATAAGTGTTCCTCGCTTGCGCGTCGGGCTAAGAATCTTCATCGACCGTGTCGTCGGTGTTGACGTACGCGGTCACTTCCATGCACAGGGTGATCTCGACGAAATCAGGTGTGCTCCACGTCATGAGGGATCTCCTTTCATTCCAGGGTCATCAAGAACGCAAACAGGTCGTGCAGTTCCTTGACGGTCAGCACTTCGGCCATGTTATCGGGCATGAGCGATTTCTTCAGCACGGTGACGCTGTCCAGCTCGCTTTTCTGGAAGGAGTGGAACTTGCCGTTCTCCTCACGGAGCTGAATGCTGAAGTTGGACTCGTTGACACGAAGGCCAGTGATCGCCTTCCCCTTCATCGTGACCACGGTCACCGCCTCGTAATCGGGATCGATGTCCTTGGAAGGGTCGAGGATCGATTCCATGATGTACTCGGGCGAGCGGCGGTTCACAATGCGATCCAGGGCCGGGCCCACCCTGCCCCCCTCTCGATTGACGCTGTGGCACTTGGCGCACTGGGCCTTGCCTTTCTCATCGAAGAAGAGCTTTTTGCCCACCTCGGCATCTCCCTTGAGGTACGGCTGCCAGGTACTTTCCCCCGGGGCGCGGGCCAGGCTGCGGATATACAAGATCAACTTGGCGATCTGTTCTTCCTTGAGGGACTCGCCGAGTTTCTTCATGGTGGTCTTGGGGACGCCTTCCCGGATAACGCGGGCGATGTCCTCATCCTTGTCGCCGTGAATCCAGCGATTGTCGGTCAGATCGGGCCCCTTGCCGCCGCGGCCGGCCCCGCCGTGACAGCCACTGCACAGGCCGCGGAACAAAGCCTGTCCCTCCTCCAGCGCCGCCTGATCCCGGGGAGTGGACGCTTTCCTGACCTTCTCCTCCGCGCCAGCAGAGGAAACCACGAAAGACACGAAAGACACGAAAAAAAGAGCGGAGACAAGCAGTGCCGATGCAAAGGCTCGTGTCGCGAACACCCCCATGCGAAGAACCCTTTCTTTATCTTTTTTCGTGTCTTTCGTGTCTTTCGTGGTTTCTCTCTTTTTGCTTCTCGCCCCTGGAGGGTGTGGCGTAGGGGATGTCCCATCGGGCGAACACCGCCGCCAGCTTGCCCGACTCGGCCAACTCGTCCAGCGCCTGATCCATGGCGACCTTCAGGTCCCGGTCCGACTTGCGGACCACGGCACAGATCGGAAAGCGGTCGGCAGGGTCGCCGTCGAGGAATCGAAGTTGATCCGGCCAATGGCGCTTGGCCAGCCAATGGCCCCGCGCAGCGATCACGTAGCCCGCCTTCACCTTCTTCGCCGCCACCGCCTCGAGGATCGCTTCCAGGCTCGGATAGGTCCGCGTCGCCCGTCCTTGCAGGCCGCGCACCGCCACCCCCGGCTCGGTCGCCAACGGTTCCTCGCCCAGCTGGTCGAGTCTGACGGGGGCCCGCGCACCAGCGGGAACGACCAGTTGGTAGTTGGCGAGGTAATAGGGCTTCGAGAAGAGGACGCGGTCGCCGAACCGAGCGTCGGGCATGACGCCCAGCATCACGTCGCAGAGCTTCTTGGTGGCCAGTTTCGACGGATAGGAGTCGTGCGCAGAGTAGGCCCAGTAAACCCGCAGCGATACGCCGAGCTTGTCGGCCAGCAGGCGGGCGATCTCATAATCGAGGCCGGCAGGCTCAGGGTGGGCCGCCGAGAACGGGAGGTTGCCCTGATCCAGCCCCACGACCAGCGCCCCGGCCGAGCGGACCCGCTCCAGTCCGCCGTAGGGATGGCGAGACGTTTGTAGCTTCTGCATCTGGGGCTCGCGGCCACGGTTGGCGACCGGGTGGCGGATGACGCTGGTTTCCGAAGCGCCGTTTTCTTCCCCTTTATCCTCTTTTTTATCCTCGAAGGGCGGGTAATGCGGCACGTGGTAGCGAGCCAGGGCACGGGCGACGGTGCCGTCCTTGACGAGTTTCGCGATGGCGGCATCGACCCGCCGCTTGAGTTCGACGTCTCCTTTCCGCATGGCCACCGCGATGTCCCAGTGGTCCTCGGGGACGTATCCCGGCACGATCTCCAGCTTGGATTCGGGCGTGGTGTGCAACGTCCAGCCGACGTTGGCCCAGAGGTACGCGTAATCGATGGTGGTGTCGTCCAGCGCCTTGAGCACGGCCAGCTGATTGCGATACAGGCTGCGCAAGTAGCCGCGCTGCCGCAGGCGATAATCGGCGACCGAGCCGGCCTCGGTCCCCAGACGACGCGACTTGTCGCCCTTCAGTTCCGCCAGCGACTTGACGCGCGGCCCCTTCTGGCGCGTGACGAGGACATACCCGCTGCCGTAATAGGGGCGGGAGTAGATCACCCGGTCCGCCAGCTCATCATCGTCTTCGACGGCGTTGTCGTCGATCGCCGCCCCGAGGGCGAGATCGCTCTCGTTGCCCAGGAGCTTCCCCATCGCGGTTTCGCGGTGGATGTCCAGCCAGTCGATGCGCAACTTGAGGCCGATCTCGCGGGCGATGTCCCGCGCCAGCTCCACGTCAAACCCCGGACGATCCTTCCGGGCACTGGAATAGGGCAGGTTGGCGGGGTCGAGGGCGATGCGGAGTTCGCCGCGATCCTGGATACGCTTCCAGGTATCGACCGCGGCCGGCCGGCGGGCACTCCCTGTGAAGGGAGCCCGGTAGGGGACGCCCAGCTCGGCATAAGCCTTCTTGAGATCGCCGGACTCGGCCAGCTCGGCCAGGGCCTTGTTGATCTCCACCAGCAACTTCGCGTTGGCGGAGCGGGTGGCGAAGGCCATGTTCCAGCGCTCGCGCGGGACGTAGCCCTCCACCAGCCGCAGTTTCAACTGCGGATGAGCGTGCAGGTGCCAGGCGGCGAAATCCGCGTCGAGGAAGGCGGCGTCGAGCTTGTCGGCGGTGAACCGATCGAGGACTTGTTCGCGCGTCTGGAAGCGGACGACGGTGTGCTTGGATTCCGGCAGAGGCACCGTCCCGCCTACGATGCCGACGCGCTTCCCGATCAGGTCGGCCAGGGAACGAATGCCCTGAGCGTCGCCCGGCACCACCAGGCCGAACTGAGCACCGGCATACGGCACGCTCCAGGCGATGTCCTTGGGCGCTCCCTCGTCGAGCGGGTGGCCGAGGATGACGTCGCATCGCTTTTCGCGCAGACAATTGCGGGAGCAGAGAGGACTGGAGCACCAGTGGACCTCGAACGCCCGGCCAAGCTTCTTGCACACCAGCCGCGCCACGGACACGTCAAGCCCCTGCGGCGAGCCGTCCTCCTTGCCGGTCCGCGGCATGGCGGTCGGCTCGGCGCAGAACGTCAACACCTTGGGTTTGTCTTCTGCGCGGGCCGGACTGGAAATAAGGGAACCGAGGAATAAGAGCGCGAACGCCCCAACGACCTGACCGATCAATCGGGTCTCTCTCGCGGACAATTGCATGGGACTCGACCCTCATCAGTGGTTGGTTTGCTACGCAAGATCGCCATGCCGGTCAGCTGTCGCGCCTGGTTCGGCGGGCCTACTGGGCCAGTAGCTTGCTTAGGGTGGACTGGGCCACCTCTCGCAACTGAGCTTCATCGAGGTCTCCTTCGGATCGCAGCGATGGATCGGGGCAGTAGGCATCGACGGCGGTGAACAACCTCTCAAGAACCGAGAATTCCGCGATGCTCATCCCTGGACTCTCGTTCTTGAACAGGTCAAGGTACTGCCGTTCAAAAACCTCCGCACTGATCCCTTGGTCGAGGAACTGACGGATCAGCGCGACATACTTCTGGGTTCGAGCCGTGTTCATCTCAGTGGCCTCCAAGTCGCCCGAGGATCAAGCCGTAGATCTGCTGTTGCGGGCTCAGTTTCCATCCGCTCTGAAACGCGCCCGCGCTATCGACGATGACTGTCAAGTTCGTGTCAGGGTGAATGTGGAGAGTTGCGGGTTTGTTCAGGTATGTTCCCGAGACGGCGACGACATCCGGGTTAGCGAGATGTGCCTTCAGTGCCCCCTCATAGGCAGCCAGGTTCGCTTTGTTCGCTGGCCCGGTCACGCCGAAATCGCCGGCGTGCTTGAACTTCTTTTGCAGTTGCGAGGTCGAGAAGGTCGCCGACCCTCCGCCTTTAGGTGCGGAAAGGAGATCGACGGCGTTCGCTGGCGTGACGTGTCCGTTCTGGACGAGTTCGTGTAGCAGATTTCCGTCCGCCAGCGGCTTGGCTGCTTCTGCGGTGATCCGTTTCGCCAGAGCAGGGTTTACGCCCTTGGCGATCAACCCTGCTTCGATCTCGGCTTCGACTTGGGCGGCTGTCTTGAGGACCTTGCCGGTTGTGGGGTCGACAATATCCTTGCAGGTGTTGTGGGCCCAGACTCCAAAGCCCCAGTCCTGAGCGCCGACGAAGTAGGTATGGTAGTCGGCCACCTTGAGGTTGTAGACCGTCTCGTACCGGCCAGTGTCCTCGACCTTGTTTACCTCCACCCAGCCGTCGTCAGTCCGAATCCAGTCGCCCGGTTGGATTTCCGCCAGCGGTCTCCATCCCTTACCGTAGACGTAGAACGGGTGTTCGGCGGTCGTTCCGATCACCCGCTCTTTGCCCGGTTCGATCTTCCCAGGCGGCATTCGGGTCGGGGCAGTTTCGGGCAGATGCGCCGGGTAGGAGTGGGTGCCGGGTTCCGGTCGCGGGCCGAACCCATTCGTGGGAGGTGGCCCGTTGGATAGCCGCAACAGGCAGCACTTCTTGAACTTCTTCCCGCTGCCACAGGGGCACGGGTCGTTACGTCCGACACGCAGGTCGCTCATGAAGCGGCACTCCTTTCGCTGCCGAACCAGTTGTTAGTTCTCCTTTGGCAGGGCAAACACGAAAACGGTGTTGCCGCGGCGGGCGTTGCGGAGCCAGGGGGCGCCGTCGCCGGCGAAGCCGGCCGTCCAGCCGCCCCAGCCCACCGCAACGGCGATGTACTGCCGGCCGCCCAGCGTGTAGGTGATCGGCGAGGCATGATGGCCCGAGCCGCACTGGAAGTTCCACAACGGCTTGCCCGAGTCGGCGTCATAGGCGGTGAAGAAGCCCTCGGCGTCGCCGGTGAAGACCAGGCCGCCCCCGGTCGCCAGCACGCCGGCTACCATCGGTGAGCGCGTCGCCACGTCCCACTTGATCTTCCCGGTCTTCACGTCGATCGCCTTCAGCGAGCCGGAGGCCTGGTTCTCGATCAAGGTCAACGACGACCCCCAATACGGCTGCCCCTTGATGAAAAAGGCCTTGCCGGAGGTGAATTTGGCGCAGTTGTTGATCACCGGCACATAGGCCAGGCCGGTGTCGGGGTGATAGGCCATCGGGTTCCACTCCTTGCCGCCCGCGGCCCCGGGGCAGACGCGGACCCCCTTCTCCGTCGGCAGCGCCGCCGGGTTGACGAAGGGCCGGCCCGTCTTCGGGTGGAGGCCGTCCGCTCCTTTCTTGCGGTCGGTCCAGGTGACCTCGCAGAACGGCTTGCCGTAGAGGAACGCGCCCGTCTCGCGGTCGAGGCAGTAGAAGTAGCCGTTGCGGTGCGCCTGTACCAGCGCCTTGATCGTCTTGTCGTCCTTCTTGATGTCGACCAGCAGCGGCTCGTTGACGCCGTCGTAATCCCAGACGTCATGGGGGCTGTTCTGGAAGTGCCACTTGTACGAGCCGTCATCGGGATTGAGAGCGAGGATGGAGCAGGTGTAGAGGTTATCGCCCTTGCGGACGTCGCCGTTGAAGTCGGGCGAGGGGTTGCCGACGCCCCAGTAGAGGGTGTTGAGCTGGGGGTCGTAGGTGCCGGTGACCCAGGCGGAACCGCCGCCGGTTAACCAGGACTTGCCCTCCCAGCTGGCCAGGGCTTTCTTGGCGTGCTCGGCCTTGTCGTCGGCGCTGGGGACGGTGTAGAAGCGCCAGACCCGCTTGCCGGTCTTGGCGTCGTAGGCATCGATGAAACCGCGGATGCCGTACTCGGCGCCGCTGATGCCCATGATGATCTTGTCCTTGATCACCAGCGGGGCGACCGTCGCACTGTAGGCCATTTTGTAGATCTGCTTGATCTCCTTGCCGTCCGGGCCGGTAATGGTGATCTCCTTGTCCCAGATTTCCTCGCCGGTGCTGCGGTCGAGGCAAACCAGGTGGGCGTCGAGGGTGGTCATGTAGAGGCGGTCGCCCAAGGCGGCAAAGCCGCGGTTGACGGCGTCGCAGCACAGGGCCAGGTTCTCCGGCAGCGATTTCTGGTAGTGCCACAGCTGCGAGCCGGTCTTGCAGTCGACGGCATAGGCGTGGTTCCACGGCGTGGTGATGTACATGATGCCGTCGATGACCAGCGGCGTACACTCGAAGCCGTCGAGGACGCCGGTCTGAAACGTCCAGACCGGGATCAGCTTGTTGACGTTTTTCTTGTTGATCTGCCTGAGGGGGCTGAAGCGGTGGGCGTCGTAGGTGCGGCCGTACATCAGCCAGTTGTCGTTATTGCTGGCCGCGTTGAGCAGGTCTTTTTCCCCCACCGTGCCGACCGGCTCGTCTTTTTTGGCTGGGGCCTTGTCCTTGTCGTCCTCCTTGGCGCCGGCCTGGGCCAGGAACAACCCGGCCAGCAAGGCAACGAGCAACAGAAACGCCCATCGCGGGAAACCGCATGCGCCGGCGAAACGCCGGAACGAAGAGTACGATTCGATCACGGCTGCCACCTCGCTTCCTAGCAGTTCATCAGAGATGCGGAGAGGCGATCGAACACGGCGCGCAGTGTAACAGTCGCGAGTGCGCCGTCAAGGATTTTCTCGAAGGAAAAAGCAGATATTATCGCTCTGAAGTACCTCTGAAACTACTTTCCCCTCGATGGTTTCCAGCGCCCACTTCGGAAGCGTCGCTGCATGAGGGCCAGCGTCAGGGCGGGGGCCAGCACCCAGGCGGCCAGCAGGCCGTCGGGGACCCAATCCAGCACGACCAGGCAATAGGACAGCGGCAGCAGCAGGCACCACTCGCTGACGAGGGTGTAGCGCAGGGCCGGCCGCGTGTCGCCGGCCCCCAGGAGCACGCCCTGGATGCCGATGCTCGTGGCGCTGAAAAACTGGGCCACGGCAAACCAGCGCAGCACCCTGGCGCCGAGCCCGCTGCCCTCCGGCGCGATGAGGAACAACGCCGCGAGCGGATCGGCCAGGACGAGGAGCATCCCGCTGATGAACCCCATGAGCAGGGCCAGCAACTGCACGCTGCGCCGCCCCAGCACTTCGGCCTGGTGGAAATCGTCCCGGCCGATCGCCTGCCCGACGAGAGTGGCGCTGGCCGTCTGAAACGCCAGCGCGACCAGGATACTGATCAGCCTGACCTGCAATGCGACGCCCACGGCGGCCTGCAGCGACACGCCCAGCGCGCTGGCGCCTGCGATCGCCAGGAAGACCACACGCGAACCGTGCCGGAGCAGGTTCGCCAGGGCCATCGGTACGCCGATGCGCAACAGGGACCCGATCAGTTTCCAATCCAGACCCCGAGAGGAGGGTAGGTCCCGCTCGGCTCGCGGGACCTCGCCTCCCGGTCCCGCTCGGCTCGCGGGACCTACCGGGGAGGACCAGCGCAGGCGCAATGGCCCCGTCCCGCGCAGCAGGAGGAAGAGAAAGACCACCGTGCCGCAGCCGCGAGCGCAGACCGCTCCCATCGCGGCTCCCTGGACCTCGAAGGCGGGCAGCGGCCCGGCACCATAGATGAACACGTAGTCCAGTACCACCTGAAACAGGCTCACTCCCAGGGCTACCTTCAAGGGCATCCACACATCACCGGTCCCGCGAAACAGCGCGGCGCTAACCAGGCTCCCCCACGTGAAGAGGAGGCCCGCGAAATAGACCTGAAGGTATGGCGCGCCGTAGGCCCGTGTCTCGGCGCCTGCCTGGAGGCAAACCAGAAGCGGCTCGCTGAGCCAGTAACCGAGCAGGGTAGTCGGCAATCCGATCAGGAGCACTAGCCCGACGCTCTGCCGGACAACCTTGTCCGGGTCGACAATCGGGACCGTCGATCCTCCCCTCACCCTACCCTCTCCCCCATCCGATGGGGGAGAGGGTAGGATGAGGGGGGAGTCTCTGCTTGGCCCCGGCGCGGAAGGAACTGGCCGGCAGCGCGCCGCCATGCCCTGGCTGACCAGGGTGATGACGCCCGCGGTGATCGCCACGGCCACTGCTTCCACGAGAAAGGTGACTTGCCGGCCGACGCCGATGGCTGCCGTCGCCGCCGGGCCAAACGGACGCACCAGCCAGAGATCGATCAGGCCGACCGCCAGTTCCAGCGCGTTGGCAACCATCAGAGGCCAGGTCAGGCTCCAGATACCCCGGGACAGTTGGTGGCCAGCGGGATCAAACAACAAGGTAGAATCCTCCGAGGTGCGAACCTCTCGCTCATCATCTCCCCTTGTCTGCAGATTGCGCCCCCGCAATCGTATCGCCCCCGTCCAGAAGTTGCAGTGGAACCTGCTGGACGTAGAGGAGGGGCCTGGTGGCGATCGCGTCGGCGAGCTACGGCGAAGACTGCACCGTCTGGGAGGGCGATCACATCAGCCTGATCAACTTCCCCCACCCCATCGCTCACGCGCGCGGTCGCTGGACCGATCGCATCCCCTCCTATGGCGGCCTGGTCCGCCGCCTCGCCGATGAGGGCTTCTGAGCCGTCCCATCCGGCCCATCCGGCTCTTGCGAACGGCGGGCGACGGCAAGCGTCTTGACTTCCGGCCGGTTTCCAGCAAGGCTTACTTCCACGAACGACCCACAGGAGGGGGTAGCCATGTTCGGCCTTATGAACCCTGGCCGGCAGGACACCGTCTTCCGCCGCGCTTACGCGCGCTGCTGCCAGCATCAGAGACGGACCTACGGCCTGACCTCGCTCGGCTTCTTGAGTTACGAGTCGGTCCTGCTCTACCTGTTCGCCCTCGACGCCGGCAAACTGACGAGCACCGACCTGCCGGGCTACACCTGCTGCCGCCTTCGGTCGCTGCCGCCGCGCACCTCGCCCGCCGAGCGCGAGGTCGCCCGGTTCTGCGCGTCGCTGGGGCTCCTGCTGGCACACGTCAAGGTGACGGATGACATCCGCGACCGCGGCTCGCTGGGGGCCCGGCTGTTCCGCTGGGCCCTGCGCCGCCGCTTCCGAACCGCCTTCGATTACTTCGAGAGACTTGACGGACAGTTTGCCCGGCGGGTGGAGCAGTTCATCACCGGCCATCTTGCCCTGGAGAAGGTGGGACGGGCACTCTCCCTCGAGGATTACGCGCGGCCGACGGCCGAGGCGTTCCGCTACGTCTTCGGGCTGATGGCGCGACTGCCAGGGCTGGAGTCGCGGCACGAGGTGCTGGCGCGGCTGGGCGAGCACGTCGGCGCTGCCATCATCGCCTTCGACTGCGCCGCGGACTGGCACAAGGACCGGCGCCGCGGCGAGTTCAACCCGCTGCCCGATGGGGAGGCGTCGGTCCAGGCGGCCCTCGCCAGCTGTCGCGACCGACTGGCCAGGGCGGCCGTGGAGTGCCGTCTCGCCTTCGGCGCCGCCTCGCACACCGCCCGCGCCCTCGCCGGCGTGCGCGCAAGAATCCCCCACCTGTGCAACCGAGCCCGCGCCTGCGAGGAGGTGCGGGCATCGACCGAAACACGACTACAGGGCTGGGGCCTGGTCCGGAAAAAGGGAGCGTTTCAGGTCAACTCGGGCTGGGAGCTGTGGGCCGCGGCGGGGACGGTCTTCGCGTTTGGGCTGAGTACACTGCGCTGGTTCTTCGCGTCCGGGCCCCACGTCCCCGAGGACCTGCCGCCTGCCAACGTACCCGACGATCTGCCGGGGGTCATCGAGCCGGGACCGGTCCCGCCGATCGAGCTGGAGGTCCCGGTCGTGACCACGAAGCAACCAAGCGGCAAGAAGAAGCTCCAGGCCTGCGATGACTGCGATCTGCCCTGCGTTTGCTGCTTGTACGGCTGTGATTGCTCGTACTGCGTTTTTTGTTGCACTTGATTCGCCCGACGCGCAAGCGAGGATGGATGGTCTCCTCGCTTGCGCGTCGGGCTAAGGGGGCATCAGACCGACGAGGCGGGGCGGGAGCGATGGCGCCGGGCTCGGCAGAACCCGCGCAACCCCAGCGACGATAGCCCCAGGAGCGCCAGCATCAGGGCCGTTGGCTCCGGGGCCTTGGCCACCGGCGGCAGGGTTGGGGGCGGGGGGGGCGATGTCGTCGGGGGTGGGGCGCCTACGATGTCGCCATCCACCCGCACGCCGCCGCCGAGGGTGCCCAGGAGTGTCGAGCCAGGCAGGCCGGGCGGGTTGAACGAGCCGAGGGTGACCTTGTACTGGTGCCCACCCAGGTTCAGGGTGCCCGTGTTCTGGTCAAAGGTGTGCGTCAGGTTGACGCTCTGCGATGACAGCGAGCCGTCGAAGTGGCCGGTGAACGTCAGGTCGCCGGCGTTGCTGGAGGCATCGTCGACCAGGTGGAGGTTGAGCGTGTAGCCCTTGCCGGTGAACGGGTCGGGCGTGTCGGCCGGAGCGGAGCTGATCGCCTGCAAGTTGGCGGCGACGATGTCCGAGTTGCCACTCCCGTGCCCGGAACTGGGGAACAGGCTGAGAGCGCTGCCGCCGGAGTCCGCGAAGATGGTCGTGTCGGGCGACGTCCAGGTGAACGTCCAGGCCGGCTCGGCGCGGAGAGCCGGTCCGGCAAGACAGAGAAGAAGGACAGCCCCCACGAGGGGGACCGGGGAACGGGTCATGTGCGGCGTTCCTTTCCTGTGGGTTTGGGTCTTCGCCAGGCACGGTCCGAGAGACGGTGCGGGCCGACACGGGCCGAGGGGCAAGCGGGAAAGCTGGCCGGCAAGGTGCGGGAGCCGGCCAGCGCTGCCTGGCGCGGAGGAAGAATAAGCCGAGGGGCGTCCGGCGTCAACGGCTCCTTGGGGAAAGGAGTCGTCCCGGCGAAGCGGCCGGCCCGTGCGACTGCCAACCTCGCCATGCGTGGCACAACCTGCCGGGCCGCGCTTAGAGCGGTTCACACTTGCGTTGCACACTAACCCGAAGCGTCAGCGAGGGCCGGTCCCTCGCTGACGCTTCGGGTTAGTGTGCGACCCGGCCGCGAACCGCTCTAGCGATCACCGACGGGGGCCGGGACGAACCGCACCTGCTTCACCGTGGAAGCATCCGGCGCCACCGGGCCGCCCGACTTGCTCTCCGGCAAGGCCGGCGGCATCGGGGGAGGCAGGGCAGTCCCGGGGGTGGGGAGCGACCGGGAGGGGTCGAGGAGTTGATCGAGAGGACAGGACGGCGGGTGGGTGAGGTCCTGGCCCAACTCGTAAAGGTCGTCGGTCTGCAGGAGCGTGGCGACCTCCACGACCGCCTCCCACTGGGCCTGCAGCGCCTGCAAGTACGTTGCCAGGATGCCGCCCAGTGTCTGTTGCGCGGTGACGAGGTCGTTGAAGCCAACTTTCTCGGGCTCGACGTCGTAGCGCTTGCGCATGGTACGGTAGACGCGCACCTGGGAGGGGAGGATGCGGTCGCGGTAGTAGGCGACGAGGGCACGGTTGTTCAGGTAGCGCTCGTAAGCGGCGGCGAGTTGCTGGCTCAGGTCGTTGCGAACGCGCAGCACGTCCTGTTCCGCCCGCGCTAGCTGCGCCCGTGCCGCCAGGATGTTGCCCTGGTTGCGGTCCCACAGCGGCAGCGCGACGCCGACCTGCACGCCGACCTGCACTCGGTGCGGCTGGGTCGATTGGTCCTGTTGGACGTAAAAGTGGTCCTGAATGTCGGGAATGGGCGTGACCTCAGCCAGGCGCAGGTTGTAGCGGGCGCGGAGGATGGTGTTCTCCGCGGTGCCAACCTCGGTGTGCGAGGAGAGGATGCGCGCCAGGGCGGCGTCGTAGGGGTACTCCGGTACCGGCGCGTCAGCGCGGCCGGTGACTTCGGTCAGCGGCATCTTCGGGTCGCTGAGGGCAGCCGCCAGCTGCTTCCAGGCAGAAACAGAGCGGTTGCGGGCCTGGATCAGAGCCGTGCGGGCCTGCGCGGCCAGCACGTAGACCTGGAGCGGCTCGTAAGCGGCGGCCTGTCCGCCGCGGACCTGGGCGATCTGGATGCGGTAGACCTCGTCGGCGAACTTCGACAGGGCCCGTGTCACGCGGACATTTTCGCGGGCCACCAGTAACGAGAAGTAGCCGGAACGCACCTGGCCGATCAGGTCGACCTCAGCGCGACGCAGGGCGAGTTGGGCGTTGGCGTAGCCCATCAAAGAGGCCAGGCGAGCCAGTCGCAGTTTGCCCGCCGTCTTGATCAGCTGCTCGACGTAGCCGCCGATCTGGCCCGGAGTGCCGGCCGAGCCGAGCTGATCCGCCTGGAAGCCGACGTTGGGGTTCGGGTAGAGGCCGGCCTGGATGGCGTCGCCGCGGGCGGCATCAACGTCGGCGCGAGCCTGCGCGATGCGGGGGTTCCGGGCCAGGGCGATCTGCTCCAGGTCAGGCAGCGTCAGCGGCAGAGCGTTCGGGCCGGGAGCGGGCTGCAACTCATCGCCCAGCGGCGGCAGCGGTTGATACAGTTCCCGGATCTGCCTCTCGCGTTTCTCCTTGTCCTCGTCGAGCTTGATGGGCGGGGCACCTGCGCCGGGCAGCTCGGGCGGGATTTGCAGTCGCTCCTTGGGGTCCGGCGGGGGCGGCGGAGCCTCGGCCGGGCGCATTGCGGCCGACTCGATCACCTGCTGCGCTCCCACGTCGGGAACCGGGGGCGGGCCGTCGGCGGACTCGCACGGAACCGGAACGTAGTTGGTGAAGATGCATCCCCCGGCGGGAGGGAGCAGGCAGGCCATCAGCAGCCAAAGAGGTCGCCTTGGCGTTCGCTGCATCATCGACAGCCCCTCCCGTTCCGGACGGATCGATACAGACTGTATCGGAAATGTGGGGCGTGGCCTTGAGGCAGAGAAGTCCGAGAATGCGGGTAATACCGGGAAAGCCGGATTTTGGCGAGCGGGGGGTGTGAACCCCCCGGTTGTGTGCCCGACCTCGGTCGTCTACCGGGGGGGTCACACCCCCCGCTCGCCAACAACCGCATCGCCAGGCGTCAGTCAAGGTTCTGAATCCAACCGCGGTGGACCTGGCCGGAGCGAATGATGTAGAACCGCAGCGGCGTCAAGGTCGCCAGGTCGGGATGCGTCAGCACGTACACCACGTTCTCGAGGCTCAACATCTCCCACTGATGCAGGCCGACCAGGATGTCGCCACGCTGGATGCCACCGCGGGCCGCGGGGCTCTCGCCGCGGACGTCGTCGACCACCAGCCCGCCGTGCAGCTGCCGATTCGTCGAGGAGACCAATTCCGCGTTGACGCGCTGCAGCTTCATCCCGAGACGCCGCCAGACGAGATCACCCGACGTCGGGGCAACGGCCTCGACAGACTCCAGGGTCATCTCCAGCTGCTGGTCGAGACCGTTGCGGCGGACCTCCACACTGAACCGCTCGCCGCCCTGCCGTCCGCTCAGGTGCCGTTCCAGGTCGAGGCGGCAGGCGACGTCCTTGCTGTCGACGCGAGCGATCACGTCTCCCGGCTGAACCCCGGCACGGGCCGCCGCACTGCCCGGTTCGACGCCCTCGACGACCAACTCGCGCTGGACGATCTTGCCGTTGTGAGTCGTGACGCGGTCGCGTCCGACGACCCCGTGACCCACGCCGGTCCGGCGGCGGACACTGATCATGTCGGCCGCCACGCGCATCATGGTGTCGACCGGAATGGCGAAACCGATGCCCTGGGCGCCGGCACGGATGGCGACGTTGACGCCGATCAACTCCCCCTTAATGTTGAGCAGGGGACCGCCGGAATTGCCGGGGTTGATCGCCGCATCGGTCTGGATGAGCGACTTGTAGGCGATGTCCTTGTTCAGAGTGACATCGCGCTTGATGGCGCTGACGATGCCGACGGTGACGGTATGATCGTAGCCGTAAGCATTGCCGATCGCGACGACCGTTTCGCCGACCATCACGTCGGTGGCGGTGCCGAGCGGCATGACCTCCAGTGTCTGCGGGACATCGATCTTGAGCAGGGCGAGGTCTTCGTCCTTGTCGCGGGCAATGACGCGGGCCGGGGCGGAGGTGCCGTCGGCAAGGCGGACGCGTAGCGACGAGACTTCCTCGACAACGTGGTGGTTGGTGATGATGTAGCCGCGCGGGTCGAGGATGATGCCGGTGCCCATGCCGTTGACGCGGTTTTGCGACGGGGCAAGGGTGAATAACTCCTCGCCGCTGGCAGCGCGGACCGAGCGCTCGCTGTGGATGTTGACGACACAACCGCGGACGCGGCGGACGAGATCGACGACCGGCGTGTAGCGGGGGTTGCCCTGGAAGGCGGCCGGCGCCATGTCGGGGGCGACGGTTTTTTCCTGGCGGGTTGTTGGTTCGCCCGCGCGTTCCACGGCGGGCAGCGAAGCGGGGACCAACCACAGGGCCATCCCTGCGACGGCCGCGCCGAGCAGCGCGGTCGGGAGGTGCTTGAGTCGCATGGTGTTCGTTGGGGCTCGGGGGGGTTCAGTCCGTTGTCACCTGCCCGCCACGCCTCGCGGGCACGCTTTTCTACCTTCGACCGCGTTGCCGGTCCCACTGCACGCCGCCCCGCCCCGCCTCTGCCGCTTTCCTCGCCCCGCGCGCCGGGCGCACCTGCTTGATGCGGATTGCCGGATGTATCGAATCCGCTATCGGTTGTCGGCTCGTGGCCTCACTCGTTGGCCCGTGGATTCATAAGTTGACGAGAGGGATTTGACTGGCCGATGGCCGATCGCCGAGAGCCGACCATGAGCGGAACAACACGCCGCGAACAGATCGAAGAGATGCTGAAGGACGACCCCGACGAGGATGGCTTCCTGCGCTACTGTCTGGCGATGGAGCACCTCTCGGCGGGCAACGAAGCGCAGGCCCACACCGGTTTTCAAGCGCTGCTGGAGGCGAAGCCGGATTATGTGGCCGCCTACCTGCAGCTGGGCCAGCTGCTCAATCGCATGGGCGAGGAGGACGAAGCCCGCACCGTCTTCCGTGACGGCATCGCCGTGGCCCGGCGCAAGGGCGACGACCACGCGGCCAACGAGATGAGCAACTTCCTGGCGATGCTCGGCTGACGTATCACCGGAACACAACGGATAAGGGGGATAGTATGTCTCTCCTGGCTCCCTTCAACCTGCACGGCTGGATCGAGGAGAATCGCCATCTCTTGAAGCCGCCCGTCGGCAACAAGATGATGTGGAACAGCAACTTCATGGTCATGATCGTCGGCGGGCCGAATCGGCGCGCCGACTACCACGTCAACCCCGGCGAGGAGTTGTTCTACCAGGTCGAGGGCGACATCGTCCTGAAGGTCATCGAAGACGCCCGGCCGCGCGACATCCCCATCCGACAGGGAGAAATCTTCCTCCTGCCGGCGAACACCCCGCACTCGCCGCAGCGGCCGCCCGACACGGTCGGCCTGGTGATCGAGCAGGCGCGGCCCGAGAGCGCCGACGACCACCTGCGCTGGTACTGTCCCTCCTGCGGTGCCTTGCTCTACGACGCCCGCTTCCACCTCGTCGACCTCGGCACGCAGCTGAAGCCGATCATCGAACACTTCTACGCCAGCCAGGAATTGCGCACCTGTAAAGGCTGTGGCTACGTCTTCGAGGCGCCGAAATGACGGGTAGGAATTGGTTCAAGCGCGGTTGCTCAACAGCTCGGCGAGGCGCCCTTCGAGAGTGGCCTTCGTCACCCCGCGGATCAGGAACCGCTTGTCGCGCGCGGTCACGCCGGCGAGCAACGTCACCTGCGAGCGCTTGACCCCGAGACAGTTGGCGAGGGCCTCGACCAGGGCCTCGTTGGCGCGGCCGTCCTCGGGCGGAGCAGTAACGGCGATCTTCAGCGCCCCCGCCTGTTCGCCGAGGATGCCCGGCTTGCGCGCCCGAGGCTGGGCCCGTACAGGCAGCACCAGTCCCTCGGCGTGCTCGGTAATGACGATCACGGTTGTCCTCGCGAGCCGACCTGGACGACCTCGCTCAAGGTCTGCTGCGTCGAGCCGGTTGCTGGACGAAGATCGTGCTCGCAGGCAGCGCCAGGCCCCTCGTTGCCGGCCAGCCGGGCGAGCTGGTTGAGCAGGCGGTCGCGCTTGAGAACCGCTGTCGCCTCGCCGGCGCCTTCGCGTCCCGGCGCGTTGCCCCACAGGATGCGCGAGCCGGATGAGGTCCAGAGAACCACCTCGCCGCGCACGACCTCGAATGCCTCCAGCCCCAGCCGCTCGCCCTGGGGCCGGAGGAAGCCGGCGGTCCGGGCCGCCGCGACGACAGCCGGGTCGCCCCACGGCGTGCCCGTCGGTCCGGCGGCACCGGCCACTTTGCCACGGAAGACGGGCAGGCCGGCTGAGTCGGCGGCACGCGGCAGCAGCACACCGTCGTGGTCCAGCACGCGGGCCGGACCTGGACCAGGGATGGATAGCACAGGCGTGCGGTGTGTCAGCCAAACGCGGACCGACCCGGTCGGCGACACCTCGATGCGTTCGACGCTCTCCACCCAGGGATGACGGAGGAAGGCGGCACGGAGACGCGGGGCGAGGGCGTCGAAGCGGTCGAGGTGATCGGGCAACTCCGCCTCGTACTGTACCTCCCGCAGGAACTCTTCGCGGCATACACCAGGCGGCGACTCGCAGCGGACCTCCTCGAAGGCGAGAGAATAGCGCTCATGCTGGCGCAGGTCGTTGGCAGCCGCACCGCCCAGCACCACGACCCCTGCCACGACGAAGGCGGCCAAAGCCAGCGGTGCCACCGTCTGAACAAGCCACGCACGCATACCCGCTCCCCTTCGCAGAAAGGCGGAAGGATGAAGGATAAATGATGAATGGAACCCGGCGACGCGGCCCCGGCTGTCTTCCATTCATCATTCATCATTCATCATTCCGCATTTCCTTTACCAGACCGTTATTTCGAGTTCCAGTTCGACGTTGAACCGCTCGAGCACGCGGCTGCGGACCAGGTCGATCAGCCGCAGGACGTCGCGCGAGGTTGCTCCCGCGTGGACGACGAAGAAGTTGGCGTCGCGCTCGCTGACCTCGGCGCCGCCGACGCGCGTCTTGGCCAGGCCAGCCTGCTCGATCAGGGCCGCCGCGCTGAGACCACGCGGGTTCTGGAAGATGCGTCCCGCAGCCTGGAATGTCAGGGGCTGACTCGCCTTGCGCAGAATCCACGCCTTGCGCATCCGCTTGACGATCGCATCGGCGGCGTCCTGCTCCAGCTCGAACTCGGCGGACAGCAGGACCGGGTCGTCGAGGTTACTGGCGTGGTAGCCGAACTGCAATTCGTCGCGCTCGCGAACCTGCACGACGCCACCGCCGTCCATCACCTCAACGCGGCGGACGAACTGGCCGATCTCGCCGGAGCGATCACCGACGTTGCAGCGGAGCGAGCCGCCGACGGTCCCCTGGATGCCGACCAGTGTCTCCAGACCGGCGAGGGCATGCCGCGCTGCCTGCGAGATCACGGCCGACAGGGCAGCCCCGGACCCGGCACGGACGCGCCGTCCCTCGACGGTGATCTCGGTGAAAGCCGATTGACTGAGCCGCAGCACCACCCCGCGCACGCCTTCGTCGCGAACCAACAGGTTGCAGCCGCAGCCGAGCACACGCAAAGGGAGGTGCTTCTCGAAGCAGCGTCGCACCACGGCAGCCAGCTCTTCGCGCGAGCGCGGGTGGATCAGCGCGTCCGCCGGGCCGCCGAGGCGGAGGTGCGTGTAGCGAGCCAGCGGCTCGTTGTACTTGACGATGTCGGCAAACTCAGCCAGCTCTTCCATTACGGACTTCCTCCGTGCCTCTTCCCTGGCGAGGTGCAGTCATCATAAAGTCCGCCGCCACAGGACGTCAATCTCCGACGACGTCCCGGGGGCGTCGCCCGCCCGCCCTGCGCCGGACTTGCGGATAGCAACGATTGTGAGAGTGGGAGCGCCCGAAGAATCTGTATGCGTTGGGAAGGAAGTTCAAGTACCCCGTTCCGCGAACAGGGGCAGGACGTAGGCGCGGAGGAATCGGACGTGGTGAGCGCCCTCGTGGCCGCCCTGATTGCCGGTCCAGCCGACGCACGGGTCCCAGGGATGCTGGCGGAGCTTCAGGTACAGCACGGCGTCGGGCAAGCTGGCCTCGGGCGGCCGGAAGCCGACGCGCCCCGCCGCGGCGGTCCAGCGCCGGTCCGCGGTTCCGATGATGCCTACGCCAAGTCCCAGCACGGCGAGATCGCGGTGGCTGTGGAAGACGTCCATGCCCAGACGGGCGCAGCGGAGGGCCGGGCGGAGGTCGTACTGCGCCGATACCGACGGCGCCAGCAGGACGATCCGCTCCACGGAGTCAGGAGGGAGGAATTCCGTCGCCGCTAGCGCGACGGCGCTGCCGCCGCTGTGGGCAATCAGGTAGATCGGCAGGGGCGGGCCGTCCGCGCGTGGCCGCTGGTAGCACGCAATCTGCTCGGCGAGTTTGCGTCCCTCGTTGCGAGCGTGGCAATGATCCATGTGATCGGCGAAGATGCGCCCGTAACCGTGCGACCACTCGACCGTGTGGACGTGCAGCGGCAGGCCCGTCTCGTCGATGGCCCGGCTCAGCGATGAGGAGGTTGCCCCGAAGTTGCCGACGCCATCGACGACAAAAACGACCGCCTGCGGCGGTGGCGCGTCCGGACGAGGCGTCGCGGCATAGCGCGAGGCCGAGACGCCGGCACAGCCGGAGCCGAGTGTGGCCAGCAGGAACAACAGGCCGGAACGGAGGAAAACGGGGCGCATGGCGACAGGAACCTCGACCGCCAGGGACATCCGAGTCGACAGGCGTTCTCATTTTACCGGCGGGCGCTGCCGGACAAGTAGAAGGCATCATGCCTTCCGCCGGTGCAGGCGAAGCGACGCCCTGCCGCACCGGCAAATCCGGAAAAGTCGTGTCAGATTGCCGAACTTATCAGCCGTTGCACATGCGGGTGAAGTGAGTGAGCACGTCGCGGACGGAGATCATGCTGACGGGCTTGCCGTCCTGCACGACGGGGAGATGGCGGTAGCCGCCGCTGTCCATCTTGCCCAGGGCAAAGGCGAGCGTGTCGGTAGCGACGACTGTCTCGGGGTTGCGCGTCATGAAGTCGCGGACGGGACGCTCCTCGGTCAGCGCCACCTCACCGGCGACCTTGGCCAGCAGGTCGCGCTCGCTGAGGATGCCGACCAGCTTGCCCTCGTCGTCGGTGACCAGCAGCGCCCCGATGTTGCGCGTCAGCATGGTCTGGATCGCCTCGTGGATCGAGGCATTGGGGCGCACGGCAATCGGCGTGTGCTGGCCGAGTACGCTGACGGGGTCCTCCATCAGGCTGCGCTGGACGCGGTCCTGGGCGATCGGCACATCCAGTTGCGTCAGGTCCTGCTGGCAGCGCGCACACGTCTCGCTGCCAGGAAGGTTGTCAAAGCTGCAGTTGGGGCAAATCATAGTCAAATCCCAAATCCGAAATCCCAAATCCCAAATAAGAACTGGCCGTCTTTGTTCGGATTTGGGATTTGAGATTTGAGATTTATTCGACTACCCACACGTCGTCGGCGGCGAATAGGTCGTCCAGCTTGCCGCGGCCCTTGGCCTTGATGACGTCCTCGGTCTGCTTGTTGAGCACCTCGTCGAAGGTCGGCCGCTCGACGCAGCGGTAGATGCCGACGCACTCCGGGAACGCCGGGTAGATCATGCGGCTGAGCAGGTACGCCAGGCTCGGCTCCTCCGCCCGCTCGTCATGGATCAGCAGGTCGTCAACCGTGATGCCGTTGCCCAGCGTCACCACCTCCGGGTCGAGACCGTGCAGGCGAATGCCCTTGTTGCGGTCCTTGCCGAAGATCAGCGGCTTGCCGTGCTCCAGGTAAATGGTCGTGTCCGCCTTGCTGCTCTTGTCGGTGGCGTACTCGAAGACCGCGTCATTGAAGATCTTGCAGTTCTGGTAGACCTCGATGAACGCGGTGCCCTTGTGGGCACTGGCGCGGCGCAGCGTCTCGGTCAGGTGGT
>JACOUH010000257.1 GCA_016177925.1 Planctomycetota bacterium | reverse complement strand
GTGGCCTTCGGGGTGGGCGGCTTCGCCTACGCACAGACGGGGAAGCGCCGTGCCGAGGAGGCCGAGCGATTGCGCGACCGCGCTGAAAAAGGGCGCCGGCGCGCGGAGGAGAACTTCACTTCTGCCCTCTATGGGGTGATTAGCTTGGTGAGGTTGTGGAATAACAAGGAAATCCACAACAAACCAGCGTTCGATAAGATACGGTCTCTCCAGTTTGAGGTGGCGCACGACTCCGTTGACAGGTTTGTGGACGATAAGAACGCTGACCCGCACCGTCGCTGGGAGAGTGCAGTGGCGCTCCTCAACAAGGTAACGCTCTATGAGTATCAGCGAGAGCCGAGGAAAGCAGCCCTTTTCAAGGACCGTGGCGAGCGTTTAGTCCATGACCTGGTCGAGGAGTATCCCGAGGAATCCGTTTATCTCCAACAGTTGGCTCAGATCCAGGCCGGTCGTGCAACAGACTTCCTCTCCCAAGGGTGGGCCGAGAAAGCAGCCGCCGAATTCCGCCAAGCGGAGAAGAGCTATCGCCTCGCCGTTCGTTATGATCCTGAAAATCCGGTGCGTTTGAACTACTTGGCCTGGTTCCTGACCACGTGTCCCGATCGTAGGTTCCACAATGGCCCCGAGGCGGTCACTCTGGCGGAGGAAGCCGTCGGGATGCAGCCAAGGGTTCGTAGCTATCGCAACACACTCGGGGTGGCCTATTACCGGGCGGGCGCTTGGACAAAGGCGATCAAATTCCTGGACCAAGAAAACGCCGATGATTACTTCTTCCGCGCGATGGCCCACCAGAAGCTCGGCAACTACGATGAAGCCCTGAAATGCTTCGCCCTGGGCGTCAAAAAAATGAAGACGTATCAGGCGGACAATGGCGAGTCGCGCCGTTTCCGTTCCGAAGCGGCCAACTTGTTGGGAATCCCAGACCCCGGAGCCAAATTACTTCCACAGCCGAGACCCGCAGTGGTGCCGCTGGGAGTGGCAGGCCTTTCGCGAACAGGAACAGAAGCCCCCGCAGCTCGAGCGCATCTTCCCGATCTATCTGCACACCGAACCCTCGCTGGACGACGCCGCCGGGTATGACGACTGGCGCAAGGACCTGGCACGCCGGCAGTTCCTCGATCTGCGCAGCTTCTGGGCGGGAGCAGACAATGAGGCGCGCGTGCGGGAAGCCCTGCAACGGCTCGAACGGACCATCTCCGACACCCTCAAGGACTACGGGTATCAGCGGCAGATGCGGCGGCTCGACATCCCGTATCAGTCCATTCCGCTGCCGCCCTACTTCGTGCCCCGGCCCAACGACCTGGAGTGCGTGCGGCAGGCCCTGTTCTCGGCAGGGCCCGGGCCGGGACTGGTGATGAGCGCGGTGTACGGCATGGGCGGCATCGGCAAGACGACCCTGGCCGCCGACCTGGTGCGGCAGGCGGACGTCCGCGATCACTTCGAGGACGGCATCCTCTGGGCCACCCTCGGCCAGAACCCGGAGGTGCGCTCGCTCCTCAGCCCGTGGATCGTGGCCCTGGGCGACCACACCTTTCGCTCCAGCGAGGCCGGCGATTATCAGGCCCATCTGCGTAGCCTGCTGCAACACAAGAAGATGCTCCTGGTCATTGACGACGCCTGGTCGAGCGAACAGGTCAACTGGTTTCGCGTGGGGGGAGAGCACTGTCGCGTGCTGGTGACCACGCGCGATGCCGGCATCGCCCGCGCCCTCCATGCGTCGGCCTACGATCTGGACTTCATGACGCCGCAGCAGTCGCTGGCGCTCATCACCGGCAGGCTGGGCCGGCCGCTGCGAAGCGACGAACGGGACGAGGCGGCGGCACTGGCGGAGGAGGTGGGGCGACTGCCGCTGGCCCTGGAGCTGATCGCGTCTCAGGTGGCCGACGGTATCCCGTGGGACGAGTTGCGCGAGGACCTGCGCCGGGAAGTGGCCCGGCTGCGCTCGCTCGATATGCCCGACGCGGACGAGGCGGTCAGCGAGGAGGAGCGGAAGAAACGCAGCCTGATCGCGTCGGTGAACCTGTCGCTGAGCCGGTTGACGCCGGCGCGGCGAGAACGGTTCGCCTGGCTGGGGGTGGTCCCGGATGACGCGGTGGTCAATCCAGTGATGACGGCGACCTTGTGGAGCGTGGACGAACGCACGGCCCGCGACGAGTTGCGCTATCTGCGTGACAAGGCCTTGCTGCTGGCTGCTCCGGCCGTGCGGATCGGCGAGCGGGAGCATCCCGGCTATCGCCTGCACGATCTGCTGCACGACGCCGCCCGCCATGTGCTGACAAGCGCGAAGCAGCCCGAGGACGGCCGCCAGCTCCCTGGCCTGGAACGGGACCTTGCCGCTGCCCATGCCGAATTGCTGAGCCGCTATCGCCGCCGGACGCAGAACGGGCTGTGGCACACGCTGCCCGAGGACGGGTACATCCATCGCCGGCTGGCGTGGCACTTTGAACAGGGACGCGACGGGACCGGTCTGCATGAGATGTTGCGTGAGGAGACGGCAGACGGTCGCAACGGCTGGTTCGAGGCCAACGACCGCCGGGGCGAAATGGCGGTCTTTGCCGACGACATCGCTCGCGCCTGGCGGCTGGCGGAAGAAGGTTGGCGGGCGGGCCGGCCGGCGCCCGTGCTGGGATTGCAAGTGCGCTATGCCCTGGTGACGGGCTCACTGAATAGTATGGCGGGAAAGTTGCAGCCGAAACTGATCGAGGCCCTGGTACAGCAGCGTGTGTGGCCTCCCACCCAGGGGCTTGCCTACGCCCGACGCATTCCGAACCCGGAGAACCGAGCCGATGCTCTAACACGCCTTGCGCCGTCGTTTGCTGAAGCGGAACACAGCATCGTGCTGGCCGAAGCCCTCGCCACCGCTCGGCAGATCGGCAGTGAGTACTCTCGCTCAGAGGCGTTAGCGTCGTTGGCTCCGCACCTTCCCGACGCGCAACGAACTGCGGTACTGGCAGAGGCCCTCTCCGCCGCTCGGCAGATCCGCAGAGAGTTCTTTCGCTCGAGGGCGTTAGCGGCTTTGGCCCTGCACTTTCCCGAAACGCAACGGAGTGCGCTGCTGGCCGAAGCCCTCGCCGTCGCTCAGCAAATCGGCGAAGAGCCTACTCGCGAGTGGGCGTTAGCGGCCTTGGCCCCGCACCTTCCTGAAGCGCTGCTGGCCGAAGCCTTCGCCGCCGCTCGGCAAAGGGGCGCTGAGGGCGCTCGCTCACAGCTGCTAGCAGCGTTGGCTCTGCACCCCAAAGCGCAACGGACGGCGCTGCTGGCCGAAGCCCTCGCCGCCACTCGGCAGCTCGGCAGTGAGTTCTTTCGCTCAAGGGCGTTAGCGGCGTTGGCCCCCCACCTTCCGGAAGCGCAACGGACGGCGCTGCTGGCCGAAGCCCTCGCCGCCGCTCGGCAGATCGACGCTGAGGGCGCTCGTGGGAGCTCGTTAGCGGCCTTGGCGCCGCACCTTCCTGAAGCACTGCTGGCCGAAGCCCTCGCCGCCGCTCGGCAGATCGGGGATGAGCGCTATCGTTCCCAGGTGTTAGCGGCGTTGGCCCCGCACGTTCCCGAAGCGCAACGGACAGCGGTTCTTGCCGAAGCCCTCTCCGCCGCTCGGCAGATCGGCGATCCGGGCTTTCGCTCGGAGGCGTTAACGGCGTTGGCCCCGCACCTTACCGAAGGACAACGGACTGCGCTACTTGCCGAAGCCCTCGCTGCCGCTCAGCAGAGCGGCCGTGAGCCCTATCGCTCCCTTGTGTTAGCGGCGTTGGCCGCACACCTTCCTGAAGCGAGACGAACTGCGGCACTGGCAGTAACCCTCGCCGCCGCTCGGCGGATGGGCGATCAGGTCGATCGCTCGAGGGCGTTAGCGGCGTTGGCCCCGCACCTTCCGGAAGCGCAACGGACGGCTCTGCTGGTCGAATTCCTCGCCGCCGCTCGACAGATCAATACCGAGCCGGAGCGAAGTGAATCCATCCTGACCGTTGTCAGTCACATGAACTAGCTTTCCCGTAGCGAGCAGACGCAGTTCTGGACCGATTGTCTCCGTGGTCTGGCATCACGAGGGCGTGGGCCAATCCTCGAAGCCCAAAAACACCTTGTCCGCCTGCTTGAGCGCCTGACCAACGCCGATGCCACCGTTGAAGTCGCCGTGATCGCTCACGGCATCCGCGATGTCGGTCGATGGTTTCCCTGAGACGACCTCTCGAGGTCGCTGTCCCGCCAGGTGCGAGAGCGAAATGCTCCCTGAACAACGAACGACACGGGCCGATCTGTGTCGACATCCCCGCGACGCGGATTCTGTTCCGCGGGATTCCGCTCGTGGTCGAGATGGCAACCCGGCCCGCACGCCGGGGAAAGGGAACGGTTTCCCTGGAGGGCGACAAGCTCCGCGTGGCACACCCCGAGGGGAGCCGGGCTGACCCGTGGCGGACGCTGGAACGCAGCCGCGACATGGGCGTGGCGTTCAACCGGATGTATCTCCGCAGCCAGCGGACGAAATGGGGAAACTGCTCGCCGCTCCGCAACCTGTCGTTCAACTGGCGGCTGGTGATGGCTCCGCCGTCCGTCCTCGACTACATTGTCGTCCACGAACTGGCCCATCTCCGCGAGCCGGGTCATTCGGCGCGTTTCTGGCTGGTTGTTCAATCGTACTGTCCCGATTACGCGATGTCGCGGCGGTGGCTCGCCTCCCACCAGGACGAACTCCTCGCCGGGCTCCGTTGAAGGCGGCACCAGGGAGGGCTTACAGCGCAGGCGCGACCTGCTTGCCACAACCTGGTGCGGCTGGTGAAGGCGTTGAGAGGCTCCGAGGTCCGACGGGGCCGTGCGGCGAACACGGATGCGCCCTGCGCAAGCGTGGCAGGAGCGCCCGAGACCCCCGGCAGGTTGGCACCCTGTGCTTCAAACAGGCACTCATCCCGCTGGCGGTCGACGACAAGCCCTCAAGCGGTCTTTTCTTCGGGGTAGGTAATGTGGACGAACTCGAAACCAAGGGCGTCCGACAGGGGCTTCCACTCTTTCGCGTTGCTTGACAAAGCGTGCGTCGCCTTACCCTTGGCTTCCAGGGTGATCAAACAGTCGCCAGCGTTTCGACAGTTGCTGTGGGAGAGATCGGCCTTCGGGTTCGTGAACACGCTTTGAAACACCTCTGCGGCTCTCTGAAGCTGTTCAGACGCCGCCACGTGTGGCTCCAGTGACTTCAGCAACCTCGGGCCCTCCTCCCGGATGACCTCTTCAACGTGGCAGAACTTGTTTTTACCCCTCTTGCACTCCGGAATGTTTACCTCAAAAGCCGCTGTTTTCTTTCGCGGCGGCTCCTTGGCTCGGTCGCAGTCGAGGCGAGCATTGAGGACCGTATCGACACTCTCTTTGGCAAACCAGTCGTAAAGCCGAGGGATGATGTTCTCGAGCAGCAGCCGGGCCTTTTCCGCCAGCAAGTGGTCCTTCTCCTCCGTGATGTCGAACGATCCGGCAAAAACCTGCAGGACGTTGTTAAAGATGTGAGCGCGGAGGCTGATCTGCTGCCCCTTCTTCTCGAGAAGGGCGTCCCTCACGCGCGTGAACCGCGCCCCCGACCGGCGGAGTTGGTTGTGGATGGTGAGGCACTCCTGGATGACCGTGGCCTTGAACTCGAGCAGAGAAATGCCGGTCGAGAACTTCCAATCGAACTCCTTGAGGAGGGACTCGATCTTCTTCTGGCGTGATGCTGTTTTGCGGCGGTCCAGCTGAACCGTGGTGTCCAGGAGCGCACGGCGAGGCGGGGCGGTGACGGGAGCGGTGGACGTCTCAGTCATTTGTTTCTCTTGATTTGTCATTCTCATCCACCTCTTCGAGGCGATACCGCTTCACCGCGCGCGGTTCGCCAATCGTTCCTCGGAAGCGGTCCAGGCCTTGTTCCTTCATCAGGTCGTAGCAGGCATCAACCGTCCCTTCGTCCAGGAGATATCGGACGCGAAGAAAGCGGATAATCTCTCTGAGAAAAGTGACGTGTCTTCTGTCCCAGTCCGCGTTGTTCACCTGGGATTGTACCGCAACCACCACGCGCTTGAGGAACTCCCCTTGCCCGTGTGGGCAGGTATAGAGTTCTTCCAGGAGCGCCTCAATCTCTGCGACGACTTCGACACCTTCGTCGCTTACCTGATCCCCGGCGAAGAAGGGGCCGAACTTCCCCAACTCATCAAGGATGCGATCGCAGAGGCGCCTGAAGGTCCGGTAGACCGCGATGTCCTTGGGGGGCTTTTCAAGACCCCTCCTGCGACTCGCTTGGCCCTCGCCTGCGACGCTCGACGTGGCAATCTTCAGGCTGGACGGTTCTGAGATAGAGCGCTCGATTTTCTGCCCCCCGCGAGCCGCGGGCTCTCCCTTGGCGATAGGTTCCGCTTCGCGGGTTGCAGGACCTGCCCACGACACAGAGTTAGTAAGGAACCGTTGTTCTGCCATTATTTCTTCTCTCCTTCCAGACGAGTGAGGCCGCTGCTAACCGACTCCGCCCATGTCCAGCCTTGCTCCAAGAAGGCCGGCAGGTCAAACGCCTCCGCCCCGAACTCCGTCTCGAAAGAGTGCTCCAGGTCCAGTTGAACCGCAACCGGGAATATCTCGGGAACTTGACGGCGCAGTTGCATCAGGGCTGCGATCGCAGCCCGTTGCTGCTTTCCCAGTTGCCGAGCCCTCCTCAGCAGCCGCTCGTCAAAGGGCGGCTGCCTTTCTTGGCGAATGACTTGACTCTGCATCCGGCGGCGCTGATGAACTCGCTCCTGGTTCCACTCCAAGTCTTCGGCTGTCACCAGAACGAATTCCAGCGCTTCCGGCTTCCCGCCCAACAGGGCGACCAGTCCGCCATTCGGGGTGCAGAGCCGCATCTTGATCAGGTGCTGCGATGCCTCCTCCACTTCGTCGTCCTTGAAGCCTTTCTGGAAAACCACCTTGATAGAAGGCAGATTGATTTCTTTTATCTCAAAAGTGCGCACCAAGGTCTCAAAGATTTTGCAGGCCTGATCGAAGAAATGCTCAAAAGAGATGAACTCAATCTGAGAGACCGTCAGGGCTTCGGAATTGAAACTTGCCGTCAACCCGAGCTGGTCGTTCTTCAGGCTTCCGGCTTTCGGTGTGGTCTCGCTTGGGAGCCACCCCTTTTCCAGTATGTTTTCGAGTTTGATCAGCGCCTCTCCGCAGCGATCAAGGTAGCGATAACCCTGGATGAAATGGACGGATGCCTGAAGATGATGCACTCGGAAAGGTGAGTGAGAAGGCATGCCTCAAGCCCTCGAAGAGCAGACCCGCACATCCTGGCGTGCTTGCGAACGATACCCGCGCAGACGGTCTTGGGTCCCAACAACATGCTAACACGGAGGGGGCCGGGGAACAAGGAACGCCGTCGTGCTCGAAGCCGGTTGCGACCTTCCGGGTTGGGGGGAAAAAGGCCGGTCGTGGTGGGAGGGAAACCCCACTCCGACCCGGCCGAATGGCATTTGCACGCCCTGGAGGACGACAAGCTCTGCGTGGTGCTTCCCGAGGGGAGTCGGACTGACCCGTGGCGGACGTTGGAACACTGGCTCCGAGACCAGGCCCGCAAGGACCTGCAGACCCAGCTGGCGAAGCGCAGCCGCGACATGGGCGTGGCGTTCAACCGGATGTATCTCCGCAGCCAGCGGACGAAATGGGGAAACTGCTCGCCGCTCCGCAACCTGTCGTTCAACTGGCGGCTGGTGATGGCTCCGCCGTCCGTCCTCGACTACATTGT
>JACOUH010000231.1 GCA_016177925.1 Planctomycetota bacterium | reverse complement strand
GCAAGGCGTTACTGTCCACACCGCCCGAGAGCACCTTGCCCGAGGGCGGCACGATCGTGTTGTAGGCCCGCGCGAGGCGCGTGATCGAGTCGAGCAGGATCACCACGTCCTGGCCGAACTCGACCATGCGCTTGGCCTTCTCGATCACCATCTCGCTGACCTGGACGTGCCGGCTGGCCGGCTCGTCAAACGTCGACGACACCACCTCGGCGTGCTCGCTCTTGACCGTGCGCTCCATCTCGGTCACTTCCTCGGGCCGCTCGTCGATCAGCAGCACGATGACGTAGCAGTCGGCGTGGTTCTTCAGGACGCTGTTGGCGATCTTCTGCAAGAGGATCGTCTTGCCGGTGCGCGGCGGGGCCACGATCAGACCGCGCTGCCCCCTGCCGATCGGCGTCACCAGGTCCATGACGCGCATGTTCAGATCGTTGCCGTCGGCCTCGAGGACCAGCCGCTTGTCGGGATGCAGTGGAGTTAGGTCGTCGAAGACGACCTTCTGAGTCAGGATATCTGGATCGTTGTAGTTGATGGCCTCGACGCGGAGCAGGGCGAAGTAGCGCTCGTTCTCCTTGGGCGGGCGGATCTGCCCGGCGACGACAGCGCCGGTGCGCAAGCCGAAGCGGCGGATCTGGCTGGGCGAAATGTAGATGTCGTCGGGACAGGGCAGGTAGTTGTAGTCGGGGCTGCGGAGGAAGCCGAAGCCGTCGGGCAGCACCTCGAGCGTGCCCTCGCCGAACATCAGGCCGTTCTGCTTGACGCGCTCCTTGAGGATCTTGAAGATCAGGTCCTGCTTCTTCAGCCCGGTATAGTCGGTCAGCCCTTCTTCCTTGGCGACCTTGATCAGCTGCGGCATGGTCATCTGCTGCAGCTCGCTGATGTGCGTACTGCCGCGCTTGATCTCCTCATACCGGGAGTTGATTTCCTCGTCGAAGCCGGCGTAGTCGTCTTCGTCGTAGGTGCGCTGCGGCCGCGGGACGGACTCCTCGCCGGGTGCGGCAGGGAGGTCGGCCGGCGACCGCGGGCGCTCGGGCTCCTGTTCCGCGGACTCGCCGTCGGCCGGGCCGTCGGGCTTGCGGGCCCGCGATCGGATGCTGGTGGAACGGCTCTTGGCTTCAGCCATGGTTGGTCTTCTCCTACGTTCGCTCGTAGCTGGCGTCAGAAGACAGGCAGAGAACGATGAATGATGAAGGATGAATGATGAATCGAGAACACTTTTTGATTCATCATTCGTTATTCATCCTTCATCCTTTTCTTCCTGGCCGCGGTGGGGACACCGAGATGTCACCCGACGGGTACTCCGCGACGAGCGCCAGCGGCAGGCAATTGAGGGTCAGGGTTGAGGAAAGCTCACCTCGTTCAGGGGTTCGGGCCGGCCCGCGGGATGTCCCAGCGGTCAAGCAGGGAGCGCACCTGCCGCCGCAGGTCCTCGACGGTGCCCGAGTTATCCAGCGAAAAATCGGCCCTCCCGGCCTTCTCCGACAGAGGCAGCTGAGCGCGCTCACGTGCCTCCACCTCTTCTTGTGTCCAGCCGCGCTGCCCGGCGATGCGCTGCAGGCGTAGCGCTCGTGGGACGTCCACAAAGACCAGCGCGTCGCAGACACCGTCCCAGCCCGCCTCAAGCAGGATGGCGGCGTCCAGCACCACCAGCGGGACCGAGGCGTCACGCCGAAATGCCTCGACGTCCTTGCCGATGCGGCGTTTGATCCACGGATGGACAAGGCCCTCCAGCGCCGTGAGTTCAGACACCTTCGCAAATACGATGCCGCCCAGCTTGCGGCGGTCGACCTCCCCGTGGGCGTCGAGAACCGACGCTCCCCAGCGGCGGACGACCGCGTCGCGGACCTCCGGCTGTTTCAGCGCCTCGTGGCCGAGGACATCGCCGGAGATGATCTTGCCCCCCGTCTCCTCCGCGAAAACCCGGGCGACCTGGCTCTTGCCGCTGCCGATGCCGCCGATCAAGCCGATCACTCGCGGCGATTGTCGGGGCACGTCATCCATTTTCATCGCTTCGCACCGTCCCTTAGCCCGACGCGCCAGCGAGGGTTCGCTGTGTTCCTCGCTGGCGCGTCGGGCTAAGGGGCCGATCAGCCGACAGCCGACACGTCGAGCCAGTTCGATCCCGCTGCCAGGTCGACCTTCAGCGGCACCTGAAGGCGCAGCGCCCGCTCCAGGGGCGTTGTCATCTCCTCGCGCACCTGCGCTGCCAGGGCGTCCTGTTCCTCCGGCGGCGTCTCGAAGACGAGTTCGTCGTGGATTTGCAACAGCATCCGCGACCGCATCCGCTGTTCGTGCAGCCGGCGGTGCAGGTTCCGCATCGCCATCTTGATGAGGTCGGCCGCCGAGCCCTGGATCTCCATATTAATCGCCTCACGCTCGGTCTGGTTTCGATTCTGATAGACCGAGTTCGTGCGGATTCCCTCTCTGTCAAATGGACGACGACGGCCCAGGATGGTAGTCACGTAGCCTGTTTTTTTGCAATTCTCCAACAGCCGCTGCTGATACTCCAGAACGCGCGGATAGCGGGCGAAGTAGGCGTCGATGAACTTCGCGGCCTCGTCGCGCGAGATGCCCAGCCGCACCGACAGGCCGACCGAGCTGATCCCATAGATGACGCCGAAGTTGACCGTCTTCGCCAGCCGCCGCATCGCGTCGGTGACATCCTTCTCCGCTACCCCATAGATCTGGGCCGCCACCGCTGCGTGAACGTCACGGTCCTCTGCGAACGCTTTGCGCAACGCCTCGTCGTTCGTGAAGTGGGCCAGCAGCCGCAACTCGATCTGCGAGTAATCGGCTGTCACAAGACGCCACCCCGGCTCCGGGACGAACGCCTGCCGGATCTGCTGCCCCATCTCGCGGCGAACCGGAATGTTCTGGAGGTTCGGCTCACTGGACGAGAGTCTCCCGGTCACCGTCACGGTCTGGTTGAACGAGGCATGGATGCGGCCGCTGCCCGGGTTGACCATTTCCGGCAGGGCGTCCACATAGGTGCT
>JACOUH010000230.1 GCA_016177925.1 Planctomycetota bacterium | reverse complement strand
GGCGGTCGACGCCAACGTGCTCATTTACGAGCGCATCCGCGAGGAACGCGAACGGGGCGCCAGTTTGCCTCTGGCGATCCGCAATGGCTACGATCGCGCCTTCCCGACGGTCATCGACACACACATGTCGAGCATCTTCACCGCCATCGTCCTGTACGTGGTGGGCAACGACCAGTTGAAAGGCTTCGGCATCAGCCTGACCGTCGGCCTGATCATCAGCCTCTTCACTGCCCTGTACATGACGCGGGTATTCTTCGACCTGTGGCAGACCAAGGGTTGGCTGAAGAAGCTGTCGATGGCGAAGCTGTTCTCGCGGACGCGCATCAACTTCATGGGCATCCGCAACACCGTCTTCGTGATCACCATCGCCCTGTCGGTCCTCGGCGTCGGGTTGTTTCTGCTCCGCGGCAAGTCGGGGCTGAACATGGACTTCGTCGGCGGCACCGTCTACAGCGGCGAACTGGACGAGTTCCTCAACATCTCCAAGCTGCGCGACCGCCTCGACGAGACGAAGCAGCAAGAGTGGCTCGCCCTGGAGAAGGACCCCGTCCTCCTGTCCGAAAAGAGCGGCACCTGGCAGCTCGTCTACAAGAAGGAGGGAGACGGCCGAGAGCGCGTCCGCCAGGTTTCCATCCCCGAGAAACTCACCGCCACCCAGGTGCGCCAGCGCGCCGAGACGCTGCCGGAGCCATCGCTCGAGTTGATCTTCCACAGCGATGAGAAGCTGACGCAGGGCAATGAGAGCAAGCTGTTCACCGTGCGGACGACGGAGAAGTCGAGCGAGTTGGTGTCGGCGTCGATCAACCGGCTGCTCGGCGACGTGCTGAAGAAGAACCGGCTCGAGACGGCCCGGACCAACCAGGCGATCCTGGTCTTCCCCGAGGCGGTGAAGCTGGACGCCGTCCGTCCGGCGATCCTGGCGGCGCTGCGCGAGGGCAAGGTCATCGCGAAGTCCGACTCGGCGAAAGATAAAGCGGAACTGATCCGCAAGCTGGCCCCGGTGGGAGGCGCCCTCCTTGCCGCGGCAGCCGGGCCGGGCAGTGACAGCGACGTCACCCTCACCGGCCAGGAAGAGACGGGCCAGAAGGGGCAGTACAAGACCGCAACGCTGAACTTCGCCGACGCAAAGAGCCTGTCGACGCTCGCCGACGCCCTGGCCCCGCTGGTCAAGAACAAGAAGCTGTCCACCTTCCAGTTCGCCCAGGCCCGTCTGACGCTGGCGGACGCGGCCTACCTGGCGTCGGTGCATTCGCTGCTGGGCAATCAGTTCGACGATCCGCAGCTGCGCCAGCACATGGGCGTGACCAAGCCCGAAGGCGTGCAAGAGGATGAGAGCGGCCGCTTCAGGGAAATGCTGGTGCAGATGCCGAACCCGTACGACGGCCAGGAGTTCAGGCAGGCAGTGGAGAAGTTCGGCACGGAATTGGCCGCCCGCCCGCTGCCGGTGCGCCTGGAGAACTTCGACAGCCAGCTCGCCGCCGACATGCAGCAGCGGGCCCTGTACGCCATCCTGGCGAGTTGGGGCGCGATGCTGCTCTACCTGTGGTTCCGCTTTGGCAACTGGACGTTCGGTCTGGCGGCGGTCATCTGCCTGATCCACGACCTGTTCTTCACGCTCGGCATGATCGCCCTGTGTCACTTCGTCCACGGCACCTTCGTGGGCGAGGCATTGGCGCTGCGCGACTTCAAGATCGACCTGCCGGCGGTGGCGTCGCTGTTGACGCTGATCGGCTTCTCGGTCAACGACACGATTGTGGTGTTCGACCGCATCCGCGAGGTGCGCGGCAAGAATCCGCACCTGACCCCGGAGATGATCAACGACAGCATCAATCAGACGCTGAGCCGGACGGTGCTGACGTCGTTCATCGCCTGGATGGTGGTGTTGGTGCTGTTCATCTGGGGCGGCGAGGGCGTCCACCTGTTCGCCTTCGTGATGGTCTTCGGTGTGATCGTCGGGACCTACAGCTCGATTTACGTTGCCAGTCCGCTGCTGCTGCTCCTGGGCGAGGGCGCCCCGACCAAGCGGGCGCGCGTCCGCGACGAGCGTCCAGCCGTCATGGAGGGCTGACAAGCAGTTCGAGCGCTCGGCGAGCGGGGAGCAAGCCAACCCCTCCCCCCGTCCCCCTCCCCGAAGCGGAGAGGGGGAGGGGTTGGGTCCGGTCGTCCTAGAGCGGTTTGCATTTGTTCGTAGCACAGGCGTCTCGCCTGTGCGCTGTCGCGGTTCGGCACAGGCGAGACGCCTGTGCTACGGCCGGCGGTTTGCATTTGCTCGTAGCACAGGCGTCTCGCCTGTGCGCTGTCGCGGTTCGGCACAGGCGAGACGCCT
>JACOUH010000229.1 GCA_016177925.1 Planctomycetota bacterium | reverse complement strand
GTGAAGTTCCTGAAGGCCGAAGACGGCCCGACGGCGGTCGAGTATGCGGTCATGCTGGCGCTGATCATCGTCGTCTGCATCGCCGCCATCAGTGCCCTCGGCTCCAATGCCTCCAACACCTTCACCTACGTCGGCAACAAGGTCAACACGACCTCCAGCTGAGCGCGGGTTTCCCTCCCGTGGGGCAGGCTTCTAGCCTGCCATGCCCCGGCAGGCTTCTAGCCTGCCATGCCCCGGCAGGCTGGAAGCCTGCCCCACGACGAGGGCCGGTCTGACGGCCGAAGGTCACAGCGAGCCGCGGGATCGGAGGTCTCGCGGCTCGCTGCATGAAACAACCCGGCAGGCGGGGCTGCAAATCGGTGGCGCCTCGCTGGCCTGTGCCCGCGCTGGAGCGGGCCCAACACACAACGATCCCCTGAGTGTGAGGATGCTTCCGATGAACTTCATCCTGAGCCACTGGCCGTTGACCATCATCTGTGCAGCCATGATCCTGGCGGCGGTCATCGACGGGTGGAAGCTCAAGGTGCCCAACTGGCTCACTTTCCCCCTGGTCCTCAGCGGCTGGCTGCTGGGCCTGTTGAACAACTTCGGACTGCTCGCCGAGGCCGGCTTCGACGGGGGCATCGGCGGCGCCCTGGCGGGGACCGCCCTGGGCTTCGTGCTGCTGTTCCCGGTTTACTCGATCGGCGGCATGGGCGCCGGCGACGTCAAGATGCAGATGGGCTTCGGCTCCTGGATCGGCGCCTTCTACGGCTACAAGGACGGTCTTCCGATCATCTGGTGGGCCTTTGTGTTCGGCGCCGTCATTGGTGGGGTCATCGCCCTGGGGATGATCCTGGCGCGCGGCAAGTGGCGGCAGAACCTGGCCAACACGCGCGACATCCTCGGCGACTTACTGCGCGGCGCCGGCCAAGCCGCGGAAAAGGCCGGTCAGCGCAAGCCGCGCATGCACCTGTTGCCCTACGGCATCCCTCTCTGCCTGGGCTTCATCAGTTACCTGGTCTACCTGAACGGCTGGGGATTCTAACTTTCCCGTCTTGCCGTCGCCGCAAGAAGCGGCGACGGCCGTGGCGTGGCGGACCAAGCGGACCGCAAACTCGCCACGTTCGCTACAACCGCAATCATTGAAGTTGTCCGTCCCACACGGTCGAAATAAACGGTGCCAGGCTTACGACCCCTACAATCGCTGCCCGTGGCACCCGGCCTCGCAGGACGGACCTGGACTCTCTCGCTAAACGAACAACGTGGAGGAAGCCTCAGATGAAACCCAAGACGATGGTCCTGATGGTTGTCGCGGTCGGCTGCGGCCTGGCCGCCAGCTACATGACGAGCAAGCTGCTGGCCGATCGGCGCGAGCAGCCGCCCGCCGAGGAGAAGATCAAGCTGCTGGTCTCCAAGACCAGGGTGCCCAAGAACACTGTGCTGAAGGACCCGGAGAAGTTTTTCGAGGTGAAGGAGCGCAACAAGAGCGACGAGCCGAAGGAGAAGTATTTCACCGAGTTCGTCCAGCTCAAGGACAAGCGGCTCAAGAAGGAGCTGAAGCCTGAGGTGCATGTGTCTCCCGAGGACCTGCAGGACCGCACCACGTCCACGTTGGACGTCCCGCCCGGTTACGGCGGTTTCGGTCTGAAGGTCACGGCCGCCTCGCTGGCCGGCGGGTACGTGTGGCCGGGCGACAAGGTTGACATCATCCTGACCACGCGCACCGGCAAGGCAAACGCCCGAACCGTTCTGCGGGACGTCCTGGTGCTGGCCGTCGGCGACAAGATCATCCGCGAGGCCGAGAGCGCGTCCCTGCAGGCCAATACCGTCTCGGTCGCCCTGCTGCCCGACGACGCGGCGAAGATCCGCGTGGCCGAGTCGCTGGGCGAGTTGAGCCTCTGGCTGCACGGTTCCGACGAGGTCGTGACGCACGGCTCCAAGGTCATCACCGAGGACGACATCCTCCGTCCCGGCCAGGCCGAGCCGAAAGAAACACCGGCGGTCGTGGCCAAGCCCGAGCCCGAGAAGCCGCTCCCGGGCCTGACCCTGCCCGAAGTCGAGCAGATTGCGGCCGCCCAGAAGAAGCCGAAGCAGGAGCTGGTCGAAGAGGAGCCGGTCAAGAAGCCGAACTGGACGCTGACCATCTACCCCGGTTTCGACCCGCCCATCCAGCAGCACTACTACGACGGCCCGGAGGGGGGCATCGTTCGCGACGACTCCGACCCGGCCGCCGCGGCGAAGAAGGACAAGAAGGACAAGAAAAAGGCGGAGAACCCGTAACCCGCCGCAGGACAGAACCGAGCCGGGGGCCTGCGCCCGCCGGACGCCGGGCAGGGAGGGCCGGCAGTCCAACGGCCCCGTTGATGAAGTCATGTTGGCAGGGTAGGGCATGATCGGGGGACCCGGTACGATGTACCGAGTGTTCGGGAGGCCGTGCCGGGCCCCCCCGATCGCGCAGCCCGGCCTGGAGGATCTTTCAAGGGGTGCCCGGCACCCGCTTTCCACTTCCGAAGAGGTGAAAGGATGCACCGCACAATCCCTGTGCCTGAACCATCATTCGCCCCGAAAGAGCAGTTCCCGGGCCGCCCCTCCGCGTCGGCGGGGCTCGCCGGGAAACGCCTGCGCGGGTGGCGGCCGGCCCTGGCCCTGCTGCTGACCCTGTTGCCGGCCCGCACGGCCCCGGCCCAGCCCGCCGCCGAGCCGGCGCCCGGCGTCGTGGTCCCCGTCAACGGGAGCGAAATCCGGCAAATGTCGACCAAGAAGCGGATCAAGTCGGTCGCCATTGGCGACCCGCGCTTCGTCCGCGTTGTCGGCGCGCCGGCCGATAACACCAGCGTCTACATTGTCGGCCTTGCCCCCGGCATTTCCACGGTCACCCTGACCGACGAGAACGACAAGGCCGAGCGGTTCGAGGTCGTCGTGGTGGCGTTCGACATCCGCCAGCTCCAGGCGGTGCTGCGGCGGGCGGTGCCGACGGCCAACGTCACGGCGTTGCCGGCCGGCGTTGCTGGCGTCATCCTCACCGGCACCGTCGATCGCGCCGAGGACGTGCCCGCGGTCCTCCAGGCCACCCAGAGCGTCGTCGGTGGGCTGCAGATCATCAACTTCCTCCGCGTCGGCAACAGCCAGCAGGTGCAGCTGTGCGTGGTCGTGGCCCGTGTCAACCGCTCCAAGTTGCGCAACTTCGGCTTCAACTTCCTGTTCAACTCGCGCGACGTCATCGGTGGCAGCACCGTCGGCCAGTTGATCCCCCCCCTGAGCCCGGTCGGCGTGCCCAGCCAGCAGTTGCAGCCGACCTTCCTCGGTGCCCCGATCCTCAACTCGGGGCCTGGAGCCGGCAACATCTTCGTCGGGGCCATCCACCAGGTCGGCGGATTCCTTGGTTTCCTGCAGGCGCTGGAGACGGAGGGCCTTGCGAAGATCCTGGCGGAGCCGCGCCTGGTTGTCATGAGCGGGCGGCAGGGCAGCTTCCTCGATGGCGGCGAACAGGCCATCCCGGTGCCCGCTGGCCTGGGCCAGATCGGCGTGCAGTTCGAGGAGTTCGGCACCCGACTCAACTGTGTGCCGATCGTCCTGGGCAACGGCAAGATCCACCTGGAGGTCGAGCCGGAGGTCAGCGCACTCGACGCTGCCTCGGGTACGACCATCGGCGGGGCTACCGTCCCCGGCCGCCTCACCCAGCGCGTGCGGACGACGGTCGAGATCGAGACGGGGCAGACGTTGGTGATCGGCGGACTGATCCAGCACAACACCAACGCGACGCTGGTCAAGGTTCCGGTGCTCGGGTCGCTGCCGTTCCTCGGGGCGGCCTTCAGCACCAAGACCTTCCAGGACAGCGAGACGGAACTGGTGATCCTGATCACCCCGCACCTGGTCGACCCGATGGACTGCGCCCAGCTGCCGAAAGTTCTTCCTGGCCTGGAAACGCGCAACCCCGATGATTTTGAGCTATTCTTGGAAGGAATCCTCGAGGCGCCTCGCGGGCCCCGTGAAGTGTTCCCCGATGGCCGTTACCGGCCGGCCTACAAGAACGGGCCGACGGCCGCCCTGTTCCCCAGCGTCCAAGGCGCGAGCGGGCACGGGCACGAGCACTTACTGCCGGGTTTGACCGCGAACTCCGTCGCTCCCGCGCCCCCCGCGGCGGCGGCGCAGAAGATGCCTCTGCCGGCCCCGCAGGCCGTCCCGATCGGCGCGACCGAGACGGCCCCGGCGGAAGCCGTCCCGTCCACTGCGACCCCGGCCGATCAGCCGGAAGTCCGTCCTGCCGGGGACGTTTCTCCCGCGAGTCCACCACCCGCCCCCCCTTCCGGGACGGGTGGACCGAACCAGCCGTAAGGCCGTGGGGCAGGCTTCCAGCCTGCCGAGGGCAAGGCAGGCTCGAAGCCTGCCCCACGGGCTGACTGGCAATGCCCCGCCGCCCTGATGCAAGCGGCGTACTTCTGAGTCCTTTGCAACATCGGTGGAATACATGAGGGATGTGCTACGAATTGCGATTGTCGATCCGTCCGACGCCACGCGGGAGCCGCTTCGGAACCTGCTGCTGGGCGTCGACTCGGTCTGGCTCGAGGCGGAGTGTGCCCGCTACGAATTTTTCTTCGACGTCATCCGCCAGTCCGTCCCGGACGTGGCGATCGTCTGCCTCGACGCCGACCAGGCCAAGGCGATCCAGCTGATCGGCCAGGTGGCGTCGCAGGTGCCCGAGCTGCCGATTTTGGCCGTCTCGGGCCGCAACGACGGTCAGGCGATCCTGCAGGCACTCCGCTCGGGCGCCCGCGAGTTCCTGACCTCGCCGGTGCAGCTGGAGGAACTGCTGACCGCCCTGGCGCGGCTGCCGCGTCGCCGTCCCGCCGGGGACAGCGCTCCCGGCACGCCGTTCAACAAGGTCAACGCCCAGGTCTACGCGGTGGTCGGCTCGCGTGGCGGCGTCGGCTGCACCAGCGTCGCGGTCAACCTCGGCGCCACCCTCGCCCAGGAGCGCGGCTACTCCGTCGCCCTGATCGATCTCGATCTGGCCCTGGGCGACGCCGACGTGGCGCTCGACCTGATGGGCGACTACACGCTGTCCGACGTGGCCCTGAACATCGATCGGCTGGACATGGCTTTTTTGAAGCGGTCACTGTGTCAGCACGCCTCGGGGCTGTCGCTCTTGCCGCACCCGGTGCAGATGGAGGACTGCCAGCTGATCCGGGAGGAGCACCTGCAACGGCTGATCAACCTACTTCGCGCCAGCTACACGCACCTGCTCCTCGACTTGAGCAAGAGTTTCTCGCCGAACGACGTGACGGGTTTGCGCATGGCCGACACGATCCTGCTGGTGGCCCAGCTCGACCTGAGCAGCTTGCGTAACGTCGTCCGCATGATGCTGACCCTGGGCAATGACCCGGAACTGGCGCCGAAGGTCCAGATCGTGATCAACCGGGTCGGCTTGGAGTCGGACATCACCCTGAAGAAGGCGGAGGAGATCATCGGCAAGCCGATTTACTGGCAGGTGCCCAACGATCCCAAGGTGATGATCGAGTCGCGCAACAACGGGGTGCCGCTGATCCAGCACGCCCCGAAGTCGAAGGCGCAGCAGAGCATCACCGGGCTGGCCCAGACCCTGATGGGCAAGAAGCAGCAGGACGCCGCTCCCAGGGCGAAGAAGTGGTTCTGGCAAACGAGTTCCTGACGGCGACCCGGCGAGCGGGGGGTGTGAACCCCCCGGTGCTTCGACGGACCGGGGGGTTCACACCCCCCGCTCGCCGCAGACAGAGAAGCGAGATAGAGCACCATGTCACGCCTGCAAAGAGGTTTGAGCGGTCTGAGCCAGAACGGCCTGAGCCGTCTCGGCACCAGCCAGACCGGCCTGGAGCGCCAGGGCTCCAAGAGCTTTGAAGAGCTCAAGCGGCTGATCCACGGCAAGCTGGTCGACAAGCTCGACCTGTCGCGCGTCAGCGACCTGGAGGGCGACACCCTCCGCCGCGAGATCCGCCTCGTCGTCGAACGACTCTGCGATACCGAGAACCCGCTGCTCAACCGCATGGAGCGCGAGCGGCTGATCGACGAGGTCCTCGACGAAACGTTCGGCTTCGGCCCGCTCGAGGTGCTGCTGAAAGATCCGACCATCAGCGACATCCTCGTCAACGGGCCGCACAAGGTGTACGTCGAGCGCCGCGGCAAGATGGAGAAGACCGACGTCCGGTTCCGCGACAACGACCATCTGCTGCAGATCATCGACCGCATCGTGTCGAAGGTCGGCCGGCGTGTGGACGAGACGTCGCCGATGGTCGACGCCCGCTTGCCCGATGGCAGCCGCGTCAATGCCATCATCCCGCCCCTGGCCCTGGACGGGCCGACGGTGTCGATCCGGCGCTTTGGCTCGAACCCGCTGAAGCTGGAGGACCTGCTGAACTACAAGGCCTTCACGCCCGAGATGGCGATGCTGATGGAGGCCTGCATCAAGGCCCGCTTGAACATCGTGATCTCCGGCGGCACGGGTTGCGGCAAGACGACGCTGTTGAACACGCTGTCGAGCTTCGTCCCTCACGAGGAACGCATCATCACCATCGAGGACGCCGCCGAGTTGCAGCTGCAACAGGAGCACATCGTGCGCCTGGAGACGCGTCCGCCGAACATCGAGGGCAAGGGGATGGTGACGACGCGCGACCTGGTCCGCAACGCCCTGCGCATGCGGCCCGAGCGCATCATCATCGGCGAGTGCCGAGGCGCCGAGGCGTTGGACATGCTGCAAGCCATGAACACCGGCCACGCCGGCTCGATGACGACGCTGCACGCCAACACGCCGCGCGACGCCCAGGCCCGCCTCGAAACGATGATCATGATGGCGGGCATGGAGCTGCCGGTGAAGGCGATGCGACAGCAGATCAGTTCGGCGGTCGACGTGATCGTCCAGGCCAACCGCCTCCAGGGAGGGCCGCGCAAGGTGACGTCCATCGTGGAAGTGATGAACATGGAGCAGGACGTGATCATCATGCAGGAGGTCTTCCGTTACAAGCAGCTGGGCATCGACCAGAACGGCCGCGCCTACGGCCAGTTCGAGGCGAGCGGGGTGCGGCCGACCTTCGTGACGCGCCTGGAGGCCGCCGGCATCAAGCTGCCGTCGAACCTGTTCCAGGAGCGCGTGCTGCTGAGGGACTGAAAACTACGCTGGCGAGCGGGGGGTGTGAACCCCCCGGTCCGTTGAACTACCGGGGGGTTCACACCCCCCGCTCGCCAGAAAAACCCCGTCGGTGGGGTAAGCTGAAATAACATCGATCGAGGATGCACCATGAGCGGGAACCTGAGTCCGACGATGATTTCGATGATGGTCTTTCTGGGAGTCAGCGGGGTGATCGGCCTGCTGGCGTTCGTCCTCCGCGACTCCGGGCAGCGGACCGCGACGCGGCTGGACATGCTGGTTGGCAAGCGCCGCCGCGAGGAGGAGACGGACATTCTGCGGCAGGCGGCCTTCGAGGGTGACAAGAAGACCATCCTGGCGTGGATCACGCCGAAGTTCCTCAGCCCAAAGAAGGTATTCGAGCAGGCCGACTGTCACATCCCGCCGAGTACGCTGACGGGCGTTGGCCTGGTGCTCGGCGTCCTTGGTGCGACGGTGACGGTGCTGGCCAAGGTGCCGTGGATGTTCGCACCGATGACGGGCCTGATGCTGTTCACCCTGCCGTGGCTGTGGCTGTGGAACAAGCGCCGCGTCCGGCTGAAGAAGTTTGCCGCGCAGCTGCCCGACGCTCTGGAACTGGTCGCCCGGGCGCTGCGGGCCGGACACAGCCTCGCTGCCGGCATGCACGTGGTCGCTGAGGAGATGCCGTCGCCGATCGCCGACGAGTTCGGCCGTGTCTACGAGGAGCAGAACCTGGGCATCGCCATCGAGGAGGCACTCAAGTCGATGAGCGACCGCGTGCCGAACCTCGACCTGCGCTTCTTCGTGACCAGCGTCGCGATTCAGCGGCAGACCGGCGGCGACCTGGCGGAGATCCTCGACAAGATCGGCTACGTCGTCCGCGAGCGCTACCGCATCCTCGGTCAGGTCAAGGCCCTGACCGGCGAGGGCCGGCTGTCCGGCGTGGTGCTGATCGCCCTGCCGTTCGCCCTGTTCGCCTTCATGCTCCACATCAAGCCCGACTACGTGCAGGCGCTGTGGACGAATGACCTGGGCATCAAGATGAGCATCTTTGCCATCATCGCCCAGATCCTCGGGGCAGTCGTCATCAAGAAGATTGTGGATATCAAGGTGTAATCATTTTGGATTTGCGATTTGCGATTTTGGATTTGAAGTCCCCGGACGATGTCTCCCGGCAGAAATCAATCGCAAATCGCAAATCCAAAATCCAAAATACGACTTC
>JACOUH010000114.1 GCA_016177925.1 Planctomycetota bacterium | reverse complement strand
TAGGGCGGAGGGTCAGGGCTGCGCGATGGTGGCCGTCGACCGGGCGGTGGTGGGCGGGGTGGTTGACTGATAGCGGGGCGGGTTCGCCGGCAGGACGCCGGGCTGGCAGGCGGGGCAGCCGCTGCCGCCCAGGGCGAAGCAGGACACGTGCGACCGGCCGCACGGCAGGCACTGCTTGTTCGTTTGACAAAGTTGCTCGAAGAATCCCTTGGCCGGGACGAAGACGCGGTCACCGGCGGCAATCTGGTAGTTCGTCGACGTGTCCCCGATCTGCACGATCTCCTCGTAGCAAATCGGCAGGACGACGCGGCACCCGTCCGGCGCCGTTGGCCGGCTCAGCGTGATGCCGCGCAGGTTGGCGCGGCTGGTCACGCCGCCCGCCGCCAGGATGGCATCGAGGACGGTTTCACGACCGGCGAGCGGGAAGGCGCCCGGGGCATTCACCTCACCGAGGACATAAAAGACCTTGCTCTGGCGCGAGACGATGCGCACGATGATCGGCCCGGCGTCTTTCGTCTGAGCCTCGACGAGGGAGCGCGTCTCGGCCTCGATCTGGTCGATCGTCTTGCCGGCGACGATCAGCCGCCCATACTGGCCGAGGTTGACGGTGCCGTCGGGCAGGACCGGCTGGTCGCCGGGGAGGCGGACGGGCGAGTCGAACTTGGCCGGCTGCACGAGCAGGACGTCGCCGGGCTCGACGAGGTAGGAGGGGTGCAGGGCCTTGTCCAGCTCGCGCGGCAGAGGCGCCGGGTCGGGGACCGACTGGCGCAGGTCCTTCGTCCCCGGCAGCAGTTTCTGCCCCTCCTGGGTGAGTCCGAAGGGACTGCCAGGCCGGCCGGTACATCCGGGAAGGATCGAGGCGCAGATCAGGAAAGCCCAGAAGAACGAAGGGCGGTGAGGTCTGCGGGTCATGATTCCCTCCTCGAAGACGTCAGGCCGGAAGGCAGGGCGCGGCCCCGTCTGTTCGGTGTTATCGGCAAACGAGGAGGGATCGCTGAAGTCAACAGGAAAGGGAAAAGTCGCCAGAGGTGGCGAGCCGAGCTTTTCCCCCTCTCCCCCCAGGGAGAGGGGAGAAATCCGCGATCCGCGAAATGATGCAGTTTCACGCCCGCAGCGGCTGGAGGCCAATCTCCGGATGCTGGCACGTTCCGCCTTCCTGACCGACTGATTCAGGTTCCCGTAACAGTGTCCCGTAGCAACAGGCCGCTCGCCTGTCGTACTGCCACAAGGGGACAGCCGAGCCGGCTGTCCCTACCACAGAAATACACAGGAGGGTGCCGGATGTCCGAGCCGTACACGGCGATTCAGGTCGTGATGATGCCCCGGGACACGAACCCGCACGGCACCATCTTCGGGGGGATTCTGCTCTCCTACATCGACCAGGCCGGGGCCATCGGCGCTCGCCGCGAGGTGGTCCGTGCCGGCGGTGAACTACCCGCACTGGTGACGGTCGCCGTCAATCGCGTCGAGTTCCTGAAGCCGGTACTGGTCGGCGATGTGGTGCGGTTCATCACGCGGTTGGTACGGCTCGGCCACACGTCGATCACGATGCACGTCCAGGTGGAGGCCGAGCGCGGTCGCGAGGTGATCCAGGTCACCTCGGCCGAGGTGGTCTACGTCGGCGTCGACCTGGGTACGCCCGAACGCAAGCCGAAGCCGCTGCTCGGCGAGCGGCCTGCGTGAAGACTCCCAGGGCAACGCCCTGGGGACGGGGGCGGTTTACCGTAACGCCCGAAGGTTGGGGAAGGTCTTGCGCAATTCCTTGATTCCCGCGTCGCTCACCTCGTCCGTGCCGTGCAAGAGGGCCGCGGCCGCCTCCTTGTGGGCATCGATCAGCCGGCTGATCCCCCTGCTTGACCTGATGCACCCGCTGTGCCAGCGCTGCACTCCCCGCCGACCCCTCGTTCGCCGGCGCCGCGGCCCGTCGCCGCCGGTACTTCTCCTCGATCGGGAAACCGATGGCCTCACGAACGCTGCCTCACGCCGAGGGCGCCGCGACGGCGGAAGCCCCCGCCTGCTCACTGTGCGGGGGCGGGGCACCGTTGCTGTCAAGGCTCGCCAGACCGCCGAGGGCGCCGAGGTTCATCGACTCCACCGCCGACGACGGGACCACCACGATCGAGCCCTTTTCCTTCAGCCCCTCGTAGAGCATGTTCATGGCCCGCAGGTGGACCGCCACCGGGTTGCCCTGGTACGGCCGGTGATGCCCCAGGGGTTGGTCTTGCGGTCGAGCATCTCCCGCAAGGCACGGCCCAGCGCCTCACGCTGCGTCAGCATCTCCTCCAGCGTGTGCGTGCCGATGATGTCGCGCAGGGCCGTCTGGGTGGACAGGGAAATCGCCCGGTAATAACTCTCGACCTCCAGCACCGCCTTCTGGGCGTCCCACACCAGCCAGAAGCAGACCGCATCGACGTCCACGGGCACCGTGTCGCGGGTAAGCGTGCTCTCCGAGAAGAACTCCGTGGCCCGGATGCGCATGTCCACGAAGCGGGCCACGCGGTCCACGAACGGCACCATCCAGAAGACGCCCGGCCCCTTGAGCGCGTGGAAGGTCCCCAACCGCAGCACGACCGCCCGGTCCCACTGCAAGGCGATGCGGAGACACAACAGCACGGCCAGGGCCGCCACGATGGCGACGACGGTCACGACCAGCTTGAAGCTCTCCGGGAGAACTTGCGCGGCGGCCCCGGCAGCCAGGAACAGCCCGGCCAGGACCAGGTTCAGGACGAAGGCGCTGGCCCGCCGCATCTCGCGTGCAGCATGTTCCCGGGTCAGTGCGCCTTCGGTGTCAACGCGCTTGCTCATGACGACACCTCCTCTTTGAGACACGCTTGAAGAGCATGCACCACCGCAGCCAACGAATAGCCGCGCTGGGCCGCCTGGCGCAAGAAAAGCTCACACAACTTCTTCAGGTCGGCGCCGCCGGGGCCGCCGGACGGCACGGCCACGCGGGGCCCGCTCCCGCCGGCCCAGGTCACCAGGTCCGCCCGCTCGAGCCGGTCATACGCCTGCTCGACGGCATGCGGGTTGACGGCCAGCCCCACCGCCACCGCCCGGACCGTGGGGAGTTCCTCGCCGGGCCGCAGGGCCCCGCTCAGGATGAATTGGCGGATCTGCCCCTCAATCTGTTGCCAGACCGGGGCCCCGCCGTCGAGGACCAGTTCGGGAGACTCGTTCATGATGGTCGCTCCGTCATCAAATTCCGGATGGCCCCAAGCACGTCGTCGGGCCCGAAGCCGTACTGGGCGACCTGACCCAGGAATTCGGCGCAGAGGGCCCTGAGCTTGGCCTGCCGCTCCTCCGGAGCCAACGCCACAGTCCGCAGGGGGGCGACGAAGGTGCCGCTGCCTTGTTCAGTCGTCAAGACTCCCTGGCGCTCCAACTCGGTGTACGCCTTGTTGACCGTGTTCGGATTGATCGAGAGATCGACCGCAAGGGCCCGCACTGTCGGCAGCTGCTCGCCCGGGCGCAGCCTCCCCGAAGCGATCCCATAGCGGATCTGATCCTGGATCTGCCGGTAAATCGGCACGCCACTCTTCGGGTCCAGCGAAAAGGGAATCATTGCTCTACTGTACTATAGTAATAGAACAATGGAGCAAAAGTCAAGGGGGGGCGCTCCCCTTCTCCGGAAAGACCGCTTTCTACCCAACGCGGAGAGAGTTGAGACAAGCCCCAAGCGCCAGCGACGGGACGTCCCCGCGCGGGCACTTGGGGCTTGAGTCCGACCGGCTGGAGTGGCACGTGGGCGAGTTGTTCCCCCGCGTCGGCTTCCTCGTGACCAACCTTGAAGTGGCGCTCGAAGCGGGTCGGAACGGGGCGGGTACTGGCGGGGCTTTTTGGGGGAAAATCGTTGCAACCGTTCCTCCCAGGGAGTAACCTCAGCAGCGGAGTCGCGGCCGAGGCCTCCGAAGGCGTCCAGCTGGGAAAGATCGGTCAAGACATCCTGGCCTGTGCCCACCGATGGTTGGCTCGGTTCGTCCCGTTCTTCACCGAACAGGAACCTCGCCAGCAGGGTTTCGGCTACCGCCTGTTCGTCAGCCAGGTGGAATACTGCACCAACCGGATCTTTGGTCGCGAACGTTTCCCCGCGGGAGCGATTCGTTGCCTGAAGAGGATTGCCCATGAGTCCTAAACTCCAGACGGCTACCTATACGCTTTGCCTGTTCTTGTCCTCGCCCCTCCACGCCGCCGATGCCAACGTCGATGCGGAGGAGGCCATCGTCGAGCTGCACAAAGTCCGCAAGCTCACGGACAAGGGCCAGTACAAGACCGTCCGCGCCGCCTTCGCCAGGCTCTTTGAGGCCAAGCACGCCGACGTCCTCCGCCGGGCTTACGGGGACGACTACGACGCCCTGACGAAATGGCTCGACGCCCGCCCGGACCTGAAACAGAACTTCTACACCGCCCTCGACGAGCGCTACGATAGGCTCCCCGCGGCCCTCGGCCTGTTTCATGCCCTGTGGCAGAAGTGGCCCAAGGAACTGGAGAAGCACCCCGACCTCGGCATCGCCGTGGCCGTCGTCTGGGACGACCCGCGCGGCCTCTATGACTATACCCGGCACCAACTCCGCACCAAGAGCACGATGCCCGCCAAGCTCGTGAACGGGCCGGCCAACTTCCAGTACCTGATCGACAACGAAAAGCTCACCGAGGGGCGGCTCCGCTACATGCCGTGGGAGTTCCTCGCCTTCATCGTCGATCACCGCACGCCGCTGGAAGAACGGCAGTGGGCGAAGCAGTATTACCAGACGCACCGCGCGTCCAGGAGTTGGCACCAGGATGTCCCCTACGATCACGATCTGCTCAAGGGCGAGCTGAACAAGGATACCAGCCGGCAGCCGAAGCTGGAGGGGCACACGTATACGCTGGAGAATATCCGCAAGTACGGCGGCGTCTGCGCCCACCAGGCCGACTTCGCCGCGCGGGTGGCCAAGAGCGTCGGCGTGCCGGCGGTCTATTGCTCGGGCGCCTCGGCGTACCGGGGCTATCACGCCTGGTGGATGTACGTGCAGATCACGCAGGCCAGCGCCGAGAGGCTCCAGTTCACGCTCAACTCGGACGGCCGTTACGTCGGCTTCGAGAAGGACGCCTTTTACACCGGCCGCGTCACCGACCCGCAGACTGGCCGCGTCATGCTCGACCGGGACATGGAACGCCGGCTGAACCTGGCCGGCCGCGACCGCATCGGCAAACGACACGCCTCTCTCTTGATGCGAGCCTACCCTTGGTTGGTCAGGAAGCAGGGCTGGGACGTCCGGCAGCGCGTGGCCTTCCTGGACCAGGTGCTCCACATCTGCCCGCAGGGCGATGAGGGCTGGCTGGAGTTCGCCCAGTTGGTCAAAGAGGGTGACCTCACCACCGACCACAAAACGACGATCCGCGGCCATGTCAGCGGCGCGCTGAACACGTTCAGGAATTATCCCGATTTCATCGAGCGCATCCTCGTCGATCTCGTGATGGTGTTCGACCCGGTGGAGCAAGTGAAGTTGAACCAGCAGGCGGTAACGCAATTCGAGAAGGCCGGCCGGGCAGACCTCTCCTGCTCCGCTCGGCTGCGCATCGCCGACGCCCTGGCTGCCCAGAAAAAGTACCAGTCCGCCGCGGACGGCCTGGTGACGACCATCACCCGGTTCCCGACGGAGGGGCGGTACGTTCCTAAGCTCACCTTGAAGATGCAAGAAGTTTGTGGGGAGTACCGGGGCGGCAAAGAGCGGCTGGCGAAACTGTATTTGGACCTGGTGCCGAAGCTGGCGGCGTACTATGGCAAGGAGGGGCTAAGCTTTGCCAAGGAGTTGTACAAGCAGGCGATGGAGTTTTACGAGAAGAATGAGTTGAAGAGGTACACCACGGCGCTGAGGGCGCAGGCGGGGCGGTTGGGTGGCACGCCCTGAGCAACACCCGTCCGCTCAGCCGACCATCTCCTCGACCTCGCGGGCCAGGCGCTCGATCTCCGTGTCGGACAGCCGGCCGGAGCCCTCGACGCGAATGCGGTTCTGCTTGCCGCTGCCGAGGTCTTTCGCCGAGACGTTCAACTGTCCGCCCGCATCAATCGCGAAGGTCACCTCGATTTGTGGCGTCCCGCGCGGCGCCGGCGGGATGCCCTCCAGCTTGAACTGCCCCAGCAGGGCATTCTCGGCGACCAGCGGACGCTCGCCCTGGTAGACGCTCACCGTCACCGCCGACTGATTGTCCTCCGCCGTTGTGAAGGTCTGCTTCCTCTCGAACGGCGTGGTGGTGTTCTTCTCGATCACCTTGTGCATGGCACCACCCTGCACCTCGATGCCCAACGACAGCGGCACCACGTCGATCAACAGCAGGTCGGAACGGCTCCCCTCCAGCAGCTTTGCCCCCAGCAGCGCCGCTCCGCGTGCCGCCAGTTCCTCCGCGTCCGGCCGCAGGGAACCATCTCGTCCGAAGACCTCCCACACCAACTGGCGGACGCGCGGTCGCCGAATCCTCGAACCGGCCAGGAACACTTCCTCGATCTTGTCCGGCTTCAGCTTCGCAGCCTGGAGGGTTCGTAGCAGGATGGCGCGACACTGCTCGACCAGGGGCTCGCTCAGCTGGTCCATGCCACCTGGCATCGGCACGCCGTCCGTTGCCTTCACCTCGAAGACGCCGTCGCCAACGTCCAGAATGGCGACATCGAGGTGCGCGGACCCGAAATTGACCACAGCCACCAAGCCGGGCTCTTTCCGGTCGCGGGCGGCGGACAGCGCGACCGCCACCGGCTCGCTGAGCAGGCGCATTGGCTGTCGCGCCGATTTTCCTGTCTTGGGGTCCGTGATGTCCCATAAAGAGGAGAAACCAGCGATGCGAGCGGCTTCCAACGTCGCCTGCCGCTGGACATCGTTGAAGGAGGCCGGCACCGTAATCACGGCCCGCTGCACACGACCGCCCAGCTCGCGCTCCGCGGCGAGCTTGAGCCGTCGCAGCAGCAAGGCCGTCAACTTCTGCGGCGTGAAGACAATGCCCGACAGCGGCACCGCGACGAAGTCGTCGGGCTTGCCAGGGTAGAGCGAGTACGGCAGCGGCCGTTCCAGGGCTGCCAACTCCTTGTTGCGGCGGCCGAGCAGGAGCTTGAACGAGCCGAACGTCCCCGACTCCTGGTGTTGAAGTGCCGGCCCACCGACAAGACAGCGCCACCCCTTCATGAAGGCGATCACGCTCGGCATGGGCCCCGGCGAATCTTCGACGGCGATGACTCGCATCTTGTCGCCGTCCAGCACCGCCGCCGTGCAACTCGCCGTCCCCAGGTCAATGCCGAGCACGAGGTCATCCCTCGGCTGGCGTCGGCTCTGCGCGACTGGTTCGGCCGGCCGCGGCGCGGGCGGCGGTGGAGGGACGGGGACGGGGCTGGTCGGGCGCGAAGGAGCCTCTGGCGTGAGGAGTTTCCCGAGCGTCTCGGCCAGGACCGCGGCGTCGTCGGGGCGGTCGGCTGGCTCGTCGCCGAAGCAGTCCATCAGCAGGTTCAGCATCGGCTCCGACATGCCCTGCTCGGTCAAGCGTTTCTGCCAGCCGCGCCCGGTCGGACAGCCGCGCGTCAGGTCGCCGGTCAGCAGTTGATACCAGATGACGCCCAGCGAGTAGACATCGTCGCGCGGGTCGGCCGGGTCACCGCGCATCTGTTGCGGCGACGCATACAAGGGCGTGCAGGCCCCACGCAGGGCGCTGGTCAAGTACGCATCCTTGTGAACGGAGCGGGTCAGTTCAATCGCCTGCTGCGCCGCCAGCCCGCCGATGCCAAAGTCGCTGACACGCAGAACGCTCGTGCCTCCGACGCCGCGCTGCACCAGGATGTTCGCCGGCTTGAGGTCGCGATGGACGATCGGCGGCTTTAGCCGATGCGCGAAGCCGACAATCGTCGCTAACCGATGCACCACCCGCGCGGCCTCCGCGAGCGACAGGCCGGTGCGCGACGGCTTCGACTCCAGCAGCAACCCGGCGAGGTCGCCGCCCTCGACGAACTCATATTCCAGGCAAGGCGGGTCGGCCGACAGGTACGTGTGCTGCAACGGCACGATGCCCTCGTGGCGGCCCTGACGCATGACATGGTTGAGGATCGCCGCCTCGTGCTTGAGCAGTCGCTCGCGAGCCTCCGGGTCGACGCAGAACTTCAGTGCCACCGGCGGCACGCCATCGAAGTAGGGATTGTGTGCCTTCCAGACTTCGCCGAAGCCACCGACGCCAAGCAACTCGACCAGTTCCCAGTCGACACCTGGCAGCGGACGGTCACCCGCCTTGAAGCGCGGCGGACGCGCTGGCAGCAGCGTCAGCAAATCCTCCGGCCGGAGCAGGACCAGCGACGCCGGAACGGTCCGGCCGCTGGGGTCGGCGGGTCGGCGCAGCGAGCGGCGCAGCATCGACGGCACCTGCTGCAAGTAGGCGGCGACCTGCTGGTGCTGCTCAGGCGGAAGGTCGGGTGCCTCTGCGCGGACGACGCGCTCGACCTCGGCACGCACTTCAGCGGGGCTCGCCTGGGCCATCGCCTGCAGTTCGGCCCGTTTCTGCTGTTCGTCCGCTCCCTTGCCCCAGGCATCCCAGACGTCGACGAGCACGTCGCCGCCGATGCCGAACCCGACGAGATTGCCCACCTGGCGGACGGCGACCTTGGCGAGGAACTTCAGCAGCCGAAAGGGAGAGGCCATGGGACGATCTTTCTCGTAGATAGGAGCACTCGCCTGTTTTCAGCGTAATGGAATGCCCCGGACGACGCAAGGAACCCTCGCAGCCGACCCGGGAGGGCGAGGCTCCCGCCGAGCCGGCTCGGCGGGAGCCTCGCCCTCCCGCCGCCAGGTCGTCGATCGGGAAAAATGCGGATGCCCTCTTGCTGGCCGGCCGCTCCCTTGAAATAATATCCCCTTCGATTTCCACGATCAGAAATCGTGGTCGCGTTGAGGCAGAGGCGTTCTCTTTTTTGGTTGTCCCCGACATTGAGAAACGATCATGGCCGAGTCGGTCGAGTTGAAAGCTGAGAAGCGCGAGGGGCGCGGTACCCGCAAGGCCCGTCACTTGCGCCAGACGGGGCAGGTGCCGGGCGTTGTCTACGGGCACAAGCAGGAGACGATCGCCGTCTCGCTGTCCGCCGAGGAGCTGACCCGTCTGATTCGTCACGGCACCCACGTCGTCGACCTGCGCCTGGACGGGGGCATCGAGAAGGCGCTGATCCGCGACTTGCAGTGGGACCACCTCGGCAAGGACGTCCTGCACGTCGACTTCATGCGCGTCTCCCAGGATGAGCGCATCGAGGTGCCAGTGCGGATCGAACTGAAGGGCATCGCCCCCGGCGTGACCGGCGGCGGCATCCTCGACCAGCCATTGCACACGCTGACGGTCGAGTGCCTGGCGATCCGCATCCCCGACTCGATCCGCGTGAACATCAACGAGTTGCAGCTGGGCGCGGCCATCCACGTGAAGGACCTGACGTTGCCCGAGGGCGTCAAGGCGCTGGCGGACCCCGAGGCGATCGTGGTCCACATCACGGCGCCGCTGGCGGAGCCCGAGGCGGCGGCGCCGGCCGCGTCGGTCGAGCCGGAACTCATCGGCCGTCCGAAGGGCGAGGAGGAAGCGGAGGAGAAGAAGTAGGCGAGCGGGGGGTGTGAACCCCCCGGTCCGTCGACCTACCGGGGGGTTCACACCCCCCGCTCGCCGGTGGTTGAGGCGCGGCCATGCCCGGCGGACTCAAGGTCATCGTGGGCCTGGGCAATCCGGGCCGGCAGTACCACGGGACGCGGCACAACGTCGGTTATGCCGTCGTCGACCTGCTCGCCGAGAGTCCGCATGCCGGCCGCTTTCAGGAGCGCTTCCAGGCGCAGATTGCCGCGCTGGTCGAGGAGGACCTGAAGATTCTGCTGGTCAAGCCCGAGACCTACATGAACCTCAGCGGCCGCAGCGTCCGCCAGGTGCTCGACTTCTACCAGCTGCCGGTGGAGGACCTGCTGGTCGTCTGCGATGACATCAACCTGCCGCTGGGCAAGCTGCGAGCGCGGACCAGGGGAACGCACGGCGGGCACAATGGCCTGCGCGACATCCACAGCCACCTCGGCACCATCGAGTACGCCCGGCTGCGGTTGGGCGTCGGAGCGCCGCCGGAAGAAGAGGCGGTCGATTATGTGCTCGGGCGTTTCCGGTCGTCCGAGCGCAACGTGATCGACGAGGCCATCCGCACGGCGGCCCAGGCCGTCATCGTCTGGGCCAACCGTGGCATCGACGCCTGCATGAACGAGTTCAACGCCGGCCCATAGAATGTGGGGCAAGTTTCCAACTTGCCCGGCGAAGAGGGCAAGTTGGAAACTTGCCCCACGCACAGAAAAGGACCCAACTGCTCATGCCAGCATCTGTTTATGAATGCATGTTCCTGCTGGATACCAACAAGGTGTCCGGCGATGTCCCCGGCGCCGCCCAGCAGCTGCACGCGATTCTCGAGAAGAACCACGCCGAACTACTGGCGAGCCGCCCCTGGGACGAGCGTCGCCTTGCCTACCCGATCAAGCGCGGCGGCGTCTCGCACAAAAAGGGGCTGTATTATCTGACCTACTTCCGCGCCGAGGGCAAGGACCTCGCCCCCCTCACGCACGACCTCTCTCTCAACGAGATGGTCCTGCGCAACCTCATCCTGCGCACCGAACCGAAGTTGGTCGACGTCATGCTCCAACTCGCCCAGGACGAGCACGCGGTGGCGCTGCAGACGGCGACCGACACCGGCGGCGAGGACGAGGGCGGCGAGGAGAACGCCGGCCCCCGCCGCGGCCGCCGCGGCGGACCGGGCGGTCACGGCGGGCATGGCGGGCACGAGCGACCGCCCGAACGTGCGGAAGAATGAGCCGAATGCTCCGGAGGAAGGGATTGGGGAGCCGAGGCGCTCTGGAGGGAGGTGTCCGCGAGAGGGGACCGTACTGAATGGCGGTGCCCGAAAAACACACCCGCACCGACTACGAGGCTTGCACTTTGCAGGCAAACGGATGTATAGTACATCTGTTTGCTTTGTACTCAAACAGCTTCGGCTGAGAGTGTAACTCGTACCTCGCACAGGAGAGTGCTCCAATGGCCAACCTGAACAAAGTGATGCTGATCGGTCGCCTGACGCGCGACCCGGAAGCGCGGACCTTCGCCAACGGCGGGAAGGTAACGCGATTCGGCTTCGCCGTGAACAACCGCAAGAAGGATGCCCAGACGGGCCAGTGGGTCGACGATCCCGTTTTCATCGACATGGAAATCTTCAACCGCGGCGAGCAAGGCCGCCAGGCGGACCTCGTCGAGCAGAACCTCCGCAAGGGCCACCAGGTGTTCATCGAGGGGCACCTGCGACTGGACCAGTGGACCGACCAGAACGCACAGAAGCGGTCCAAACTGGTCGTGGTGGTGGACAACTTCCAGTTCCTGGAGCGGCGTGAGGACGGCCAGGGCGGCGGCTCGGGTGGCGGCATGCGGGCCGCGAGCCCGGCCCCTGCCCGCGCCCCGGCGCCCTCGTATCCGTCCGGCGGCGGGGAGTTCGACGAGCCGGAGAACGCGCCCAACGGTGGGCAGGAAGACGAAATCCCGTTCTGACCCAGAGAGGCAGGACCAGCATGGCGAATCAGGGCAAGGTGAAGCGGCGTGACCAGGTGCGCAAGGGGCCTCACGGCGGCATGCAGCTCGTCCTGTGCGAGGACGTGGCGCACCTGGGCAAGCAGGGCGAGGTGGTCGAGGTCAAGCCGGGCTACGGACGCAACTACCTCGTGCCGCGCGGCCTGGCGGTCGTGCCGACGGAGCACAACCTCCGTTTGCTGGAGCGGCACAAGGTGCGTGTGCAGCAGGCCCGCGAAGCCCGCATCGCCGACCTGAAGAGCCTGGCCGAGCAGATCCAGCGCATCCCCGGCATCACCATCGAGGCGAACGCCAACGAAGAGGGCCACCTGTACGGCTCGGTCGGCGCCGTCGAGGTCGCCAAGGGGCTGCGTGGCAAGGGCCTGATGGTCGAGCCCGAAATGGTCAAGCTCGAGGGGGGCCCGATCAAGGAGGTCGCCCTGTACGCGGTCAAGCTGAACCTGGGCTACGAGATCGAGACCGAGGTCAAGGTCGCGGTCATCCGAGCCCAGGAGAAGAAGTAAGATCGTCTCGGCGGGCGGGGCGGGATGCCTCGTTCGGATCGACGCACACGGAGGTGAGTCATGGCATCGGAACGGGAGGGCCTGGAACAGCGTCTGCCCGTGATCGGCGACGTGATGCAGATCGTGCAGCACGCCGATGCCTTCTACCAGGACGCCCACCAGAAGATCTTCCAGGGTATCGTCGCCCTTTACGACAAGGGCTCTCCCGTCGACTTGGTCCTGCTCGCCGACTGGCTGAACGAGCAACAATACGTCAAGGACATCGGCTCGTACCGCTATCTGCAAGAGTTGTGGGATGCCGCTCCCACCGCGGCCAACGCTGAGTATTATGCTCGCATCGTCCGCGACCGCTCCATCGTCCGCAACCTGATTCACGTCTCGACCGAAATCCTCCGCGACGCCTACGACCAAACGCAACCAGCCGACGAGTTGCTGGAGTCCGCCGAGCGCAAGATCCTCGACGTTGCCCAGCGCGGCATGACCGGCCAGACCATGACGCTCGAGGAAGCCCTCAGCCAGGCCTACGACCGCATCGACGCCCGCAACATGGGCGAGCAGCGATCGATCAGCGGGCTGTCGACCGGCTTCCTCGATCTCGACGAAATCACCGCCGGGTTGCAGAACTCCGAGATGATCATTGTCGCGGCAAGGCCGTCGGTGGGCAAAACAAGTTTCGCGCTGAACTTGACTCGCAATATCATCACCAAGGAGAACGCGGCGGTCTTCTTCGTGAGCCTGGAGCAGTCACGTATCGAGTTGGCCGAGCGCCTGCTCTGCTCGCAGGCTCGTGTCGACAGCCACAAGTTGCGAAAAGGCCATCTCTCCGGCGAGGACATGCAGAAGCTGATCGAGGCCGGCGGCATCCTGCGCAACACTAGGCTGTTCATTGACGACTCGCCCGGCCAGGGCATGCTGCGCATCTCCGCCAACGCTCGCCGATTGAAGCTGCGGCACGACATCAAGCTCGTCGTCATCGACTACTTGCAGCTGATCGAGCCGGATAACCGTCGTGATCCTCGTCAGGAGCAGGTGGCACAGATCAGCCGCCGGCTGAAGTTCCTGGCCCGCGAGTTGAAAATTCCGGTCGTCGCCCTGGCCCAGGTGAATCGCGCCTCGGAAGACCGCCAGGACCACCGCCCGCGCCTGGCGGATTTAAGAGAAAGCGGATCTCTTGAGCAGGACTCGGACACGGTCCTCATTCTGCACCGCCCCGACCGCTTCGAGCCGGGGCAGCACGAGGGCGTCATCGAGGTCATCGTCGCCAAGCAGCGCAACGGCCCGACCGGCGAGATCACCTTGACCTACCTCAAGGAATTCATGCGCTACGAGGACTTCGCCGTCGGCGGGCCCTTCGAGGGCTGATGGCATCCGGTCGTGGGGTAGCGGTTCTATGGGACGAGATCCATTGACACCACGACAACGTCTGGCTCGGCGCTGTACTCGGGCTTGAAGTGCATCTTTTGCATCAGTGCCAGCATGGCCTCGTTCTCGCGCAGCACCAGGCCCTTCAGGTGGCGCACGCCGCGCTCGCGGGCCACCGCGATCAGGCGCTCCATCAGGTGCGTGCCGAGGCCCTGCCCCTGCCAGGCATCGCCGACGATCACCGCGAACTCCGCGGTCCCTGATTCGGGCTCCAGGTAGTAGCGCGACACTGCCGCGAAATGTTGCTCCCTGGCGTCGCGCCAGACCGCCACCAGCGCCATCTCCCGCGCGTAGTCAAGATGGCACAGGCGGATCAGGCTCTCGTGCGACAGGGTCTTGACCAGGCTGAAGAAGCGCATGCGGATCGTGTGTTCGGAGTGCCCCGCGTGGAAGGCGATGATCAGCGGCTCGTCCTCAGGGCGGATCGTTCGCACGAGCACCTCGCGGCCATCGCGCAGCCGGAAGGGGGCCGTGTACCGGCTTGGGTACGGCTCGATCGCCAGCCGCGGCCGCTTCTGGGGCGGCAAGTCCGTCGAGCCGAGCAGCACGCGGGCGTCCAGCGCGACCAACCGCTCCGGCGACGCCAGGAGCGGGTTGATGTCGATCTCCTGTACCTCGGGAAAGTCCACGACAAGCTGGGCAAAACGCACCAGCAGAGTCTCCAGCTCCTTCATGTCGACGGAGCGCTGCCCGCGCACGCCCTGGAGCGCCTTGCCGATCTTCGTCCGCTCCATCAGCCGGCGAGCCAGTGTGCGCGTCAGCGGCGGAAGGCCGAGGGCACGGTCCTGAAACACCTCGACCAGCACGCCGCCGCTGCCGAACAGGATCACCGGCCCGAACTGGGCGTCGACCGAGCTGCCGACGATCAGCTCGTAGCCCTTCTCCTTCACCATCGGCTGGACCGTCACGCCCTCGAAGGCGCCGGCGTACACGGCCCTCGCCACGCCGGCCCAGATCGCCTCGAAGGCCTGGCGCACGGCCTGCTCGTTGACCAGGTTCAGCTGTACCCCGCCGACGTCGCTCTTGTGCGTGATCGTCCGCGATAGTAACTTTAGCACAACGGGATAGCCGATCCGGCCCGCCGCGGTGATCGCCTCGTCAACGCTACGGCACGGGACGGTCGGCGTCACGGGGATGCCGTAGGCCGACAGCACCTCCTTGGCCTCTGCCTCGGTTAGCAGCGTGCGGTTCTCGGCGCGGACGGCGGCAACGACGGAGCGGACGCGCTTCTCGTCGGGACTGGTATCCTCGGCGATCGCCTCGGGCGTCTCGTAGAGCAGCTCCTGGTTGCGGCGGTACTGGACCATGTGTAAAAAGGCGCGGATCGCCGACTCCGGAGCGTCGAAGGTCGGGATGCTCGCCCGGTTGAAGACCTCGCGGCCTGCCCGCACCGTTCCGCCACCCATCCAGCAGGCGAGGACCGGCTTGCGCTGCCGCTGCCCGACGGCGGTGACTTCCCGCGCGGTCTCGGTCGGGTCGGTCATCGCTTGCGGCGTCAACAGCAGAAGCAGGCCGTCGATGTGGTCGTCCTTCGTGCAGATCTCGACAACCTGGCGGTAGCGCTGGGGCGTGGCGTCGCCAAGGATATCGATCGGGTTGGCGTGGCTCCAGAACGGCGGCAACACGGCATCGAGGGCCGCCTTGGTCTCGGGCCGCAGTTCGGCGAGCTGTCCGCCGTCGAGCAGGAGGGCGTCCGTCGCCATGACGCCGGGGCCGCCGGCGTTGGTGATGATCGCCAGCGCCGGCCCGCGCGGCTGAGCCTGCATCGAGAGGATCTCCGACATCGAGAACAACTCGGCGATCGTCCGGACGCGCAGCACGCCGGCGCGGCGGAAGGCGGTGTCGAAGACGTCGTCGGAGCCGGCCAGCGCGCCGGTGTGCGAGGCCGCCGCCCTCGCCCCCGCCTCGTGCCGCCCCGCCTTGACGACGATCACCTGCTTGGTGCGGCTGACTCCCCGCGCAGCGCTGAGGAACTTGCGGACGTCGCCGATCGACTCCATGTAGAGGATGATGCTGCGCGTCTGCGGGTCGTCGGCGAAGTAGTCGATCAGGTCGGCGAAGTCGACGTCGATCATGGCGCCGACACTGACAAAGCTGGAGAAGCCGATGTGCTTCTCCTGGGCCCAGTCGAGGATGGCGGTGCAGATGGCACCCGACTGGCTGAGCAGGGCGATGCGGCCGGGCCGGGCCATGCTGGCGGCGAACGAGGCGTTGAGGTTGCTCGGCGGGTGGATGACGCCGAGGCAGTTGGGGCCGATGAGGCGCATGTGCCCCTTGGCGATCGTCTTTATCTCCGTCTCGAGTTTACGGCCGTCGGGGCCCAGTTCGGAGAAGCCGGCGGAGATGACAATCGCCGTGGGGATGCCGCGGTCGACGCACTCCTTGATGACGCCGGGCACGGTGGCGGCCGGCGTGGCGATGACGGCGAGGTTGACCGGCTCGGGAACGGCGGCGAGATCGGGATAGCAGAGGACGCCGTGGACGGCCTTGCGTTTGGGATTGACGGGGTAGACGACCCCGCCGAAGGGGTTCTCGATCAGGTTGCGGATGAGGATGCTGCCGACGCTGCCGGGCGTGGCGCTGGCGCCGACGACGGCGACGGAGCGCGGCCGGAAGATCGGGTCGAGCGAGTGCGCCAGCGTTACCATGCAAGGAGCCTCAGGTCGGCGAGCGGATGGGCGTTCCCGATTGGTGTAGGGGAGCGGGCGCGGCCCGTCAGCCCTTTTCAACTGGAGAAGAGGAAGGGGGACCCGATACAATGCCCTCAGCCGCGCGAAGCGACGCGGGCGCGACTTATCTGTCCCGGCCCCTGTGAGCAACCCGTGCCTGCCAGAAACATCTATCACGACGCCGTCGTTCACGCCCTGACGGCCGATGGTTGGACGATTACCGACGACCCGCTCACGGTTTCGTTCGGCACCAGGGATCTGTACGTCGACCTCGCTGCGGAGCGGGTGACGGTCGCTGCAGAGAAGGGAACGCAACGGATTGCCGTCGAGATCTCGAGTTTCCTCAACCCTTCCCCGGTGCGCGACCTGCAAGAGGCAGTGGGGCAATACGCGATCTATCGGGCCCTGCTGACGCAAGGGGAACCTGGACGGGAGCTGTATCTTGCAGTTCCCCTCCGCGTCTACGAAAGTTTGTTATCGGAGCGGTTTGGTCAGTTCATCATCAGCCAGCTGCAGCTGCGGCTGTTGATCTTCGACGTAAAGGCGCAGAGGATCATCCAATGGATCGGCTAGAGCGTTATCGCGAGATTGTCCGCCGCGTGATCCGGGAATACGCCAGCTACAAGCCCTCCAACGGCCAGATCGACACCGAAGCGATCGAGGATCGCGACAGGGATCACTACGAAGTGATGCACGTGGGCTGGGACGGCCAGCGCCGCGTCCACGGCTCAGTCGTGCATATCGACATCATCGGCGACAAGGTCTGGCTTCAGTACGATGGGACGTCGCGTCCGGTTGCCGACGAGTTGATCGAGGCGGGAATCCCGCGCGAGGACATTGTCCTCGGGTTCCATCCGCCTGACGTCCGCCCGCTGACTGGCTTCGCCGTGGGATAGCAGACCGTTTCGCCAACCGCGACTGGACAACCCGTACCACGAGCCTGTTCCCGCTTGACTTCCCAAAGCCTTGCGAATCGATGAACTGAGACGTGGCGATGAAGCTTCTTCCTGAAACGTTTCGGCCAAGGAACAGGTGGGCCCGGTTCGCGTTGGCGGGGGCCTTCCTGTTCCTGATCGGGATGGCCGGACGCTTCCTCTACGCGGAGTGGTTCGGGGCTCGCGCATTTCGCCGGGCGGAAGAAGCCCTCCAATCGTACCACTACGAAGAGGCGCAGCATCACCTCGAAAGTTCGTTGACCTACCGGCCGCGGCACCAGCAAACGCATCTTCTGCTCGCCCGCGTTTGCCGGCAGCTCGGCGACTTCGAGCGGGCGGAGAAGTATCTCGACCGTGCCGCGGACCTCCAGCAGGACCCGTCCGAGGAGCTGCGACTTGAGCGCCTCAGGCTTCGGGCCGCGCGCGGTGAGGCCGAGCAGGTTCGCGCCGCTCGAACCGCCACGACCCTGTACGAACAAGGCCTCCTGGAAATGGAGGAGGGTCATGACCAAAATGCCGTCGAAACCTTCGGGCAGGTGTTGACCCTCGATCCGCTTCGCGCGCTTGCTCACCGGAAACTGTCGGAGTGCCTTCGCCGTCTCGGCAAGCACGCCGAGGCGGACGAGCACGCCGCCCGATCCAAGGAGCTGGAGGGGGTCTCGCAGCGGCTGGAGGCGCTCGCGGCCGAGCGAGACCGCTCGCCGGCGAATCCCGCGGTGTATCATCAGATCGGCGAGCTTTGGTACAAGCAGGGCAAGGTCGCCGCAGCGATGAAGAACTTCCGGACCGTCCTCGACCTCGACCCGAACTTTGCGCCGACGCACCGGCTGCTCGCGGAGTTTTACCTGAAAAGCGGCAAGCCCGAACAGGCGTCCCAGCACTGGAGGCGTGGCGGCAACCCCTGAGCGAGCCCCGCCAGCGAGAGAACCACTCATGTCCACCCCAGCAAACTCCAGGTGGAGCGTCCTGCCCTGGCTCGCCATCCTCGGCGGGATCGGCTTCCTGACCGCCGGCGTCGCTGTCGCCGGGTTGATCCTCGACCGATCCGGCGAAGGTCCTCCGCGAGCGGAGGACATCGACTCGCGGAGCGAGTCGACCACCCACGCAGGACAGCGGGCCACGCTCGACGAGCAGATCCACCAGGCGTGTACCGCCTGCCATGCCTACCCTCCCCCTCGCTCGTTCCCGCGCTGGGCCTGGCAAGCGGAAATCGAGCAGGCCTATGGCTTTATCGAGACGTTGAAGCCGGACCTGAAGCCCCCGCCGAAAGAACGGGTGATCGATTACTTCGAGAACCGGGCCCCTCTCGAATTGCCACGGTTGCGGGTCGAGTATTCGCCGACGCCTTTCCGCACGCAGTTCGTCCGGACCGACGCTCCGCCGTGGGACGGTTTTTCAAACCGTCCCGGCTCCAAGCCCGGACGGATTGGAAATCCGTCCTACACCGACAAGCGCACCGCCCTCTCAAACGTCCAGATCGTCCACTTGACCGACCCGAAACAGCCGGAAATCCTGGCGTGTGAGATGCAGGCCGGCCTGGTGATGCTACTGCGACCGAACGACCCGGAGCCGAAGTGGCGCGTCCTGGCTGAGGTCCCCCACCCGGCGCGGGCCGAGGTCGTCGACCTCGATGGCGACGGCATCAAGGACCTCCTCGTCGCCTGCCTCGGTAACTTCGAGCCGACCGATGAGCGAAA
>JACOUH010000228.1 GCA_016177925.1 Planctomycetota bacterium | reverse complement strand
TGCGCCGGATGGTGCTGTCGCTGCTGCGTCACGACGGCAGCAAGGACAGCGCCCCCACCAAGCAACTGCGGGCTGCCCTGGAGGATGACTACCGCCTCCATCTCCTCAAACTCCTATCCGGAAAGTATGCGTAAGCCCTGGTCGAGATCCAGCCCGGCGGCCTGCTCGATGGCAAGGAAACGACCGGCAACCTGGGCGGCATGGTGAACAACACGCAGGACAGCGACGTCATCAGCGGGATCGTCCTCCCGGCCGGCACCGTCCAGGCGACCGGCTACAACTTTGCCGAAATCCCGCCCTCACGACTCCAGGGGCTGGTCTGGGAAGACTTCAACGACGATGGCGCCGTCGATTTCGGCGAGCAGGCCATCGCGGGCGTGACCATTCACCTGACGGGCACGGACGATCGCGGCCAGAGTGTCAACCTGACGATGACCACGGACGACCAGGGAATCTTCGAGTTCGCCAACCTGCGGCCGAGCGACGCGAACGGCTACACGGTCAGCGAGGATCAGCCCTCCGGGTTCGCTGACGGCAAAGAGTCGCTCGGCACCGTCAACGGCGTGCTGACCGGCGCAGTCATCGATCACGTATTCAGCAACATCAGCCTTCTGCTGCCCGGCGGCGACGGCGTCAACTACAACTTCGGGGAACGACCGTTGGCCGGCGCCGCGGTGCATGCCGCCCAGACCGCCACGATCGGTTTCTGGCAGAACAAGAACGGCCAGGACCTGATCAAGGCGCTCAACGGCGGTCCCAGCGCGACCCAACTGGGCAACTGGCTGGCGGCGACCTTCCCGAACCTGTATGGCGTCCCTGCCGGCGCCAACAACCTGGCCGGCAAGACCAATGCGCAGGTCGCCGCCTTCTACACGTCGCTGTTCAAGCGGACGTCTTCGACGAACGGACCGCCGAAAGTCGATGCCCAGGTGCTCGCTGTGGCGCTGGCGGTGTACGTGACCAATCAGGACCTGGCCGGCACCACGGCGGTCGCCTACGGCTTCCAGGTAACGGCCGACGGCGTGGGAGCGGCAACGTTCGACGTCGGTTCGGACAACCGTGTCGCCTTCGGTCTGTCGTCGTCGGACAGCACGGTGATGACGGTGCTGGACATCCTGCTGGCCGCGGACGCCCGGGCCCGGAACGGCTTGCTCTACGACCTGGACGGCTCGGGAACGATCAGCAGTTACGAGAAGTTGCTGCGAACGATGGCCAACAACGTGTTCACCGCCATCAACAAACAGGGCGACATTCGATAGGCCAAGGCCCACTCGGCGGCGAGGGTTCAAGGACCTTCGCCGCGACCTACCGAGGATCGCGAAAACCAGGATGTATCCGCATCGGCCCTGACAAGCAAGGGCGGCAAGGCTATGTTGACGGTCGCTGGGGCGAAGTACAGGATGGAGCGGGAACCTCTCGTGGCGATGACCTTTGACGCAACCTTGAAAGACATGGGCCGGGACAGCCCGCACGGCTTCCTGGCCGCCTTCGATCGACCGCCAACCGTGCCGGTCAAGCTGCTCAATGTCGATCTGTCCACAGTCACGACTGCTGCCGACCTGATCCTGGGCCTGGGCGAACCGCTGGAGGAAATCCTTCAACTCGACTTCCAGTCGAGTGCTGCGGCCTGGAAGCACGCCGACTTGATGGTGTATAACGCGCTGCTGTTCGCGCACTACCACGTGCCGGTGCATACGGTGATCATCCTGCTGCGTCCGGAAGCGGCGCACGCGAACCTGAACGGCACCATCGGCTACGCACCGCGCCCCGGGCGTGGTAAGATGGATTTCAGCTACGAAGTCGTCCGCCTGTGGGAGCGTTCCGCGGAAGAGTTGCTCGCCAGGGATCCGGGGGTGGCACCTCTGGCAATGCTCGGCCGATTGCCCGAAGGCCTGTCGCTGGAGGACGGCTTGACGGCCGTCGCCCAGCGGGTCGTGGAGCGTCTCACGAAGGAGGCGCCGCCCGACCGGGCGAACAAACTGCTGACCGACGCCCTCTTGTTAACGGGACTGCGCGTACGGCGCGACGTGGCCGTGCGAATCTTTCGAGGAATTCGAGCGATGGAAGAATCCGATACGTACCTAATGATCCTTGACCAAGGGCAGGAAAAGGGAATCCGCCAGGTCATTCTGGTCCTGGGCGAAGACCAATTCGGGCCGCCCGACGAATCCGTGAAAACCAGTCTGAACAGCATCACGGATTTGAACCGGCTCGTGCGGATCGCGCGCCAGACCCCAAAAGCCGGCAGTTGGCAGGAGATTCTGGATACGCCTTGAGTTCGAGCGATGGAAGAATCCGATACGTACCTAATGATCCTTGACCAAGGGCAGGAGAGATGCGCTCGGGATGACATCCTGATCGTCGGCGAAGAACGGTTGGGCTCAGCCGACGAAGTAGTCCGAAACCAACTCCACGCCATCACAGACCTTGCGCGGCTGAAGCGGATGGTCCGTCGCGCCGCGAAAGCTGCTGGCTGGCAGGAGATCCTGGAGACGCCTTGACTTCGTGCTGCGATACAGTTCCCGGCTGTTAGCGGGATCAGCTACCTGTCGCGCAACAACCAGAGCTCCGCCCCCGCGAGCTGCGCCTTGCCAGCAGTCGGTTGAATGCCGATCGCGTTCTTCCCCGCCTTGACCGCATCGGCCGGCACGGCGAACCGGAACCGGCGCACCCCGGCGACGGCCTCGGTCTTCTCCGGCTTTGCCAGTCGCCTTCCCTCGAACGTCACGTTCGGCACCGTCCCCTCGGCGAGCCCCGTGAAATCCAGCCGCAGCTCGGCTCGAAAGCCTTCGGTCCTTCCCGCAGCCACGAGCGTCACGCTCGTTGCCTCCTTCGCCGACAGAGGGACCGGCAGCGCGCCCGCGAAGTCCTCCGCATCCTTGGCCCAGAAGGCAGGAGGCATCCAGGCTCCCGCATCGGAGATGGCAAACGCCCGCCCGGCCTTGCGCAGCGTTTCCCTGGAACCGATCGTCTTCAGCACGCGGACGGCGTACTGGCGCTCCGCCTCGGTGCCGGGGCCAGGGAAGAGATTGAAGGTGTAGATGCCGTCGGCTCCCGCCTCCCAGAAGCGCAGCGCCGCCGCGTGCCAGGCCTCGACCGGCTGCGGCTCTCCCTTGCTGCGCGGCGGGCGGTAGCCCATCCCCGACTGGCTGATACACGGGTAGGCCGGCACCTGGTGCTTGTGGGCGAGGGCGATTAACTCCTCGATCGGCTGGTCGAAGACGACGTACCCGCCGCCGAGAGTCAGCACGTCGACCAGTCCGCCGGCCAGCCAGCCGGCAATGTCGATGCCGATGCGGCGGCACAGCTTGAGCGTAACCGGCACGCGGGCGGCAAGTAGGAACGGCTTGCCCTGGCGCTCGCTCTCGCGCAGCACGAGTTTGCGGATATTCCTGGTCAGCCTCGTGAGGACCTCCACCTGCTTGTCCGTGACGGTGCCGCCCTCGTAATGGCTGCGGAAGTAGAATGGTGCCCGCATCCAGTCCAGCTCCACGCCGTCGACAGGGTAGTTGCGCAACACCTCTTCGAGGATCGCCAGCAATCTTGGCTCGACGTCGGGGTGCTCGAAGTCCACCAGGCTCCAGAGGCGGCGGCGATCGTTGAAACCCTTCGCCTTGTCAAGGGTGGACATGATCCGTCGCGGGTCGGTCTTCTTCCACTGCGAGACAAACTGGGGTGTCCAGGCATCGTGGATATCGTTCATCCGCAACGTCCAGACAGACTCCAAGCCGTGTTTCCGGGCGAAGTTCGCCGACAGGCGCAGAGCGTCGGTCTTCTTCTGGAGGAACTTCGGCAGGTTGTTGTCAGCGAACTGCCCCTCGCGCGACAGGAAGACCTCGGCGGTCTTCGTGTCGTGTGTGAAGAGGTTGAAGCTCTGGGTGGTGCAGTAATAGATGCTATCGACGTGTGTCTTCAAGAGCGGCGCGTGGCGGAAGGCGAGGAACTTCTCGGCGGTGTCGGCGCCCTTGGCCCAGATGTCGTCGCCGTCGTTGTTGTAGATGATCCGTCGCCGCCGCTGCGACGCTTTCCGCCGCGCGGCATCGAGGGCAGCCCGCTCCGCCGCTTGCAACGGCTCGCCGCCCGCCCAACCCACTCCCAGGGCGGCACTGCCCGCCGCGAGCGCGTGCAAGAAGGCTCGACGGGTGCTTGACATCGGCTTGTTCCTCCAGCGACTCAATCGCGGAAATGGAAAGAATAGAGATCCGCATCTTTCACTTCAAAACGCAGGCGGACCGGCTTGCCGGCGAGCCGGCTGACGTCGCTGCCGCCTTTCCATGACACGGTCCGCTCCAGCGCGTCGCCGTAAATCTCCGCGCAGTCGGCAAGGGCAAACCCCGCGACCGGCTTGCCGGCTTCGTCCTGGATCTCGACGCGAAGGGTGCCGATCGCAGAGGTTGCCTCATTCAGGACCAGTTGCTTGCCACTGAACCGGATCGGCTTCGTGGACAATTCCCCGCCAGCCAGTGGCGCCTGCAAAGAAACAAAACCATCGATCCGCAGGGTGTGGCGACGGAGCACCCCGGGACGATCCTGCATCGTCCGCTCGGTGACGTAGATCGAGATCTCGTTCGGCGCATCCTCGATCGACGACTTCGTCTCGACCAGGCCCCAGTTCTGGTAGTTGTCGCCGTAGAACCAGTTGTCCCGCAACCGTAAACCGGGACGAAGGAAGGACTCGGACCAGACGTGAAACTGCTTGCCATCGCGGCTGGTCATGAACATGCCGTCCGTCAACGCCGTTCCTTCACGAGGCGACTTGGCGCCACGGAGCTTGCGGTAATCCGGGCGCGGCAGCACCTTGGCCGATTCACTCCAGCCCCGGTCAATGTAGCGCGTCGGGAAGCCCAGGAAGAGGTGCGGGGCCCGGTAGTACGGAAGGACCTGGTTCGTGTACAACTCGCTGACTCGGCCTGGCGTGTAGTCGAGGAAGCTCGGCGGTGTCCAGGTGAGAAAGTCCTTCGAGGTCGCCGTGCGGATGTCGCGTCCCTTGCGAAAATCGCGGTGATACTCGCGATACTCGCCGCGGACTGCATCCCAGAAGGCCAGGTTCTGTGAGTCGAACGCTCCCCGGGTGATGACGGGTTTGTCCGACAACAGCGACCAGTGGATGGCGTCCGCCGACTTGAACGCATACAACCCCCGGCCCGCCTTGCTGTCGCCGTAGGCCAGCGCCTTGTACCGGGCGTCCACTTTGGCCGCCGGGTTGGTGTCCCGGAACGGCGTGAAGTTGTGCGTCCCCAGGCCGTCCCGGACGATGTTGTTCTTCTTCGAGCCATTGAACTCGAACAACCCGAGGTGGCGTCTGGTCCACTGGATGCCGTCCTTGCTCTCGGCGTAGCAATACACCTCGCGGTGCGTGGAGTGGTAACCATCCGGGGTGTAAACTTCGTTCGCCCCGCGATAGTACATGCGGTACAGTGTACCGTCCCGAAACACGGTGACGTAGTTGACCGCGTTTCCTTCCCAGGGCTGGTCGGTGACCAGGGCGATTTCCCTGGGCTGGGGATGATGAAGCCGCAACTCGGCCTTGCCGGTTAGCCGGTCGATGAGGTGATCATCCACCAGCAGCTCCCGGCGCGAGCCGATATCGATCGGGTCGGCAGCCGAAGCGACCCCAGACAGGAACGCCAGCACAAGCAAGGTTCGCCACAAGCAGAGGGACGGGCAGCATCCCGATGAACGAGACATTGGATTCACCATGCGTCCACTTCCATCAGGTGAGCCCGCGAATCGGTTCGCCGTGGTAGACGTTGTGCGGTCGGTCCAGGGCGTCCTTCCAAACGATCGTCCGAGGCAGCCCGAGCGACTGGTAGATGGTGGCGGCCATGTTTTCCGGCGTCTGCGGGTCGGTGCGCGGATAACCACCGATCTTGTCCGAGGAGCCGACGACCGTACCGCCGCGCACCCCGCCGCCCGCGAAGAAGATGGTCTGGACCGGCCCCCAGTGATCCCGGCCAGGGAGTTTGGCACTCGGCAACTTTGAGATCTTGGGAGTGCGGCCGAACTCGCCGGCCATCACAATCAGGGTACTATCGAGCAACCCGATGGCCGACAGGTCGTCGAGGAGAGCCGACAGGGCCTTGTCCGCCGGCGGGAAGAGGTTGTTCTTGAGGAGCGGGAACGCCGCCTCGTGCGTATCCCAGGTTTCATTGTTGCCAAGGTTGACCTGCACCAGGTTGACGCCGGCCTCCACCAGGTTGCGAGCCATCAACAGCGACCACCCGAACACATTGCGACCATAGCGGTCCTGCGTGGCGGCATCGGCGCGGACCACGTCAATCGCCCGCCGGATTTTCGGCTCGGCCAGCAGGGAGATCGCCTGCTGCCGGTGACGGGCGAAGTTGCCCAGTTCCGCCTGGCGCTCGAGACCACCCAGTTGTTTCTCGACCCGGGCCAGAAGATCGATCCGAGTGCCGAGCCGGTCGCGGGTCAGACCGGCGGGGAGCGTCAGGCTCGGCGCCTCGAACTTCCAGTTCTTGGGGTTCTCGTTGCCCCGCTCGAAGTGGAAGCCGTACTCCGGATAGGCTCCGTAGGAGGTGGGGTTATACGAGGAGGCCGGGATGACCCAGGGGTCCCAGCGGGCGCCCATCTCGCCGGCGAACTGGCCGGGAATCACACGGCCTTCGCGGTGGACGAGCAACTCGGGCAAAACGACGGCCGGCGGCAGGTTGTTGCGCCTCGGCACGAGTTGGTTGGCCACCGCCGCGAGCGACGGCCAATCCGTCGGCCTGGGCTTCGAGTCGTCGAAGCCGGGCGGCAGGGGTGTTCTGCCGGTCAGCATGGCCAGGTGGCCCTGGGAGTGACCCGTGTAGGGGTGAGTGAGCGACCGGCACAGGGCCCAGAGGTGGCTGCGCTGAGCCAGCCGCGGCAAATGTTCGCAAATCCGGATGCCGGGAGTCCGCGTGGCGATGGCATGAAACTCGCCTCGGATTTCGGCTGGGGCATCGGGCTTCAGATCAAAGCTATCCAGTTGAGTCAACCCACCAGAGAGGAAGATATAGATGACAGACCGGGCTCTGCCCCGCGGCGCGGCCGGAGCAGCCAGGGCGCGCAAGGGGGCCAGGTGATTCATGCCCAGACCGAGCAGACCGATGGCCCCCGCCTGAAGAGCGATTCGGCGAGAGAAGGGATGTTGCTCGATCGAGGAGAGCAGGGAACGCATTGATCAATTCCTCAGTCCTGAAACGGGCTGCACATGCCCAGCGTTATCACCCCGGCACGAAAGCAGAGCACAGGGTTGTGGCGGCAAGTTTCCAACTTGCCGGTGCCTGCCCGGCAAGTTGGAAACTTGCCGCCACAGCCCTCTCTGCGACCTATCCTTTTCTGCCAGTTCATCATGGAGGTCCGCCCCGCGCCGGGTCAAGGAGAAACCAATCGCAGGCCCCCCTCTCCCCCCTCTCAAAGCGGGACGATCGCTCACGAAGGCGTTGTTGCCGCGCAACTTCCTTCCCTCATCGGGCCACCGTGAGCAGATACTCGATCAGGTCGGCAAGGTCCTGCTTGCTCAGCTGCGTCTCCAGGCCGTCGGGCATCAGTGACTTGCCGGTGGCGCTGATCTCGTCGATCTGGCTGCGCAACAGCACGTCCTCCGCCTTCTCGCCGCGGCGTAGCGTGATGCTCGACGCCGTCTCGGCGGCGATCAGGCCCGTCAGGCTCTGCCCCTTCTTCGTCGTCACTACGTAGTTCTGGTAGCGCGGGTCGACCTCGCGCGACGGGTCGAGGATGTCCAGCACCAGCTGTTCGGCCGTCTTGTTCTTTAGCGCCGACGGCAAGTCCGCGCCGACCTCGAAGCCCTCGTTCTCCAGCCGATGACAGGTGGCACAGTTCTTCTTGAAGAGAGCCTTACCGCGGATGCGGTCGCCCTTCAGGTCGAGCGCCGCGCGGTAGGCATCGATCACCTTCTGCCGGTCGGCCGCCACCTGTCCGGCGAGGACTTTCAACGCGCGCTCACGCACGCGCCCATCGCGGTGCTTGCGGAGTTGCTCGACGCGGGCCGGCTCGAACTGCCCGGCGAGGACGGTTTTCTTTTCCACGGCGTCCAGCAGGGCGTTCAAGCGATCGGTCCGTGCGAACAGGGCTTCGAGGCACTCGCGCCGCACCGACGGGCTGTAACCCGGCCACGCCTCCAGCAGAGATTTCGTCACCGATGGGTTGTCGTGCTGGGCGAGGGCACGGAGGGCGGCGAGTTGCAGTTCCGGCGGCTGTCGGGGGGAGAGCAGCTCGCGCAGCGCCGGCCCGGCGATGTCATACGGACCGTAGGCGAGCAGCCGTGCGGCAGCCAGGCGCTCGTTGAGTGTGACCTTGTTCCCCAGGAACTTGGCGGCGGCCGTCTCGAAGAGGGGGCGCACGCGAGTGGCAGCTTCCTTGAGTTCCGAGGGCGGCAACGCGAGCAGCCGTGCCAGGGATTGCTGCCGGCTCCGCAGTCCGTCGCCGAGCCCCTCGAGCAGGGCGACTTCCCATGCGTCGGGCGGCCGACCCCGCTCGGGCTTCAGCAACGACAGTGCCTTTGCCAGGTCCGCGTCCGTCGCCGAGGCGGCGGCCAGGGCGGCGACGGGAAGCAGCTCCTCGCGCTGCCGCTCCGGCGGGCCCTTGCGGAAATGTTCGTCCCCGACCAGCGCCGTCAGCATCTCCCCCGCTTGCCGGCCACACGAACTGAGGATCGCCGTCTGCGTCCAGCTATCCGAGGCCGGGTTGCGCAACAGGGTGGCGAGGGTCGCGAGCCGCTTCGGCGAATCGCTGGCACCGAGCGTGATGGCGAGTTGGAAGCGCACCCGCGGCGACGGGTCGTCCACCAGGCGCACGACGGCGGGCAGCAGCCCCGGCGAGCGGGCGAGCCGCTCCTCGGCAATTCGCAGCGCCTGTTCGCGCACGCCCGCCTCGCGGTCCTTCAGCGCTCCCTCGATCAAGGTGTCGTTGATTGCGTTCAACCCGTGCAGTGTCCACAGGGCATGCGACCGACCGACCGCCGACTCCTTCTGCCGGGCCATCGCCTTGAGGGCCTCGACCGCCGAGCGGTCCTGCCGCTCGACGAGCAACCGCTGGGCGGTCAGCCGCCACCAAGCGTTGTTGTCAGCGAGGTGGGCGACAAGGTTCTCTGTCTTTTCCTTACTGAGGGCTGGACGGGGTCGCCGCGTGCCATGCTTTCGCGGCCCCGAAGTCTCCGGCAACCCCAAGCCCCCCAGACGGGGCCGCGAAAGCATGCCACCCGCCGCCTTCTCCGGCACGATGCGCCAGATCCGGCCGCGGCCGCGGCTCTCCAGGTTGAGTTGCTTCTTCATATCGTCCGGCAGCGACAACGGCGTCTCGATCACCTCGCGGTAGAAATCGAGGAGGTAGATCGCCCCATCGGGGCCCAGCGACAGCCACACGGGGCGGAACCAGTTGTCGGTCGAGGCAAGGAACTCGCAGTCGGCCTCGCCGCGTTTCGCGATGAACGTCGCCCCGTTCTCCACGAGGACGTCCCGATGCACGAGGTTGTTGGCCGGGTCGCAGACGAAGACGCTGCCGCGATACGCCGGCGGAAAGAGGTCCGCCTCGTAGACGAGCGAGCCGCAGGTCGACGTCGAGTAGCCGCCGGGGACCAGCTCGTTCGACGGGTAGCGTGAGGCCTCCGTGCCCTCACGGCGGCGCCGGGTTCGCTCAACGCGCCACGCCTCGAAAGGACTGATGCGATGCACCTTGCAGGCGGCACCGTGGTCGGGGATGTCGAGAGTGGTGGCCCGCACCGGCAGCGACGGGTTGCGGGCCAGGGCGTGGTCGGGCAGGATGATGTGGCGCAGGTGATTGCTGTTGGTCGAGGTGAACCAGCGGCCCCAGGCGTCGGAGGCGAGCCCGTACTGTCCGCCGCCCGACGTCGGCTCGAGGCTGGCGGGGATGTCGGGATGCAAGCGGAAGCCGCGGCCGTGCAGACTGACTGTCGCCGCCTTCGGCTTCTCCGTCGACCGGATCGTCCCGCCATCGTTGCCGGCGAGGCCGTGGACCCAGTTGTCCAGCCCCCATTGCAGGCCGTTGACCATCTGCTGGATGTTCGACAGGTTGAAGCCGGTGTAGAGGACGCGCTTGCGATCGGCCTTGCCGTCACCATCCCTGTCTTCCAGATAAATGAGATCCGGCGCCACCGCGACGAGCAGGCCGCCCCGGTAGGGCATTACCGACATGGGGAAGCGCAGGCCCTCGGCGAAGACGCTGCTCTTCTCGTAGAAGCCGTCGCCGTCCTTATCTTCGAGGAGCTTGATGCGTCCGGAGGTGATGGTGCCGGTGCCGACTCCCCCGTTGGGATAGCCGCGCATCTCGGCGACGAACAGCCGGCCGTCCTCGTCGAAGGCCATCGCGACGGGATCGACGACGTCCGGTTCGCACGCCACCAGTTCGACCTTGAACCCTTTGGGGACCTTGAAGGTTGCCACCTCTTCGCGCGGGGTCAGCGGCCCCTTGCTGCCAAGGCCGGGTGTCCCTTTCTCCCCGGCGGCGACGACGGTGAGCAGCAGGAGAGAGAAACCCAGGCAGCAGGAAGAGGAAAACCGGCAGGTCCAGCGCATGATGAGCCCTCGTCGCATCGGGAGAACGGCTGCGTCGAGGGCAGTGTAGTCGAAGAGAGACGCGGCCGCAACGAGGCGCAGACAGGAGAAAAGAAAGACCACAGCCGTTCTTCGGCGGGCCCTGCTCTGCTAGAATGGGCTCAGAGGTGATCGCTCCTCCCACGAAAGCACTATGAACAGCCAGCTAATCGACACCTTTGGGCGCACGCACAACAACCTGCGCATCAGCGTCACGGACCGCTGCAATTTGCGCTGTACCTATTGCATGCCCGAAGACGTCGTCTTCATGGACCGTTCCGCCCTGCTCACCTTCGAGGAGATCACGCACTTCGTCCGCGTCGCGGCACCACTGGGCATCGACAAGGTCCGGCTGACCGGCGGCGAGCCGCTGATGCGCCGCGATCTGCCGACGCTGGTTCGCATGCTGGCGGAGGTTCCCGGCCTGCGCGACCTCGGCCTGACGACCAACGGCCTGCTGCTCGCCGAGCAAGCTCAGGCGCTGTACGACGCCGGCCTGCGTCGCATCAACATCAGCCTCGATACCCTCTCTCCGGATCGCTTCCGACTGCTGACGCGGCGCGAGGGGCTGGAGCGCGTGCTGGACGGCATCCACGCCGCCAAGCGAGCCGGCTTCGATCCGGTCAAGGTGAACGCGGTCAGCATCCGCGGCGTGACCGAACCCGAGGTCGTCCCGCTGGCCCGCTTCGCGCGGGAGCACGGACTGGAACTGCGTTTCATCGAGTACATGCCGATCGGCGCCGACCACTGGGAGCGCGACAAGGTCTACTTCGCGCACGAGATCCTCGAGCAGATCGAGCGCGAAGTCGCGCCGCTGGTGCCGGCCGAGGACTACGACCCGCGTGCGCCGGCGATGGAGTTTCGCTACGCCGACGGCGGCGGCCGGGTCGGCATCATCGCCTCGGTATCGCGGCCGTTCTGCCTGAGCTGCAACCGCCTGCGTCTGACCGCCGAGGGCAAGTTGCGCAACTGTCTGTTCGCGCTGACCGAGGTGGACGTCAAGTCGCACCTGCGCGACTGTCCCGACGATGACGCCCTTGCTGAGGCAATTCGCTGCAACGTGCGCGACAAGTGGGAGGGCCACGAGATCAACACGTCGCGTTTCGTCAAGCCGCTGCGCACCATGCACGCCATCGGCGGCTAATTTGTCGTTTGGAATTTGTAATTTGGCATTTGAAGAGAGACTTCAACGGCTCCTCTTCCAATTCCGAATTA
>JACOUH010000227.1 GCA_016177925.1 Planctomycetota bacterium | reverse complement strand
ATCTTCGATTGATAGGTAATTAACGATCCGTGTACAGAACTTATCTTCAATTGTACATCGTGTTTTCTAGCCTGTTGGCTTCCACAGGACTGCCGGTACGCTGGCGAGTCACCTATCAATCGAAGATTGACGACCCACTAGAACATTTTGCGGCCGAGTGGAGCGGGTTGACACAAGCCCCACGCGCCAGCGCGGGGACGGCGGGCCCCGTCGCTAGCGCTCCGGGCTGGCGTTCAGTCGCTACATCCGACCGCACACGGCTCGAGCCCACGGTGTTTTCCCTTCGCGATGTCATCGATTTCGGGTATAAGAGAGAGGTTCGCGGAGGAATCCTGACGCACATCGAGCGAGGTCGCCATGCCGATGCAGCAAGAGTTGCCGGAGCAGTTCGGCCGTTACCGCATCGTTAAGAAACTGGGCGCCGGCGGCATGGGAGCGGTCTACCTGGCCGAGGATGCCAAGCTGCGTCGCAAGGTCGCCCTCAAGGTGCCCCACTTCACCGCCGGCACGCGCGGGGCGGGCCTGGAGCGGTTCCAGCGCGAGGCGCGCCTCGCTGCCGGCATCGACCACCCCAACTTCTGCCCAGTCCACGACGTGGACGAGGTGGACGGCATTCACTTCTTCACGATGACCTACCTCGAGGGCACGCCGCTGGCGGACCTCATTGCCGACGAGCAACCGTGGCCGGTCCCGCAGGCGGTCGACCTGGTGCGGCGCGTGGCCCTGGCGGTGGGAGAGCTGCACAGCCGTGGCATCGTGCATCGCGACCTGAAGCCGGCCAATATTATGGTGCGTCCGTCGGGCGAGCCGGTGCTGATGGACTTCGGCCTCGCCTGTTCCTTGACGTCGCAGAGCGAGCGGTTGACGGGGACGGGCGAGGTGCTCGGCACGCTGGCGTACATGCCGCCCGAGCAGCTCGAGGGCGATCGCGCCCGGATGGGGCCGGCGGCGGACGTCTACAGCCTGGGCATGATCCTCTACGAGCTGCTTACAGGACAGTTGCCGTTCAGCGGCCCGCCGCTGCTGGTGGTGGCCCAGGTCGGCGGCAAGGTGCCGGAGCCGCCTTCCACGCTGTGGCCCGGCCTGGACGCCCGCCTGGACGCCATCTGCCTGAAGGCGCTGGCGAAGAAACCAGAGGAACGCTTCCCCGACACGGCGGCCTTCGTGGCGGCGCTGGAGGCATTCCTCGGCGCGCCGGGCAGCGGCCGGGTGGTGACGACGATGCCACAACCCCGTCCGGGTCCCCTGTCGTTTCGCCAGGAGACGGTCCCGCCGAGTGGCCAGGAGACGGCGACACGCCCGCCCCGGCCGCCGGCGGTCGGACGCCGGGGGCTGCTGGTGCTGGTGTTGTTGATGGTGGTCGGGACGGCCCTGTGGCTGGGAATGCACTTCTGGCCGCCGCGCGACGCGGGCACGCCCGATCCGAAACCGTCCGTTCCAGAGGTCAGCCTCAAGAAGGGAGAGCCGTCACCTCCAAAAGCGGCTTCGTTTAGCCTGGGCAAGCTGGGGCCGGTCCGCATCAAGGCGGGACAGCGGGCCACCGTGACCGTGACGATTCAGCGGGAGAACTTCTCGGGCCCGGTCCAGGTGGCGGCGAAGCCGTCGGAAAATGTTTTCGTCCGGGGCCAGGTGGGCGAGGGCAAGCAGAACGGAGAGGTGGAGCTGGTGGTCACGGCCGACGCCAAGGGGGGAGATCGCGTTCTGCTGCTGCAAGCGTTCGCCCTGGGAGCTGGGGTGTCGCACGCGGAAACGGAGCTTGTCCTGACCATCCTGCCCCCAGACATGCCTCCGCCGTCGTCGAAGCCGTCACTGCGTCTGGAGGAGATTGCGGAGGTGAGGATCGAGGCGGGAAAGAAGGCGATGGTCCCCGTGAAGGTGAAGCGAGATCGCTGTCCCGGGCCGGTGCAGGTGGAACTGGCGGACGCCTTGTCGGAAGGGCGGGCGGGTGTAATGGTGAGCAACGGGCTGGTTCGGGATGGCAGCGACGCGGGGAGCCTGGTCCTGGAAGTGGGCGCCGACGCAAAGCCGGGGGAGCGCAAGTTGCGCCTGCGCGCGGTCGCCGGCGCGGCGGAAGCAGCGGGCGAGCTGAAGCTGACGATCCAGCCCGCGCCCCCGAAGCCGTCGCTGCGGCTGCTGGACATTGTGGCGGGCACGGTGGAGGCGGGGCAGACGAAGACGGTGGTCGTGAAGATCAAGCGGCAGCGCTGCCCGGGGTCGGTGGAAGTCAAACTGGCGAAGCCCTTGGCTGGCGTAAAGGTCCTCAAGGGACAGGTGGGCACCGACACGGAGGAGGGGAGCCTGGAACTGGAGGTGGCGTCCGATGCCGAGCCGGGGGAGCGTACGCTGCATCTCCAGGCGAGCAGCGAAGACGTGACGGCGGACGGTGAGCTGAAGCTGACGATCCAGTCGGCGGAGCTGGCGAAGAAATTCACGAACACGCTCAAGATGGAGATGGTGCGGATCAAGTCCGGGACGTTCAAGATGGGCTCGCCAGAGGACGACAAGGACAAGTTCGGCGACGAGGTGGCTCAGCACCCGGTGAAGATCACGCGCGATTTCTACATGGGGGCGACCGAGGTGACGGTAAGTCAGTTCAACCAGTTCGTCGAGGAGGAGAAGTACAAGACAGAGGCGGAGACAGACGGGAAGGGGGGCTGGGGTTACGACGAGGAGGCGAAGAAATTTGAACAGAAGTCGATCTACAACTGGAAGAATCCGGGCTTCAAACAGGACGACAAACATCCCGTCGTGAACGTGACGTGGAATGACGCGATGGCGTTCTGCAAGTGGCTGAGCAAGAAAGAAAAGAAGTACTACGATCTGCCAACAGAGGCGGAGTGGGAGTACGCTTGCCGGGCCGGCACTACGACGCGCTTCCACAACGGAGACGACCTGGAGTCGCTAACCAAGGTCGGCAATGTGGCGGATGCCTCTTTCAAGGCAAAGTATCCGGCTGCGACATGGGCGCTAGAGGGAGACGATGGCTATCCCTTCACCGCTCCGGTGAAGAAGTTCAGGCCCAATGACTGGGGCCTGTACGACATGCACGGCAATGCCTGGGAATGGTGCAAGGCCCCCCCCCGGAAATACCCCACCAAGGCGGAAGTCGAAAACTTGAAAGGCGATATTGAAGATCCTGTTAGTCCAGAAAACGATGATCGCCGTGTCCTGCGCGGCGGTTCGTGGTGCCACAGTCCGCGCTACTGTCGCTCGGCCAACCGCGTCTACTACACACGCGCGCGCCGCAGCTTCAGCTTCGGGTTCCGCGTGGTGTTGCGTCCCGGCGAGGGGGCTCGGTAATTATTTATCTTTTTTATCTTTTTACCCTTTCTCGCCGTTTCGCGGCGCAAGCGCACAAAAAGGATATTTTGTAACGATTATAGCGATTGTGCCGCCCCCTTGTCCCTGCCGGGGACGCTCCTGGACAAGTCCTTCTCTTGGGCCGGTTCTTCACCTCCGATGAGTGTAATGGTCCGCCCCGCCCGCGCTCATGCCGATTCGGGCGGCAGGCGGCGATTTCTTCCCCGGTTGCGCTGCGTTGTGCCGGAAGCACCGATGATGTCTATCCTGCCGGTCGACCTGCCCGTCATTGCGCGGGCCTACGACTTCCTGATCTGGACGGCGAAGCACGTCGCCCGCTTCCCGCGTGCCCACCGCTTCAACGTCGGCGAGCGAATGGAGCGGCACCTGTACGGCATCCTCGAAGGGTTGCTGCGGGCCAAGTTCACCCGCGAGCGCGTGCCGCTGTTGCGCCAGGTCAACCTGGACCTGGAGGTCCTCCGCTTCCAGTTCCGCGCTGCCAAGGACCTCAAATGTCTGTCGTTGTGGAAGTTCGCGGGCAAGTACTCGTCTTACCAGGCCGTCTGCAAGAAAGCCGATCGCCTGGAAAAGATGGGCTATGACACCTGCATCGAGAAGCAGGGCGGCTACTGGTGCGTTTACTGCCGCTGAGCGGCAGTCGCCAGGCCGGACGGCGGTTCGCCCACCGCCGCTCCGGTCCGGAAGAGCGTCGCAGGCCCTCGGGGTGTAGGCGCCTGCACCGGCCACCGTGCTCGCGCGCCCTATTCACCAGATCCCAGCCGTTTTTTCTGCGCGAACGGGTTAACAGCCCGCGCGACTTCGCAATGCCGTGTTGGCGTCGTCCCCGACCCGACCACGGGAAGGAAGGTTTCCTGCCCGTCGCCGTAAGTAATTGCGGCACAAAAGGTAGAGGCGAAACCGCGCGCCACTCTTTGCGAAAAGTTCGAGGAGCGCCACGTTCCGGGAGCTAAACGCCTACACCTCTAGCACTTACGACAATCGGGTAAGCACCGACAGCCGAGGCCTCTCCCTCGGCTGTTTGCGTTTTCTCCGGACTTTTCCAGCGGTTCCGCGTTCCTGCCCGCTCCGCGTCTCTGCATCATGAGGTTCGTTTCGCACGCCAGAGAGGCTTGTCGCAAACTCCTGTGCCACAACTGCTGATGGGGTGGCCTGGAAATGGCTTGCCGATTCCCATGCACTTCCGATTGACATCCTTCAATCGTAAATATCGCCCAACGCGTCGGCAAAGCGCCAGACGTCGTGGAAAGAATTGTACAGCGGCGCCGGCGCCACGCGGATCACGTTCGGCTCGCGGAAGTCGCAGACCACTCCCGCTTTCTGCAAGGCCGCCAGCACTTCCTCCGGACGGTCGCGGAGCAGCAGCGAGAGCTGGCCGCCGCGTCGCCTCGGCTCGCACGGGGTCACCAACTCGCAGGTCCCCCTCGGAAGACCGCCGAGCAGAAACTCGAGATAGCCGGTCAGACGCTCGGATTTCGCCCGCAGCGCGGGCATGCCGGCCTCGTCGAATAACGCCAGCGACGCCCGCAGCGGCGCCAGCGCCAGGATCGGCGGGTTGCTCACCTGCCAGCCGTCGGCGCCATCGCGCGGCACGAACGCGCGCTCGGTCTGCATGCGAAAGCGCGTTGCCGGGTCGTTGCCCCACCAGCCCGCCAGCCGCGGCAGCGACAGGTTCGCGCCGTGCTTCTCCTGGACACAGCAACCTGCGACAGCCCCCGGTCCGGCGTTCAGGTACTTGTAACTGCACCACGCGGCGAAGTCGACCTCCCAGTCGTGCAGCGCCAGCACCACGTTGCCCGCCGCGTGCGCCAGGTCCCAGCCGGCAACGCAGCCCTGGGCATGCGCCGCCCGCGTCAGCCGCTCCACGTCAAGGAACTGCCCTGTCAGGAAATTGATCGCGTTGAACAGTACCAGCGCTACCTCGCCGCCGCGCTCCGCCAGCAGGGCCTCGATGTCCTCCTCGCGCAGGAGGTGTTCGCCCCGCCGCGGCGCCACCGTCAGCAGATGCTCGGACGGATCGAGGCCGTGGTGACGGACCTGCGATGCGACCGCGTACCGATCCGAGGGGAAGGCCGGCTCGTCGATCAGGAGCTTGGTGCGGGTGCCGGCGGGACGGTAGAAGGTCGCCATCATCAAGTGAAGGTTGATCGTCAGCGAGTTCATCACCACGACCTCGCCCGGCCGCGCTCCCACCAGCCGCGCCCCGCTCGCGCGGAACAACTCGTGATAGTCGTACCACGGCGCCTCGTCCTTGAAGTGTCCCTCCACGCCGAGCCGAGCCCACGCCTCCAACTCGCGCTCGACCAGGTCGCGGACTGCTTTGGGTTGCAAGCCCAGCGAGTTGCCGCACAGGTAAGCGCAGGGATGGCCGTCGGGGCCCGGCGGGATATGGAAGCGCTCGCGGTAGCCGCGCAACGGGTCGGTGGCATCAAGGCCCCGCGCGAAGTCCTCGCCGGGCTGGTAGGCGTGTCCCGTCACGAGAGGAATCGTCCCTTTTCGAGACCAAGAAACTCCAGTGCCGTTCCCCACAGCAGGCGCTCGCGCGTCGGGACGGGGAGGTCCGGCATCGACTCGATGAGCTGACCCGGCACGGCCTCGCCGAGCGGGAAGGGATAGTCGCTGCCGAGGGCGACTTTCTCCGGCCCGATCAGTCGCAGGAGAGTGCGCAGGGCGTCGGCATCGTGGACGAGCGAGTCGACGTAGAAGCGGCCGAGGGAGTCGCGCGGGCCCTTGTCGTTGTCGACGCAGCACAGGTCCGGGCGGACACGGCAGCCGTGGGCGATGCGGCCGATCGTGCCGGGGAACGACCCGCCGCCGTGGGCGAAGCAGATCCGCAGCCGCGGCAGACGCTCGAAAATGCCGGCAAAAATCAGCGAGCAGATCGCCAGCGCCGTCTCGGCCGGCATACCGACCAGCCACGCCAACCAGTATTTGCTCATTCGCTCCCGCCCGACCACCTCCCACGGATGGACGAACACTGCCGCGCCGAGGGCCTGTGCCGCCTCGAACACGGGAAACAATTCCGGATCGCTCAACTCCCAGTCGTTGACGTGCGTGCCGATCTCTACTCCGGACAGTCCCAGTTCGCCCATGCAGCGCTCCATTTCGCGGATCGCCAGGTCGGGCGCCTGCAACGGCAGCGTGCCGAGGCCAGCAAACCGGGACGGCTGCTCATGCACCACGTCGGCAAGGTGATCGTTCAGCAACCGGCTCAGGTCGTGCGCGTCGTGCGGCCTCGCCCAGTAGCTGAACATCACCGGCACGGTGGACAACACCTGGACGGTGACGCCGTGACGGTCGCAGTCGTCGAGGCGGCGTCGCGCGTCCCAGCAGTTGTCCTCGATCTCGCGGAACAGCCGGTCGTCGATGACCATGCGCGCGCAGCCCGGGCGATGGTGCTCCATCTCGACGAAACCGCCGTAGCCGTAGCGGTCGCGGAGGTTCGGCCAGGTCCGCGGCAGGATGTGCGTGTGGAGGTCGACTTTCACGGTGCTGCCTCCGCCGGGAATTCGCGCACCACCACGACCAGGTCCAGCCCGCCGAGGCGGCGCATCGCGACGGCGACCTTGTGCCGATCCGTCGGCACGTGGCGCGCGAACTGCCAGGTGTGCGGCACGTCGTCGATCCCCGGCCCGAAGGACACCGCCACGTCGCCTTCGTGGGGCACTCCGGACGGCCAGCGGAAGGTGATCTCCTCGACCGGCAGCGACAGTCCCAGGCCGCGCGCCTTCAAATAAGCCTCTTTCAGAGTCCAGTAGTCAAAGAATCCGCCCTGCCGGACATCTGGCGCCAGGGTGCGGAAGCACTCCAGCTCGGCCGGGGACAGGCAGCGCCGGATCAGCCCGTCGCCGATGTCGCGGCCTTGCCGTTGCCAGTCCTCCGCGTCGACGCCGACCTCGCGGTCCCAGGCGGTGGCGCACGCTGCCAGCCCGCGCGTGTGGGTCAGGTTGAAGCACAGCGACCGCCCCGCTGCCACGTTGGGGGGTAGTCTCACCTCCGGCCGGCCGAAGGCGCTGCGGACAAAGCCCCAGCCCGAGGGAGGCACGTCCGCGTAGCGCGACAGGACGGCGCGAAGGAAACCATGCGAGACGAGATACCGTCTTTTGCCCTCCTCGAAGGAGAAACGACGCCAGCGTTGTCGTTCGTCGTCGCACAGGCTCGCCTGGAACTGCTCCAGCAGCGCGGCGTCAGTCAGGTCGTCGGTCAGGACGTACCAGAGATGGACCTCATCGTGAGACAGCGGCAGCAATTCGGCCATCGGCAGATCACCCGGACAGTGTGTGCTCATACTGGTGTCGGCGCCCGGGTAGGTCAGGCTTTCCAGCCTGACGTTGAGGCTGCGTCAGGCTGGAAAGCCTGACCTACGTGCGGTTCTTTCGTGCCGGCGTAATACTGGTGTCGGCGCTCCCGTCATGTTAACATCCACGACCACCGGCCGACAGAGGAAGAGAGAGCGGGAGCCGCCATGAGCGAGGTTCGCTTCGGACTGATCGGGTACGGGGCCTGGGGCAGTCACCACGCCCGGGCGATTGCCGGCACGGAAGGAGCGCGGCTAGTCGCCATCGCCGCTCGCTCGGAGCAGACACAAGCGACCGCTCTGAAAGACCATCCCCAGGCGCGCATCTATGACGACTACCGCAGCCTGCTCGAGGTCGAGCAGCTTGACGTTGTCGATGTGGTCCTGCCGACCGACCTGCATTACGAGGTTGGCCGGGCGGTGCTGGCGTCGGGCTGCCATCTGCTGCTCGAAAAGCCGATGGCCCTGCGCCTGGAGCACTGCGACGAACTGATCGCCCTGGCGCGCGAGGGCGGCCGGGTGCTGGCGATCGGCCACGAGTTCCGCCTCTCCTCGTTGTGGGGCCGCATGAAAGAGATGGTCGATGCCGGAGCGGTCGGTGAGCCGCTCTACCTGCTCATCGAGCTGTGGCGCCGCCCCTACCGCCAGGGCTCCGAAGGGTGGAGATACAAGATCGATCGAGTGGGCAACTGGGTCCTGGAAGAGCCGATTCACTTCTTCGACATGGCCCGCTGGTACCTGGCGTCGGCAGGCGACCCGGTGTCGGTCTACGCGCGGGCCAACTCGAAGCAGCCGGGCCATCCCGAACTGCAGGACAACTTCAGCGCTGTCCTGAACTTCCCCGGCGGCCGTTATGCCGTCGTGTCGCAGACGCTTGCCGCCTTCGAGCACCACCAGGTCGTCAAGCTGACAGGAACCTCGGGCTCGCTCTGGGCGAGCTGGAGCGGGGCGCTGGACCGCGATTTCCACCCGCGCTTCTCCCTGAAACACCACAATGGCGAGGAGGCCGTCGACGTGACGATCACCAAGATCACCGGCGAGGTCTACGAGTTGGAGGACGAGATGGCAATGATGGTGCGGGCGGTCCGGACGGGAGTGCCGGTCGCCGCGACCGGCGAGGACGGCCGCTGGTCGGTGGCGTTGTGCCTGGCCGCCCAGCACTCCGTCGACACGGGGCAGGTCGTCCTTCTCCCCTCTCCCCCGAAGCGGGAGCGAGGGGAGGAAGAAGGGCTTGTTGACAGCAGCCCGAAACTCACCTAGATTGTGAATGAGTTCTGCGGCGAGAGGTTCTCGACGTGTTCACGATCCCGGCCATTCTAGAGCGTTTTGCAGTCGGCAGTAGCACAGGCGTCTCGCCTGTGCCGAACCGCGACAGCGCACAGGCGAGACGCCTGTGCTACGAGCAAATGCAAACCGCTCTAATCCTGATCGGCATTACCGAGGCGCAGGGAGTGCGCCGGGTCGGGACCATTGACGCAAAGGGGCCGGGGTGAGAGCGGGGACGCCGCGTTCGACACCATGCAACTATCCCGGCCCCGGGCGTTCGACCCGGGGCCTTTCTTTTTGAGGCGCCATCCATGACACGCATCCACGTCTACGACACGACCCTCCGCGACGGCAGCCAGGGCGAGGGGGTCAACTTCTCGCTGCAGGACAAGCTGGCGCTCACGCGCCGCCTCGACGAACTGGGCATCGACTTCATCGAGGGCGGCTATCCGCTGTCCAATCCCAAGGACTTCGAGTACTTCCAGGAGGTGCGCAAGCTTCCGCTGCGGCACGCCCGTGTCGCCGCCTTCGGCATGACGCGGCGCAAGAACGTCACGCCGGCCGAGGATACCTGTCTGGAAGCCCTGCTCGCGGCCCAGACGCCGATCATCACAATCGTCGGCAAGACGTGGGACCTGCACGTCAGTCAGGTGCTTGGCACGACGCCGGAGGAGAACCTGCGCATGATCGCCGATTCAGTGGCGTACTGCCGGGCCGCCGGCCGCGACGTTTTCTACGACGCCGAACACTTCTTCGACGGCTTCCGTCACAATCCCGAGTATGCCCTGCGAACGCTGCACGCCGCGCAGGACGCCGGTGCTTCCGTCGTCATCCTTTGCGACACCAATGGTGGGACCCTGCCGGAGCAGGTGGCGGCGGCGACCGAGCGCGTACGACAGGAGATCGGTGTCGAACTGGGCATCCACTGTCACAACGACGCCGACGTGGCGACGGCAAACACGCTGGCGGCGGTGGCGCGCGGCGCGACGCAGGTGCAGGGCACGGTCAACGGCCTGGGCGAGCGCTGCGGTAACGCCGACCTGGTCAGCATCATTGCGAACCTATCGCTGAAGCTGGGGTACGAGGTGCTGGGAGCCGACAGTCTGCGTCATTTGACGGAGGTATCGCGTTACGTCTACGAGACGGCGAACATGAATTTCCGTCCCGGCCAGCCGTTCGTCGGTGTCAGTGCCTTCGCCCACAAGGGGGGCATGCACACGCACGCCGTCGCCCGCAACACCGCCAGCTATGAGCACATCGATCCGTCGCTGGTCGGCAATGAGCGCCGCATCCTGGTCAGCGAACTGTCGGGGCAGTCGACGATCCTCGCCAAGACGACAAAATATGCGATCTCGAAAGATCGCGAGCTGATGCGGAAGATCCTCGAGCGCGTGCAGGACCTGGAGAATGAGGGCTACGAGTTCGAGGCGGCGGAGGCGTCGTTCGACTTGTTGGTGAAGCGAGCGGCGGGGCTGTACGTGCCGAAGTTCGAGCGGCTGGCGTACCGGGTGAACATCGAGACGGGCGCCGACGGCCTGCCGCGCACCGAGGCGACGGTCAAGGTGCGGGTCGGCGGGCAGGTGATGCACACGGTCAGCGAGGGCGACGGTCCGGTGAACGCGCTGGATGGGGCGCTGCGCAAGGCACTGCTGCCGGTGTACGCGGGTCTGGGCGAGATGCACCTGGAGGACTACAAGGTGCGGGTGGTGAACGCGCGAGCGGAGACAGCGGCGCGCGTGCGCGTGGTCGTCGAATGGCGGGACGCCGGCGCGGTATGGGGCACCGTCGGCGTCAGTGAAAACATCATCGAGGCGAGCTGGCAGGCGTTGACCGATGCCGTCGAGTACAAACTCTTCAAGGACGAGGAGCAGCGCTAGGCTTTCTCCTCTCCTCTCAGTCCACCCAGTTCTCGACTCGCAAGCCGGGCACCTGGCGGAAGTCTTTCAGGTTGCGGCTGACCAGCGTAGCACGGTTGGCCAGCGTGATTGCCGCGATGAGCAGGTCGGCCCGGCCGATCTTGTTCAATTTCTTGTTCGCACGGAGGCGGTCGAACTCGGCGGCCGCGGCCTCGGCAATGGGCAGAATCTGTGGAACCGTGGCCAGTGCCTGCTCCGTTTGCTCAAGGAGTTGTTGGGCGCGCTGCAATTCCGCAGCCGTGGCGGCCTTGAGCAAGAAAGCAAAACGACCTTGCAACAACTCGATCTTTGTGATGATGGTGGTCGCGATCTCGGTCGTGGGGACACGCGACAGGCGGGCGGTCACCTGGGCATGACCGCGAAACACGAAATTCATCGTATCCGTATCGAGAACATACATCACTCGTCCTCAGTGATGGGCCGGCCGCGGCGGCGGTAGGCTTCCTTGACGATCTCTTCCAGGTGCGGATCATCCTTGAATGCGCCGACAGAGGCCTCCCAGAAGTCCTTCTTGGGCTTGGCGACCGGCTGGCTCAGCCATGCCTGGATCGCCGCTTTCAGGAAGCGCCATTCGGTGCCTGCTTGCCGGGCGGGGAGTTCTTGCTCGCGAACCAGCCGCAAGACTTCCTGCTCAGGCAGGCGCAGATAGGCGGCGGCCTCGCCAAGCGAGAGGACCGCATCCGGCGGGCCATTGATCCCTGTGGGTGGCGGAGTCTGGGACGTCGGTTCCGGCTTCGGTTTCGTTCGGGGCATGGTTCGTTTCTCCTTCTTCCTTGATGTCTTTGCGGTTTTGCGTGAGATCTTTCGAGCCGGCGGATGTCAGGGCTGCGCTTCATCCATTGTACGTCCCATCGAGCCGCTGCGCGCCGGCCGATCAGCGGATGCGACCACAGTGTGGAGCACCGTCGGTGTCAACGAGACATCATCGAGCCGAGCTGGCAGGGTGCTGACCGATGCCGTCGAGTACAAGCTCTTCAGGGACGAGCAGCAGCGCGAAGTGGTGGCGTTGGATTGGCCGGGCACTTCTTTCGTGCCAGAGTGGCCGGTAGCCCCTTGAGTGTCCCGCCGGCAGACGGTAGAGTTGAACGGAACGCTTTCACCCTCGATGCTCTCCGCGGCTCAGGCGACCAGGTCAGACTCCCATGACCAAGATCTTCATCTCGTACCGGCGGGAGGACAGCATCGACGCGACGGGGCGCCTCTACGACCGGCTGCAAGCCCACTTCGGCCGCGACGGCGTCTTCATGGATGTCGATGCGATCCCGTTCGGCGTCGACTTCCGGCACCACCTCGGCGAGGCGGTCGGCCGGTGTGACGTCCTGCTGGCCGTCATCGGAGATCTCTGGCTCGAAGCCCGCCACTCGGCACCGACCCGGCAGGGGCAGCGGCGGCTGGACGACCCCGCCGATTTCGTCCGCATCGAACTCCAGTCCGCCCTGACGCGGGGCATCCCGGTAATCCCCGTGCTGGTGGGCCGGGCGGCCATGCCCGCCGAGCAAGACCTGCCGGAGGGCCTGAAAGCCCTTGCGTACCGCAATGCTGCCGAGGTCCGCCCCGGCCGGGACTTCCACGACCATGTGGGCCGGCTGATCCGCGGCATCGAGTATCTGGTGCGCCAGCGCGAAGAGGCGCGGCAAGAGGTGCCCACGGAACCGCCGAAGACCGAAGGGCCCGGTCCACAGGCAACTCCCAAGGGGGTGGAAGGGGCAGAGCCGGTTCACGATGCCTCGGACCATGTCCCGGCGGAGCCCGGACCGGAGGACCTCCTGGAGAAATCCCTCGAGGAGGAGCTGCCGCAAGTCGTCCCGGACCGATCGCCCGTGCCCGAGTCGCCCGTCGCACGCCAGCCCGGCCCTGAGCCCCTCCCAGGGGAGAGCCCGCCCGACATCCCAGGACCCACCCCCCACGATGAGACCCCCTCACAACAGACCCATGAGCCTCAACCCGCAGCGCCGGGCTCCGCCGGGCCAGGTCGGGTCGAGCCTGTTCCTCTTGCCGGCGCCCCCGGGACTGAGAGGCCGGCCTCAACATCTGCTGCCGAGGAGGTTCCTCGCGAGCCTGCCCCGGCGCCCGACCGCCGAGGACCGACCCCCCCTGAGCAGGAGGACCAGGACGAAGAAGAGGACGAGGGGAAAGCGCCGGGTGGGGACGAGTCCAGTGGGACGGTCCTCGTCGGGGCCGCGTTCGGGTGTCTTGCAGGCGGGGTAGGGGGATGGGTGGCCCGCGGCCTGCTCGGGGCCCTGCTGGGAGGCGTTGGTGGATGGCTGGTGGGGGGTGTTGCGGCCGTGGCCTTTCTCCGGTGGAAGAGACCGGCAAGGGCCAAGGCCCTCGGCCACATCCGGCAAGGGCTCGCGTACGCCAAGCGGAAGCAGTACGACCGGGCCCTGGCGGCCTACCAGCGGGCCCTGCGATGCGACCCCCAGTCTGCGGGAGCGCACACGGCGCTGGCACGCCTGCTGGCCTTCTGCCGCGACGCTACGGTTCGGGACACGGCCAAGGCCCTCACCCACGCCACCCGGGCCTGCGAACTGACAGGGTACAGGAAGGCTTACCCCTTGCGGACGCTGGGCTCGATTTCGGGACGGGCGGGCCGGTACGGTGAGGCGGTGCAGGCGTTCGAGCGGGCCATCGAGTGCCGGCCCCAGGACCCGGAGAGCCACAACTGCCTCGGCTGGTTGTATGCGACGTGCCCCGACGCCGCGTTCCGGGACGGCGCCAAGGCGGTCCGGCACGCGACCCGGGCATGCGACCAGTCCGGCTGGGAGGAGGCCCGGATTCTGGACACGCTCGCGGCTGCCTACGCGGAGGCCGGCACGTTCGAGGAGGCCATCCGGTGGCAGGAGAAAGCCGTCGAGAGAGCAGAGGACGGGCGGACGGCCGACTACAACGCCAGGCTGGAACTGTACCAGGCGCGGCAGCCGTACCGGGAGGGGATGACTCCACCGGAGGATGAGGACGAGATCGAGTGAGCTGGGGGTAGCGCACCTCAGGTTCGCGTCGTTTCCGTTGGCACAACGAGGTCCCGGTTATGCCCCTCCAGTGCCCGCATTGCCAGAACACGATCGTCCTTGAGGGCACGCCGCCCAGCGTAATCGTCTGCCCGTCCTGTGGCTCCAGCATCCAGCTCGATCCGGGCGCCACCACCGTCTGGCTGCCCGACCACGCTCCCAAACGCCTCGGCAAGTTCGAGTTGCTCGAGCAACTCGGGGTGGGCTCGTTCGGCACCGTCTACAAGGCGCGCGATACCGAACTGGATCGCCTCGTGGCCCTCAAGATCCCCCGCAGCGGCAGCATTCCCAGGGCCGAGGACAGGGACCGATTCCTGCGCGAGGCCAAGAGCGCCGCCCAGCTTGCGCATCCGGGCATCGTCTCGCTCTACGATGCCGGCCTCATCGACGACACCTGCTGTCTGGTCAGCGAGTTCATCCAGGGGGCCACGCTGGCCGAGCGGCTCAGTGCCAAGCGCTTCAGCGCGCGGCAGGCGGCGGAGTTGATCGCGGAAGTGGCGGACGCCTTGCACTATGCCCATCAGCACGGCGTCGTTCACCGCGACTTGAAGCCGTCGAACATCATGCTGGACCTGCAAGGCCGGCCGCACTTGATGGATTTCGGGCTGGCCAAGCGGGCGGCCGACGAAATCACCATGACGCTGGAGGGACAGGTGCTGGGCACGCCGGCCTACATGTCGCCCGAGCAGGCTCGTGGCGAAGTGCGCCGCGTGGATGCGCGCAGCGACCTGTACGGCCTGGGCGTCATCCTCTATGAGCTGTTGACCGGCGAACTGCCGTTCCGCGGGCAGACGCGAATGCTGCTGCTGCAGGTGATCCAGGACGAGCCGCGTCCGCCGCGTCGCCTCAATGACCGCATCCCCCGCGACCTGGAGACGATCTGCCTGAAGGCGATGGCGAAGGAACCCGCCCGCCGCTACGCGACGGCCCGCGACCTGGCCGACGATCTGCGGCGGTTCGTGAAGGGGGAGTCGATCCAGGCGCGGCCGGCCGGACGGCTGGAGCGGGCCTGGCGCTGGATGAGGCGCCGCCCGGCGACAGCCGCTCTCCTAGCCGTGAGCGGTGTGGCCGCCCTGGCGCTGGTTGGCGTTGTGGTCGGTCTGCTGTACAACCGCCGGCTGGAACAGGCTAACGAGCGGACTCAGAACGCACTCGAAGCGGAATCCGAGGCAAGACAGAGGGCCGAGCAGGCGCGCAGGGCCGAACAGGAGCAGCGGGCCAGGGCAGAACTGTACCAGTACTTCCACCACGTCGGCCGGGCCCACGCAGAATGGCGCGACGGCAGCATGAGGCGCGTCGAGCAGCTCCTTGATGAGGCTCCGGCAGGCCCCCGAGGCTGGGAGTGGCATTACCTCAAGCGGCTGTGCCGCGGCGACGTCCTGGCGCTCCGCCACAGCGGCGCCGTCTACAGCGTGGCCTTCAGCCCCGACGGCACCCGGGTTGCCTCCGGCGGAGGTGACAAAACTGTGCGGCTCTGGGACCTGCGGACCGGCGAGACAATCCGGACCTTCCAGGGCCACACGGACCATGTGTGGGCCGTGGCCTTCAGTCCCGACGGGGCTCGGCTGTCCTCAGCCAGTGCCGACCAAACGGTGAAACTATGGGAGGCAGCGACCGGTCAGCTCCTGCACACGCTCCGAGGCCATACCGGCAGGGTCCGGAGCGTGGCCTTCAGCCCCGACGGCAAGACGCTGGCTTCGGCCGGGGCGGACCCGATCGTGCGCCTGTGGGACGCCGGCACCGGCCAGGAGCTGCGCTCCTTCCGGGGTGATGCGGAGTTTTTTCAGGGATTGGCCTTTAGCCCCGACGGGACGCAGGTCGCCGCTGGCGGGGGGGACCGGAATGTCACGATGTGGGACGCTGCCACGGGCCGGGTTTCCCGCCGCCTCAAAGGGCACACCGGCAACGTCACGGCAGTGGCGTTCAGTCCAGACGGCACTCGCCTGGCGTCGGGAAGCTGGGACAATAACGTCAAGGTCTGGGATCTGGCCGCCGGGAAGGAGGTCTTCACCTTCAAGGGCCACGCCGGCTATGTCCGGGGCGTGGCCTTTAGCCCCGACGGGGCCTGGCTCGCCTCGGCTGGGGTGGACCAGACCGTCCGGGTTTGGGATGCACGGGCTGGCCGGGAAGCGTTTGTCCTCAAGGGCCACCGCAGCGAGGTCGCCTCTGTGGCGTTCAGCCCCGACGGGTCCCGGCTCGCCTCCACCAGCCCGGATGGGATGGCACGATTCTGGGCCGCCACGCCCCGCCAGGAAGTCCGTACCCTCACCGGCCATGCCGACGCCGTTCGGGGCGTGGCCTTCAACCCTGATGGCAAACGCCTCGCCTCGGCTGGGGTAGACCAGACCGTGCGGGTCTGGGACGTGAGCACCGGCCAAGAGCTGCACCGCCTTTCCCGCGGACCTGCTGTTTCCTTCCGGGGCGTCGCTTTTAGCCCGGACGGCAAACGGCTGGCTGCGGCCGGCAGCGATGGGGCGGTGCTCCTCTGGGACCCCGCTGGGGCGGCAGAACCCCTCGCCCTTCGGAAGCACACCGGGCCTGTCTTAACCGTGGCGTTCAGCCCTGACGGGGTCTTGCTCGCCTCCGGCAGCTCAGACAAAACCGTGCGAGTCTGGGAGGCCAGGACGGGCCGCCCCAGCGTTGTCTGTGAGGGTCACACCGCCCTGGTCCGCACCCTGGCCTTCAGCCCGGACGGCAAGCGGCTGGCCTCGGGCGGCGACGACGCCACGGTCAGGGTCTGGGAGGTCGCGACCGGCCAGGAGGTTCTTTCCTTCCCTGCCCACGAAGTCGCGGTTTCAAGCGTGGCGTTCAGCCCCGATGGCCGTCACCTCGCCACGGGCGGCTGGAACAACCAGGCACGGCTGTGGGACGCGGCAACCGGCCGGCCGTTCCTCCCGCCGCTGCTCCATAGCAGCGACGTCTGGTGCGTGGCCTTCAGCCCGGACGGCAAGCGGTTGGCGTCGTCCAGCGCCGATCAAACCATCAAGGTCTGGGACACGACCACGGGGCAGGAGGCAGTTTCCCTGAAGGGCCATGCCGGCCACGTGTGGGCCGTGGCCTTCAGTCCCGACGGCTCCCGGCTTGCCTCGGCCAGCGAGGACCAAACGGTGAAAGTCTGGGACGCGACCGCCCTGACCCCGGAGGTGCGCCTGGAACGGGAAGCGCTCGCCTTGCTGGAGTTCCTCTTCGCCAAGCCCCTCCGCAAGTCCGATGTCCTCGAGTACCTCAGGAGCTCCGCCACGATTGATCCGCAAGCGCGGCAAAGGGCCGTCGGGCTGGTCGAGCGCTATCGCGAGGAAACCGATCCGAAAAAGTACCACGCCGCCGCCTGGCCGGTGATCCGGCATCCGTATGCCAACGTCTTCGCCTGCCGGTTCGCCCTCGCCCAGATGAAAGCGGCGTGCGAGCGGGCACCGGATGCCACGCAGTACCGCATCGCCCTCGGCGTCGCCCAGTACCGTCTCGGGAAGTTCCAGAAGGAGCGGTTCCCTGAAGCTCTGGCCGCGCTGACCAAGTGTGATCAACACCACCCGGCGACGCTGGCGTTCCTGGCCATGACACAGCATCAGGTCGGCGACAAGGACCAGGCCCGGACCACCCTGGCCCGCCTGCGGGACACCCTGAAAGGACCACCGTGGGTCGACAACAACGAGGCCAAGTCTTTTCTGGGCGAGGCTGCGCAATTGATCCAGGGCAGCCCGGCTCTGCCCAAGCCCTGAGTATGCTCCTTGGAGGCCAAGCTGCCCGAGCTGCCGAGCCGAACGCTGAAGCGGACGGTGGGCCGGGCCGATGCGGATACGTGAGACGCACAAGGGTGGCAGGACCGATAACTATCTGGTTTATCGGTTCCCGCCCCCTTTGTTCGCCCGGTCTACAAGGCGAGGAGGAACCGCTTGAGCGGGTCGAAGGCCGGGTTCGTCAAAGGCCAGTAGCCCCGGTAGGCGGCGATGCCGGGAAACATCTGCACCTCTGGCCGCGTGGCGAGGTAAGCCTGGGCCTTGTTCTTCGCGAGCATGGGCAGGGTGGGAAGGGTCAAAGCGGCTCGTGAAAGGCAGACGAAAAAGTCCTCGGCGCAGGCGTGGGCGGAGGCCAGGGCTGGCTCGTTCTTGACCGCCTCCATGCACAGCGTCTCGATCATCCCTTCGTTCGTGTTATTGGGAAGGATGAAGATCGACGTGCGGACGGGAGGCGTGCGTGTCGGGGTGAGGCCAGCGGCGGTGAGCGCGTACTCTACCGACGCGCGGGCAGCGGTGGCGGGCTTGTCCTCTGCATCGCGAATGACGCCCACGGAGATGACGAGGCGCTTGAACTCGCCCGTGTCGGCGAGGTTGATGAGGAAGGTCTTGAAGTCGCCGACGCCGCGGAAGTTGCGGATTTCGATGTCGTTGTGGAGCCCGAGGTCCTTCAGAAACGCCTCGAAGAAATGCATGGGCGTGTCGCCCTCGACGAGGAGCAACTTGGAGAGGGTGACGGGCCGGGTGGCGGAGGTGGCACGCGGGCGGGGATCATTAGCGCATCTCCACGGCATTGAACAGACCGGATTCGATCCGCTCGCGGTCATAGCTTGCCACGGAAACCTCGCCGTCGCGCCGGTCGAGGCGGAAGAGACGGAGGTCGTACGCCTCGCTCTCCGAGAAGGCCTCATGGGCCCAGCGGATGCACTCCCAGCTGTGGGTCGTGGCGAAGACCTGGACGTCGGACCGCCGTGCGGCCTGGGCGATCACCTGCCAGACTTGCTTCTGGACCGAGTAGTGCAGGCCATTCACGATCTCGTCGATCAGCACGACGCCGCCGGGAGCGTTGGCGATGGCCAGCACGATGGACAGCACCCGCCGCATCCCCTCCCCCATGAAGGGGACTGGCACCAGAAGCGGCAAGCCGATGTCGCCGTGGATCACTAATTCGCCGGCTAACGGAACCAGCGACAAGTGTTGCAAACGAGGTTCGACGATCTGAAGAGCAGGCAGGATTTCCTGCTGCCGCTTGGTCTTTTCAAGCTCGCCGAAAAAACCCACGTCCTGCATCAAGGAGGCCCCGCCCGCGGTCAGGAAAACGTCGGGCATGTTCCGCGGAATTCGCGCGTCGATCCAGATTCCACCGTGGCCGCCGCCCACAATCTCTCCGGCCACACCTATCGAAATGCGTTCGGGTTCATTGGTCTGCTCGTATTTCAGAACGAGGCGGGAGAGCGAGCCTTTCAGGGACGGACCGATGATAGAGGCAAGGGCCTTCTCGGCTTCCGGAAAGCGCTCGCGCGCAGACGCAGGGTCCAAGATGTACATCGTTAGGGTGCGCGTGACTCCCTTTTGGTCATGACTTTCCAAGGACAACCCACTCGGGATATGCCCGCGATAGAACAGCCAGGCACAAACATCTTCCAGGGCCTTCGATGGTTCACGGATGCCGCGCGCTCGGCTGATATCGACGGGTAGCTGCCAGTTCGCAGGGTTGTCATGCAGATGAATGGCTTCCAGCAATGCCGTCTTGCCCGTGTTGTTCTTGCCGGCGATCAGGTTGACACGGGCCAGGTGGTTGAGCACGAGGCCGCTGAAGCAGCGGAAGTTCTTGACCACAAAGTGCTGCCACATGCCCTACCTCCCTTGCCGAAGCCCTTTCCGTCGATCGTCTTCCGCCTCTACCAGGGCGCCATGTTCATTGTGACGTCCAGAATGCGGCGGTCAACAGCCGGACCTCTTCCGCGTCCGCCGGCGTTCCGTATGGCGAGCGGCAGCGGGACCATTGCCTTCGCTGCGTTCGGCGCGGATTCGGTCGAGCAGGACCGAGGCCGGCTCGTAGTCGCGGCCCTCCTGGCGGGCGAGTTCGGCCTCGGTCGGCACCAGTTCGCCGCGGAACGCCTTGGCGAGGATGGCCTGGGGCAGCTTCTCGGCGCTGCGGGTGGTGGCAGCAACGCGCGTCTCGATCGAGTCGGCAAGAGCGAACAGTGCCTCGACGCGGCGGATGATTTCGTGCTGTTCGACGACCGGAGGGAGGGGCAATGGGGTTTTTCGCATTGACCCGATATTGAAGTGACCCTGTGCAATCCCGACTTTCTCGGCCTCAACATGGGTTTTCGCAGCGGATGAGTTGAGGAAGATGGCTGCGTACTGCGAATCCAGACGCGTCCCGGGCCGAACGATCACCAAGTCAGCACAGTTCGCTTCGAGGAGGTTTGAAGGGATCACACACGCGACCCCAGCATTTCCGGATCGGACGACGACGACATCACCAGGTGTTAGCGCTGATTTCTTCAACTTCTGATGGAAGCGGGGAGTGATGAACTTCAGGCCAACCGGTTCAAATCGAAACTCTCGGACGTTTTGAGAGCGGAGGAACGGTATTCCCGATTCGACGTATTCTTTCGCCATCGGCCCGACGTGCCCGACAGTTATCTCTTCGCAGACCTCTTTAAATTGCACTGATTGCCACCCTTCAGGAAGAGCGCCATCGCCGCTGGAAACTTCCGCAGCCGATTTCGGCGGCCAACTCGCGGTGAGGCGGCCGGAACAAGCGCTGGCGAGGACGGACTGGCGGAAGCGCTTGAGGATCGCCGGCACCCGCGACAGCCGCTCCCGTGCCGCGTTCACCCAGGCCAGCAGAGCCTCGACTTTCGCGACGATCCGTTTCTGTTCGGCGAGCGGCGGCAGCGGAATTGTTTCGGCCAGGACCACGCGGTCAGAAGTGGCCGGGTAGTGTCCCTGTTTGCTGCGATGTAACTCGGTCCACGAAGTCATCTGTGAGGACATAGCGGAAAAGGTACTTACAATCCACCGCCGCGGTCGGCCTCAACACGGTCAATCCGGTGGAACACAAATGCAGGTCGCGGCCTTCCGGCACAAGGGCTGTGTTCCGCAGGTAGGTCCGCACGTTCGAGAAGAGAACATCTCCCGCCCGGATGGGTCGCCGGGCTCGTGAAGGAGCATCTGCCCCCTTGAATTCCTTTGCCTCAACGATCTCGAAAGTAGAATTATCGATGGAGGAGATGTCCACGTAGGCGAAACGCCGCTCGGGTTCGTCTTCCGGTTTGACGTTCGGGACGCGTTCAACCACATCACTGAGCCGAACCATCACCCACCCTTCGGGCAAATCGGGGTTGTCGTTCACGCTGGCTCCTTGCGCGTGCCGGGCGTGATGATCTCGCCCCATGAGTTCCCTCGCTGCAGGTCAGCGACGCGGTTATCCTTGAACCACAGCAAGTAGGAGTACCATTTCCGCGTGCCATCTGCTTGCCCGACCGAGGCGTGAATCTCCAACTCCCCGCGGAAATCGACGGGCACCCATCGGCTGTTCTCACGGTGAAGAACGAAACCGAGCATACTGTCCGCGTTCTTCTCCATGCGCGTCTCGTAGTCCTCGTGCAGGAGACTCCCCTTCGACGTGATGACGTAGCTGTCCACGCTCAGCGCCGGTGTGGACTTGCTCTGATACTCCAAGTCCTGGGCCTCGGCATCGGGCAACGGATACCGGCACCGCACATGATCGAACATCCCCATCTCTATCGCCTCCCTTCAGGTCGTCGCTACCATTCTATCCTTTCCCGCCGTTCTCCAGCAGCGCCAGCACCTGGTTCAACTCCTCGACAGCGCTTTCCAACTCCGCGATGGCATCGGTCGCCACCTCCTCCGGCTCGGGCAGTTCGTCGGCGTCCTCCAGCGACTCCTCCTTCAACCACTTGAAGCTGTCCAGCTTGAAGTCACGCTGCTCGACCTCCTTGATCTCGAAGCAGCGCCAGCGGTCCTCCTTCGAGTCCTCTGGCTTCCGCTTCGAGCGGCCGTCGGCGTCCCTCCCGTAGCACTGCTCGAACTCGGCGAAGTGGGCTGGCGTCAGCGGGCGGTCCTTCTTGGTGATGCCGGGGACGTTGGTGCGAGCGTCGTAGACCCAGACGGTTTCGGTCGGGCGGCCCCTGGTGAAGAAGACCACGTTGGCCTTCACGCCCCGGCTGTACGGGGTGAAGGTGCCACGCGGCAGACGCAGGACGGTGTGCAGGTCGCAGTCCTCGCAGAGGATCTTGAAGACCTCGCCGGCCTGGTCGGCGAACAGGCAGTTGTCCGGCAGCACCACCGCGGCCCGGCCGCCCGGCTTCAGGACGGTCAGAATGTGCTGGAGGAAGTTGAGCTGCTTGTTGCTGGTGCTGACGGTGAAGTCGTCGCGGTCGGGGGCCTGGTTGGCGCCGCGGGTGCCGAAGGGCGGGTTCGTCAGCACGACGTCGAAACGCTCCGGGCCGGGCGGCTCATAGATCGTGTCGCCGAGCTTGATGTGCGGCTCGAGGTTGTGCAGAGAGAGGTTCATCAGTGCCAGCCGGCGCGGGCGGGCGACGAGGTCCTGGCCGTGGTACGTGGCCTTGCGGACGCGGCGGGCGGTGTCGCGGTCGAGGGCGCCGCCCCTGGTCTGGTCGAGGAGCCACTCGTAAGCGGCGACCAGGAAGCCGCCGGTGCCGCAGGCCGGGTCGCAGATGGTGAAGCCAGGGCGGGAGGGGGGTCGGGCCGCACGCAGTGGACGACCGACTGAATGAGGACACGCGGGGTGAAATACTGGCCTGCCCCCTTCTTGCCCTCGCTGGCGGCCTTCTCCAGCAGGCCCTCGTAGGCCTGGGCCTTGACGTCGACGCCAAGGGAGGTCCACTCCGTCTCGTCGATCAGGTTGATGAGCCGCTTGAGATTGACGGGATTATTGAAGCGCGACTGGGCCTCGGCGTAGATGTCGCTGAGAATGCCGGGCGTCTTGCCGAGGGTGCGAAGGATGTCGGTGTAGCGGTCGAGGAGGTCACTGCCGATCTGGTCGCGTAGGGCGGGCCAGTCGCAGCCCTTGGGCACCGCGACCCCCTTCTCGTCGGCCATCTTCAGGAACAGCAGGAAGGTGATCTGCTCAATGTAGTCGCCGTAGTCGATGCCATCGTGGCGCAGGGTATGGCAGAAGCCCCAGAGTTTTTGGACGACGTCGCTCATGGTTCCCTGTCCGTCCCTTACTTCTTCTTTCCGCCGGCGCGCAGGAGCCGGGCAGCCGTGGCGGCGTCGTCCCGGCTGTCGAAGGCCAGGAACACCAGGAACTTCTTGCCCATCACCCCGGCCGAGACGCCGCGCAGGTTGATGCCGGCGTCGGCCAGCCGGCGGGTGAGCTGGTGGCAGGCACCGGGCTTGTTCGGCCCCTCGACGCGCAGGGCGACCACGTCGCTGGCCTTCGCCAGCCCCGCGGCGGTCGCCGCCTTGGTCGCCTTCGCCCCCGAGATGCCGCTCAGGAACACGACGCCCTTGCCGGGCAGGTGCGGTTGCCGGCGGGCGACGAGGAATTGCAAGTCCGCCCCGGCGCTGGCCAGCGGTTCGAGCTTGGACGCCAGGCCGCCCACCTGGTCGTCGATCTCGCCGGTCCACACGTCCAGTGTCTTCACCTCATGCGGCATGACTGAAACCTCCCTTCGGGTGGTTGGGGGAACGGAACGGAACCCTCCGCCAGGGCTCCGTCCTCCGTGCTGCCCTCGCTAGGCAGCGATCGCCTCATTCAGGGTCCGGAGAAGGTCTTCCAGCTGACCGTCGAAGATACGGTTGGCGCTGCCCCAACCGCCGGGGTCATGCAGGATCGGCACTTCCTCGAAATCTTCCCTGCCGATCGTCAGATTGGCAACTAGTGGACGACGCCAGAAGTAATGACGGTTGTATCGGCTGGGCCTAGATTGACCTCTCTTCGCCCCAGGAGAAGTCTCATGCGCAAAGCCGCTTTCGTTCGACTCACCCAAGAACAACGCGCCGACCTCGAGCGGCGT
>JACOUH010000226.1 GCA_016177925.1 Planctomycetota bacterium | reverse complement strand
ATCGGGACCAAGGATGCGGCGGTTCGAGGCGACCTGCTCCACCTTGGCCTTGCCGATGCCAACGTGTGTCCAGCGGACTGTCTTGGCCAGGGAGCCCTTGACGGCATCCGCGGCGCGGCGCACGATTTGCTCGAAGAACTTCAGGTCCAGCGACGACGGCGCTCCCGGAACGCTGTCGAGGAGGCGCTGGGCCTCGACGTCGGCGAACGGAGCGTTGTGCGGGTGGACGCAGTGGACCTCGACGCGCTCGGGCGTCGTGTGGGCGGCAGCGGCCAGGGCCCGCACCCAGGCGCGGTGGGCCTCGTTGCGGATGCCAACCCAGTCGACGGCGCACAGGACGATCGGGGCGCCCGCGCCGAGCAGAACGACACCCCGTGCCCACAGCGCGTCGTCGACGCCGCGGACCGGCTCGATCCAACCGCCGCAGAGCGGATGGCCCGCCGGCGGCGTCACGTCACAGGCGAACGGAGCGAGGTGCAGGACCGGCATGGCTTGTCTCCCCAAGGGGTGCGCCCGCCGCGCGAGTCTTTTGTGCCGGCGGGGGGTTGAATCAAAAGGGCGAGAAGTTCCACACTGTCATTGCAGCCGGCGCGGCCATTGTCAACAATTTATTCAAGACCCTGCTGCCGGCTGATGCCCGGCTCCGGGGGGGCCGATGAAGAGTGCAGCGGCACTGCCCGCACACGACAAGGGCAAGAGAGGCGCTCGACATGAGAACACTTCGAGAAATACTGCGTTGGTCGACGACCGCGGGCCTGACCGGCCTGGTCGTGCTGAGCCTGGCGTCGGGGGCCCGAGCCCAGACGGGCGGCGGCTTCCGGCCTTCCACCGGGGGGACGGCCGTCGCCGGCGTCGGCGGCGGGACCACCTTCGGCGGCGGCATCGGCGGTGGGAGCAGCTTCGCCGGGGGCGGTATCACCGGCGGCAGCGGCTTTGCCGGCGGGAGCAGCTTTTCCGGCGGAGGCATCACCGGCGGCAGCAGCTTTTCCGGGGGGAGCAGTTTCACTGGCAGCGCCGCCGGCACTGGCGGCACCAGTGGCTTTCGTCCCAACACCTCGCGAGTCGGCTCGACCACGCCGTTCGGCCGCTACTACAGCAATCCGCTCGCCCTGGGCCTGACGACCTACATCGGAACCGCGTCCTTCGGAAGTCCGCTGTACAACACGTCGGGCGGTGGGGGAGTGCTCGGCACGATGACCGGTTACACCAGCCCCGGCGGAATTGGAGGTGGAATAGGGGGAGGAATTGGAGGCGGAATAGGCGGCGGCATCACGGGCGGAGCCTCTGGCCTCCTCGGCGGCGCCGGGGGACGGACCGGCGGGTTCGGGGGTGGCCTCGGCGCCGGCGGACTCGGAGGCGGCCTCGGCGCTGGCGGGGGCATGGGTGGCGGCCTCGGCGGGACCGGCGGAGGGCGCGCGCTCGGAGGAGGAGTCGGCGGTACGCCGGGTATTGTGGGTGGCGTCGGCACGGCGGGAGGAGGAGTCGGAGCACTGGGCTCCTCGGGCTTCGGGGTTGGCGGTGGCAGCGCCCTTGGGGCAACCACCAACACCACCGGAGTCCAGGCCCGCGCCTACACCGTGACGCCGGCGTTCCCCGTCGCACCGCCGAACCCGGTGCCGCGGCTGCGCCAGGACCTGCAGCAGGTCATCGCCAGTGCCGCGAGCCTGCCCTCACGCGCCGACATCCGCGCCCTGGCCGTCGGCGATGTCGTGATCCTGCGGGGGAACGTGACCACGGACCACGAGCGCCGCTTGACGGAGGCGATCGTTCGTCTGACGCCGGGGGTGCTAACCGTCCGCAACGAGTTGAAAGTTCAACCGCCGGGGAGGGGACCGTAAAAAAGGGTGCCCCGCCGCCGACTCCCCAGTGTTGCCCAAGCACCGGAAAGATCGGACGGCGAGGCATCAGTGTCAACAATTCCCACCTTTTGAGCGAACGACGGATTGCCCGGGCTTGGGGAGAGGAGCGGGCAAAAGAGACATTCTGGGCGAATGTCGCGAGGCGGGTCGCGTTGGGGTAATGAGATTATCGGGACTCCATGCATTCGCCTCCAGGGGGAAAACGCCGTACCCTCAACAGGAAAAAACCTGAAAAGCACCTCCGGGAAACACCTGAGTCCTGGGTAAGTTACACGAAAAGACGGCGAAGGGGCACCGCCTCACCAGCCCGAGAGATTGTAGGACGGATTTCCAATCCGTCCATGCGTTCAGCCCGGACGGATTGGAAATCCGTCCTACACCCCCTCCCTGGTCGAAGGACGTCAGTCAGCATGAGGACGCCGAGGCGCCTCCGTTCAGTTCCTTGATGCGAACGTTACGGAACTCGAACTTGCCGGTTTCTGCCTGAAGCCCGATGCCGGCGGTCGCCTTCGCGGGGACATTCATCGTCTTCGGACTCAGCGGCTCCCCATTGCACAGGCATGTTGCCAGGGCGTTGGCCGTCACCTGGATACCGGTCACATCGATGTCCTTGCCATTGAGCTTCGCCGCTGGCTTGCGTTCCTTGACGGTCAGCTCCAGGATGTCGCTGACCTTCAGCGCCTTGCCGTTGACCGTCGTGGCGAAGTTGCCGCCCTTGACGGTGATGTCCAGTTCGTTCCAGTCGTCGTTCTTGAACTTCTTGAGCTGCCTCTGCTCGTTGCGGCGGATGAAGTCGCGGACCTGTAACTGCGGGCCGCGGAGGTAGACGCCGCTGTCTGCCTTGAGCGCAGCGCGGAACTCCAGCTTCAGGTTGAAGTCGTTATTGTAGCTCTTGACCGTATACAGATCCTTGATCCCGCCCTTGCCCTTCTCGTCCTTCTCGTTCATGACGATGACACCGTCCTTGACCTCGATGCGTTTGTCCGGCGTCTCGGTCTTGCCCTCGAGCAGCGTGCCGTAGTATTTCCAGCCGGTCAGGTCCTTGCCGTTGAAGAGACTCGTGTAGCCCTCCTCGACTTTCGGCGCGTCGTCCTTCTTGTCGTCGGCGCGTCCAGCCGCCCAGCAGACGAGTCCCAGTACCAGCGCCAGCGGAAACAGTCTGCCCCCCGTATGTCGCATCGCTCGACCTCCGAAAAAGGCCATCCCTGAACCCTCCCGCCGCCATCCCCGAACGGGCCAGCGCTCCGGGAGGACCGCGTCGAGATTACCACGTCCGCGTCGCGTGTACAGCACTTTCCCCCTTCCGCCCCGTCTCGCGGCCGCCTCCCGGTCCACGACCGAGGTCTGGCACAGAATGGGGGGGGTTGACACTCGCAGATTAGCCCGACGCGCTAGCGAGGAACGTCGACAACCCTCGCTAGCGCGTCGGGCTAATGTCTCGCGCTGGCGCGTCGGGCTGGTGTGAGGAGTTACTTTGGGCTGCCGTCCTTCTTCGCCGTGGCGGGGTTGGGCGTGTAGACGTAGTCGACAAAGCCGATCATCATCTCCTCCCAGGTCTGCTCACCCCAGCGCACGTTCTTTCTCGGATCGGGATTGTTCTTATTCGCCGCCGAGTTGTCGAAGTGGGCGGTGCAGTCGATGCGTGTGCCGGCCGGCAGTGTCAGGGGCTTTTCCAGGCGGTAGACTGTCTGCCAGTTGAAGTCGTAGCGCGGCACGCGCAGCAGTACCTGCTCCTTGCCGTCGGGGAAAACGGCGCGATACTCGAAGCTTTTGCCGCGCAGATGCATGTGCGGCAGTAGGCTCAGCAACTGGGCATCCTGGCGGAAGGTCGTCGTCGAGGTCACCTTGTGGTCGGCGGCACCGGCGGGGATGGACAGGCCGCGCGAGGCGATCGAGCGCGTGCGCGCCTCCGACGGCGGCGGCTTCTTGGCGAAGATCAGGCCGACCGACGAGCGGTCCTTCTCCTCGGTGCCGGTCGGCGTGTAGTGCAGCTGGAAGACGAGCAGAGCGCCCTTGGCGACCTTCTTCGCCGCTCCCTCGGGAAAGATGGCCGGCATGTCGCCCGGGGCGAAGGCGGCGAGGAAGCCGGCACCGATGCCGTCGATGCGGTCGCGCCCCCTGCCGGGGTTCTGGACGTACACGATGATGTGATGGACTACCTTGCGATTGCCCGGCCGTGCCTCGGCGGCCTGCACCCAAACATCCTCCTTGAAGTCGGTCTTGACGAACGAGTACTGGTAGCGGAGGCTCTTCCGCTCCGACTTCGGCGGCACCGTGACCTCCAGCGGCATCGCGAAGACAGCGTCCGGCTTGCCGATCCGCCAGCCCTCGGCAAACGGCGGCGCCGGGGGCAGGTCGCTGTCGTCCCCCTTGGGCATGCCGTTGTCGATCCAGGAAATGAGCGTTTCGCGGTCCGCTTTCGACAGCCGGCGGTCGTTGGCGAACTTGCCGTGCATGGGGTCGGCGTGCCAGGGTGGCATGCGGCCCTGGTCGACCACCTCGCGCATGGTCGCTGACCAGTCGACGGCATCCGCGTAGGTGATCAGCGGCATCGGCCCGATCTGGCCGGGACGATGGCACTCCTGGCAGTTCTTCTGCAAGATCGGCGCGACGTGCTTCGTGAAGGTAATGGCGCCCTGTGTCTTCGTCTTGACGGCGCGAGCGATCAGACAACCTTCGACCTCGGTGACGGCGACGCGGACGGGCCGGCCGGCGAGGACGTCGTCGAGGGCATCGGCCAGTTCGTGCGTGGTCGGCTCGGCGCGGCGATGACGGTAGCCGAACTGGTCGTCGATGCGGCCACGGTAGACGACCTTGCCGCCGGCGACGACGAAGGCCTCGGGGGTGCGCTCGGCACGATACTTGTCCGCCACCACGTTCCCGCGGTCCCTCAGCACGGGGAAGGGGAGGTGGTGCTCTTTGGCGTGCTCGGCGATGCGCTGCGGCGTGTCGTGGTGGTTGGCGTTGACGGCGAGGAACTGCACGCCCTTGCCGGAATAGGTCCTGTGCAGCTCGGCCAGGCGCGGCAGGAAGGCGTTGTTGATCGGGCACTGTGTGCCAAGGAAGAGAACGACCACTGCCTTGCGATCACGGTAGTCCTTCAGCGAGCGAGCCTTGCCAGCGGTATCCGCGAGGGTGAAGTCGTCCACCTTGTAACCGACGCGATCCTTGTCGGCGGCACGGGCCGGGGCCATGAGCAGCCCGAGCAGACAGGCAAGGACGAACAGGCGCGCGGGAGGCGAGACAGACGGTCGCATGCAGGACCTCGTTCCAGGAACAAAGGCGGGGAATCAGCGGGTGGGCGTGGGACCCGCTTCTGATACCAGGCGAGAGGTTTCGAGGTTTCGCTCCGTGAGGTCGTTTCGCCCCGAGCCTCGGGCGAGCGCGGGCGTCGCGCTCGCCCGAGTCGCGGCCAACCGCAGACAGCGCGCAGCCCACAAGGGTGGGCTGCGCGTCACGATTCGCGGCCGATTCCAAACGGTCGAACCAGGGCCAGGCCAATGAGGAAGCCGCCGATGTGGGCCGCGTAGGCGATGCCGCTGGGCCGCGTGTCGCCCAGCGTTCCCAGACCGCTGATGACCTGGAACACGAACCAGATTCCCACCGCGACGAACGCCGGCACCTCCGTCAGCACCCGGCCCATGATCACCGTCACGCGCTTGTTCGGGTACAAGAGCACGTACCCGCCCAGCACGCCGGAGATCGCCCCCGAGGCACCCAGCGATGGAATATACGGGTTGTTATGGAACGCCAGCACGCTGGCGACATGCGCCAGCGATGCCAGGATTCCGCACAGCAGGTAGAACAGCAGATAGCGGACGTGGCCCAGTGCGTCCTCGACATTGTCGCCGAAGATCCACAAAAACCACATGTTCCCCAGGATGTGAGCGATGCCGCCGTGCAAGAACATCGACGTCAGCAGCGTCAGGTAGACCGAAATGGGCGTGTGCTCCAGCGGGATGACGTGTACCTTGCCTGTGATGGGCTCCTCCACCTCCTTGGGTTCGGCAATGTCCTTCCCGGTGCGGATCTCCTCGGGAACCGTCGCCCAGGCATAGGTGAAGTGGTCGTTGCTCCCGAAGCGCTGTAGGGCGACGAAGACCAGCACGTTGACGGCGATGAGCGCGTAGTTGACGTACGGGACGGTGCGACGGTCGGAGTCGTCGTCGCTGATCGGGAAGACCATGAGGGTCGCCTCCTTCGGGGCCGGGTCGCTTGACCGTTCGCGCCCCAGCGTTACGATACGCTGTTGTTGTCGGAGGTTCGCGGCGGCTCCGCAAGGGGGCCGGCCGGAGCCGGCAGGACAGAGAGACGGTCATGCCTGCAGAAGTCGTCATCGAGGCGGCAGGAGACCACGCGTTCGACCTGGGCCACCTCCGCCGGCAGGGCGGCGAGGAACTGCTGCTGCGGCTGCTGCACGAGGCCGGCCTCGACGACCGCCGCTGGCGTCTGCGCGTTGAGAAGAAGGTCGCGTGCGGCGCCGAGACGCGGCCGGTGACCGTCGTCGGCTTCAAGCCGTGGTGCTGCTACGTCAAGATCAAGCCCGGCGATAATAACAGCGGCCACTACTGTAGCCTGCTGATGCCCGACGGCCTGCGCGGTGAGGCGGTCTACGAGGCGCTCAAGGGCGCCGAAGAGCGGATCGACCGCAACTGGCGCAACGGCCCGAAAGAACCGATGGAACTGGCGCGGTTGGCGTCGGTTGCCCCCGACGACAGGGGCGCGGAAGCTCCCGCCGCGCCTGGCCCCGATGAGCCGGCGGAGGACGTTGCCGCGCCGGGGGGCACCGGCACGAGCGGGCCCCCCGTGGAGGAGCCGGGCCGAGGGGACCTGCGGAGCTGGGGCAAGGAACCCGAGAAAATCCGGCTCGTGTTGTTGGCCACCCACGAGGTAGAACAGGCAGGCCCCTGGCCGGCCCGGGACGATTTTGTCTCCGCCGTGGCCGACCGGCTTGGCTGGAAGGACGTGGACCGCCACGCCATCGGCCGCGTGTTCGCGGTGCTGGTGCGCGGCAAGTACCTCTGCCAAGCCAGACGTGGAAGCCGGGGCGCCGGGTACACACTGACGGACAAAGGTCGCCAGCTCATCCAGGATCTCATGGCGCCGCCGACCCCGCCGACCCCGCCCACCCCTCCCCCCGCACCGGCCCCGCCCGTGTCTGCGGCTGCGGTCGTCGCAGAGCAGCTGTCCCAGGGACTGGAGGGATTTGCGCAACGGTTCACCGAGGCCTCGCAACGGTTGCGGGCGATCCGCAGCCGGCGCGCGGAGCTGCTGGCCGAGATCACCCAGCTTGACGAAGAGGCCCGCGGTCTGGAACAGCTTCTTGGCAATGCGGAGGTCCACGCCCTCATCCGGCGTCTGCTGGAAGCTGGGGGAAAGCCAGGAAAAGAATGAAGGAAGAACGTTAACCGTTCGTCCTTCCTCATGCCCGCGGCTCGAAATCTCTTACAGAGCAGACCCTCGCTCACTCTCTGCCCAGCTTCTCCAGGAGCTTCCGACTCTTCTCCTGGATTTCCGAGTGTTGGGCACGAGCACAGGCACGGAGCCGCTCTTCCAGGCCCGCACGGCCGCGCTTCTTGAACAACGTGAACGTCTCGGCGGTTCCCAGCGACTCGATCAACTCCTCCAGCCCGCTCAACGCTGGGATGCAACGCACCGGCCGGTCGACGGCCGCCAACTCCGTCAAATACCAGTCCTCGAAGCTCGCCCGCAGAGAACCTGTGATCTCGGAAACCGGATCAGCCATTGCCAAGGCTCGCGGACCGCGCAGCCAGAAGCTCAACTGAGAAGTAAAGGTATAGCGCTCCTTGTCCTCGGTCAGTTTGGGGACGGCGAAGCGGAGATAGCGCAAGACCAGCTGCGCTTGCCGTCGCGAATTGTAAGTGCCGCCGAAGACCGTGTGATCGTCCTGATAGTTGATGGCATGGAACGCCACGTCGAAGGCAAATTGCCGATGGCTCGCAAAGGGCGACTGGCAGAACGTATGGAACAGTTGGTCCTGGGTCTTGGTGTCCTTGGTAGCGAGAAACTTCACCGCATCGGCGAAGCCTTGCACGAGCGTGTGGTCGGCACGCACCCCCCGCCAGACGTGACAGACCGGCCCCCCTAACCTCCGGGTCCACTCTTTTACGCGCTCTTTCTCCACGAGCAGGAGCAGGAGATGCTGGCCGGCGCGGGGTGGCTCGCGCCAGGGGCCGTCGTTGCACAGCCAGTTCTCGCTGAGCAGGAGCTGGCTGTCGTCCAGCCACCAGTAGCCCAGGGTCAGTTCCCGCACGTCGGGGCCGACTACCGTCCGGTCGACACGGAACTGAAAGACGCCCCACTCCTCCGGCGGGCCGTCAGGCCCCCCCCGCGGGCCGGACCTACGCACCGTCACGGACAGCACCGTGCCGGCATACATCGGGCCGCGGGCCGCCAAGGTATGATACCCTCCGTACACGTCTTCTCCACGGTCGACGGGCGGTTCGATGCGTTCCACTTCTGTGCTCGGCTCGTCCGCGTCCTCGGGATGGCGAGAGACGATCAGGACGAGGGTGACGAAACCAGCCAGTAGTAGCAGAGAAGGGACGGTGCGTGCTTTCATGGGTCGTGAAGAGGTCGCACAGTTCCGGCCCAGTTTGTCTAGGAGTTCTTGGCTGGTCAGCTCGACGTTCTCGTCCGGGGAATGCAGGCAGTCCCGCAGTCGTTTCTCCAGGCCGGCCCGGCCCGCCTTCTTGAACAGCGCCAGCGTGTCGGCCACCCCACGCACACCAATCAGTCCGTGGAGCCCGTGCAGCGCCCACCGGCGGCGCACGGGATTGCTGGCCGCCAGTTCGGTCATGTACCAATCCTCGAACGCCGACACCGCCTCGGCTGTCACCTCCGAGGCGGAGGAGTGCTCGAGCCAATGACCGAAGGCGATGGTGACGTAGAACTTCTCCTCCGCGCCGTACATCCGAGGGCCGGCCAGCCGGAGGAACTCCAGCACTACCCGCGACTGCCGCACCGGGTCGTAGCTCCCGCCGTAGACCGTCTGCGTGGCCCGGTCGATAGGGGAGAACGCTGCGTCCATTGCGAAGTCGCGGATACTACGGAAGGGGGACGTGCAGAGCTTGCGGAACAACTCATCGCGCGTCTTGTCCTCCTTGGCTTTGAGGTACTTGACCGCGTCCTCGAAACCGCGCACCAGCCCGTGCCCGGCACCCACCCCCCGCCAGACGTGACAGACTGGCCCACCGTCCACACCGTTGAGATCTACCGCTCTCCTCTTGTCCGCAGTGAGCAACACCAGGAAATGTTCACCGGGTCGGGGCCGGCGGTACCCCCAGGGACTGCGAACATCGGCCCAATCGGTCGTCAAGAGTGGCCCCACGCCCGCGTCGTTCTCCTCCTCGGTCCACCAGTAGCCGAGCGTCAGTTCCCTCTGGGGGGGACCGTTCACCGTCCGATCCACCCGGAAGCGCAATGTACCCCGCTCTTCCCGACCAGTATCAAAAGGGTTCAGCGGTGGGTGGGTCGATTTCACCGTTACTGACAGTACTGTACCCGCGTATAGACTCTCCCCCCCGACGAGGTCGGAATGGGCTCCGTAATCATCTTGAGCATCCCCTGCCCTCATTATCTGCTCGGCCGGCGCTTGCACGGCTTCCTCGGCGTGGGTTTGGGCGGGGGCGTCGCCGGGACCGGGCGCCCTTGCCCGCTGGGCCGGCTCCTGGCGGGGCCGGCTGTGGGCCTCCCATAGGCTCAGGGCAACCGCCACCAGCAGCAGGACGAACAGCTTCAGCCCTGTGTGCCGATTCATACAACACCTCCCCGTCGCTATCGGCTATAGACCAGCCGATCCTGGTTGGTAGCCTGAAAGAACGTGGGGCCGTCACTCCTGAACGTGTCGAGCGTGTCTCCGTAAGCGGGCAGGCTCACCCCGTAGTCGCGGCTGGGAAGATTCACTTTCGTTGCCGTGCGGTCCCTTGCCCAGCCGTCATTGCCGTTGTTAGAGCCGACGAAATACACGTCCCAGGGGACCGCGGCGATGACGTCGTAGACGAAGGGGGCATCCGTGCTGTAGCCGGTCAGGTGGTTGACGAACGACAAGCCCCCCTCGGTCGTGTTCCATGAAGTGTTCGACGCGGGATTCACGATTCGGAACATGCGGCCAGGGGCGTCCAGGGAGACGACCCTCCGTCTCTGTCCCCCACCTCGAAGATCGTCACCGGGCCACTGCTCGGTAGAACTCCTCGTAAAGGAGCTGTCACCTCCTGAGCCGACCGAGGCATTCGGCGGCCGCTTCTCGCGGTTGCTATCGAGCCAGGGCGGAGGCAACGGGCTGCCCCCGGACATGGGTCGATACTCCGCACTGCCCGTATCGTACTTGACCTTGAACGTCGTCTTGACGATGGTTTGCAGCCAACCCAGGTGGATGGCGCTCACCCCTTCCCGCTTGCTGGCCCCTGCCCCTCTCAGGAGGACCGTCGCCTTGAAACTCACCAGCCCGTTCGCCAACTCCGCATCAACCACCTTCTCGTCCTCCGATTTAAGCTTATCGTAGGAATAATCTCGCACGCCGCGTGTGTCGATACGCACATACGAACCCCCGGTCGGGTCATCAGGCCGGGAACCGACGCCAGGGTTGAAGCGGAGGTTCTTCTTCAGTACCAGGTTCTGAACGCTCAGATGGACGATCGAGATGGGGAAGAGTTGAACCCTGTGGACCGGCGCGTTCGCCGCCTCCCCAATCCGTTTGTACGTGAGCCCCAGGTTGACGTGCGCGGCGATGTTCAGGAACGTGCCGGCCCCCCACACGAGGGTTTGGTTGGTGTCGTCGAAGGTCTTCACTTGTATCGTGGTCACTTTGCCGACGTCTTTGCCATCGACTTTGTCGAGCGTCCATATGATGCTTCGCCGGTCGATGTTGGTCCCAGGTAGCCAGACGTCGTAGAGGAACTGCGGGAGCTTGGTCCCTATACCGGCCAGCTGCTCCGGCGATACGCCGAGAACGATGTGCTCGCCCTCGATCGTGGGCAGTGCGGGCTGGGCCAGGACGAGCCCAGCCCCTATGGCTGCCGCCAGCAGAGCGTCCCAGTGCTGCGCCACCTCCACCTGGATGACGTACTGCCCATCGTACGCATAGGTATGGCTGCCCAGGACACGGAACAGGCCCCCTCCCCCCGTCACCGTGCCGCTGCTGGACGTGCCGTCGCCCCAGTTGATGGTAGCGCTGAACTCGCTGCTGCTGTCACTCGTGTCCGGCTCGGTGAACGCCGCCACCTCGGCGTTGCTCAGGCTCAGGCTGCCCGGTCCCGTCGTCGTGTTGCCCACGAACAGCGTCAGCGGCGGCCGCACCACCGCCACCGTGCCCGTGCCGCTCAGCGTGCTGCCGCCGTCATCGCTGATCGTGACCGTGACGGTATACACGCCGCCGGACTGGGACACGCTATCGCCGGCATAGGTGTGCGTGACGGCTTGGAGGGTGAACAGGCCGCCCGACCCGGTGGCCTGGACTCCCGACGTCGTGGTGCCATCGCCCCAGTCGATCGTGGCCGTGAAATCCGAAGCGGGGGCGGCGGTGTAGGCATCCTGGAACGACGACACGTTGAGCGTGGCCTTCACGCCCGCGTAGATGTCGCCGACGATGGCCGTGCTGGTGGTCGTCGCGGTGGCGCCGTCGGCGTCCGTCAGCGTCACCGTCACCGTGTAGCTGCCATCCTGGGCATAGACGTGGGAGCCGCCGATGCTGGAGACGCTGTCGGGGCTATAGCTGATGGTGCCAGGGGTGTTACTGCTGCCGTCGCCCCAATTGATGGTGGCGCTGAAGTCGCTGGCCGGGGCCGCCGGATTGGCATCGGTGAACGTGGCCACGGTCAAGGTGTTCAGTTGCGACTTGATGACCCCCAGGCCGAAGCCGCCGCTGAGGGTCAGGGCGGCGTCGGCCACCGTCGCCGTGCTGGCGGCCGAGGCCCGGGTGCGGCCGCGGGCCGTGACGTCCACGCTCACCGTGTAGCTCCCCGCCTCGAGGTAGTTGTGGTCGCCGGTCACCGTGAAACTGCCCGCCCCGCCCTGGATGGTCCCGACATCGATGCTGCCGTCGCCCCAGGTGACCTCGGCGTTGAAGTCGCTGGCCTGGGCGCCGAGGTCGGTCGTGGTGAAGGTCGCCACCGTGACGCTGCCGGGATCGTTCCCTTCGGTGGCACTGAGAGAAGCCCCCTGGACGGCCAGGGCGGCGTCGTAGACGATCCAGGAAAACGTCTGGCTGGCGGTTGCCGCCGTTGCCGTTGTGCATGGTCACGGTCACCGTGTAGGGCGTCGGGTTGGCCGCATCGGTGGCGACAAGAGAATCGTTGTCGCCGACGAGACTACTCTTGAAATAGGTCTTGTCTTCCTTCATCCTCTTCACCGACATTCTGCGCAATGGCTTTCACGTCATCTGCCCGAATCCCAGCGAAGCAATCGACGACTTTCGCAACCAGGGCGTCGCGGTCCACATCGAAGCCTTGCTGTTTCTCGCCAAGGATGGGGATGGAAGCAAGGGCCACCGAACCACCACCGGAAACCAGTTCCCCGTCAGAACCGGAGTGGGCTCGGTTGCGCAGGACCTTCTTTACCAATCCTTCCCACTCGCGACCTCCGTTGCGCCACAGCCAAGGGACGATGATCCCGCTGCAGTCGTTGATGAAGACTCCGTAGCGAAACCACCCGCCAGCGACCCAGGGGTCTCTCTCTACAGAAGCTTGAAACCCCCAATTGCGCGCCATCGTGGTCCGCCTCGATCTATTGACGACTTTGAGGACCTTGAGACTGAGCAGGTACTCTTGCACCTTGTTGGCGCATTGTTCAAGGAAATCAACCGCTTCCTGAGTAGCTTTTTCGCCGACGATTTCGGCCATGTTACGGATCTTTTCCGCATCTTCGAGGTCGCGAAGCTCCGGCTTTTCTCCTGTTTGCGCAGGCTCCCAGTAGAGATGGTCCATCTCCACCGGATACTTGAGGTAGAACACCAGACACTTACCGAGCGGGGTCATGATGGGTGCCCTCGGAGAGCGAATCGACGACGGTCATCAGGTATGAGACGACGGCGTACGGATCGGCAGTGTCTTCTGTGACCTGCGCCGGCCATCCGCAGACGTCTTGCAGCACACCGGCCAGGTAGAAACGCAAGAAGTGAAATCCAGGCGCGTTGCTCAACTCGGCGTACACCTTTCGGAAGATTTGCACCAACTGGAGAAAGGACAATGGTGCCCAGCGGTCGTCTCCGGTTTCGGCTGTCCGACCATCGGGCGTGAGGAAGACGCGGAACAGCGTGCGGTTCCGCGCGTAGGACCGCAGCCACTCATCGTACTTCGAGAGCTGATCCTCTCCCTCCCAGGCGTCGATCTTGGCCTCGATGACCAACACCCAGGCATCTGACTTGCCGCGATCCTCCCATTTCCCCTCTGCGAGGACATCCAGCCGGCCTTTCTCGCTGGCCGCATCGATGGGATACTCTCGCCGAACCTCCACCCCACTTAGTCGGTCGAAACGGTTCCCGCCCGAGAGGTGCCGCAGGAGGGCCCCCAACAGTTTGTCGTCGAACTGATGCTCTCCCAACGGATTGAGCAACCAGGCCAAGGTTCTCGTATGAGCGACCTCAAGCCTGCCGTAATCCATTGTGCGGAACAGGCTGATCGGACAACGAAGGGGATCGTCGTCGGGCAAGCGGGTCAATGCCCCTCGCAGTTCTTCTCGCGTCCGGCACCGCCAAGCCTCAAATCGTTCGGCAAGGAGCAAGAGGTTAGCATCGGACAGAACGGGCAGGGAGCCGTAGACCTGTTCCAGGTCCGACACGAACCCGCGCGACAACACGGGCTGTTGTGGTTGCAAGCTCGCGTAGATTTCGTCCAACTCGACCAGGAACGCCTGAGCCAGGATCGGATTCGCGCTCATCGTTTGTTCCCCGCTTACCTGGCACCCCGAACCGTGGATCGCGGCGAAGACTTGCTCGCGCTGTCCTCCCATCAGGAGCCTTCTTCTCGGCCCCAGCGCAGGCACGCTCACTCATCTTGGCAACGTTGCTGCAGTCGGATGCCGGTACCGGTTTCCGCATGAGGCGGTCCGAGAGAACTGACTATATGGTGGATTGGAATAAGCAGGTGAGTGAAAGTCAAGAGGAAAAAAGTTCGATTTCTCGGAGTGGAGGTGCAAGACCTCTTTTCGGCGATGATCTCAATGACAGGCTGACAAGGCGATCGACATAAAATATCTTGCCTATCGTCGATCGCGCGCTCCCGTGAGAGAGCTTCCTCACGCGGAGCGTGCGGTCGACGCGTGCTGCGGTTCACCTTGTCACCGAGGCTGCGCTCGGATCAACCGAGCCCGGCGCTCCAGAGTCGATGCCTCGTCGGCCCGGCCCGCCTCCTGGAGGAGGGCGGCGTAGGCGTCGAGCAGGCGGGCGACTTGAAGGTGGTCCGGCCCCAGGCAGCGCTCGACGATGGCCAGGGCGCGGCGGTAGAGCGTCTCGGCCCGGTCGAACTCGTTGGCGGTGTAGCACAGCAGCCCGAGATTGTACAAGCTGTCGGCCACCTCAAGGTGGTCGGGGCCCAGAGCGCGCTCGCGGACGGCCAGCGCCCGCTCGTGCAACGACCGGGCCGAGTCCGGCTTGCCCTGCGCCGCGTTCAGTTCCGCCAGGGCGAACAGACTGCGCGCCACCTCGGGATGGTCGGGGCCGAGGGCGCGCTCGCGGAGGCGGAGGGCCCGTTTGAGCAGGGGCTTGGCCACGTTGAGCTTCCCCTGGGCGTGGGCCAGTTCCGCCAGCTTGGTCAGCACTCCGGCCAGGTCGGGGTCCTGAGGGCCCCGAGCCTTCTCGAGCAGGTTCAGCGCTCGCTCGTAGGCCCGCTCCGCCCGAGCCACCTCACCGCGGCCGGCGAGGAGCCCTGCCAGCTGCTCGAGGTGCGGGACCAGGGCGGGGTGGGCCGGCCCGAGTTCCTTCTCGCGGATGTCCAGGCCCCGCTCGGACAGCGCCTCGGCCTCGGCCGATTTGCCGAGGGCGGCGCAAATGTTTGCCAGGAATCCCAGCGTGAGAGCGATCGCCGGATGTTCGGGCCCCAGCACTTTCTCCTGAATCGCGAGGATACGCCGCTCCAGAGCCTCCGCCTCCGCGGCGGCACCGCGGCGGAACAGCAGTACTGCCAGGTTGCTCAGGCAGTAGACTAGCTCGAGCTGGTCCGGCCCGTACGCCTTCTCCTGGGCGGCCAGGGCACGTCGGTACATCGCCTCAGCCTCGTCGGGATGACCCAGGGCATCGACGATCACCGCCAGATTGTTGGCCGCGATCGCTGTATCGGGGTGGTCGAGGCCCAGTGCCTTCTCGCGGATGGCCAGTCCCTGCCGAGCCAGTGGCTCGGCCTGGGCCAGCTTGTTCTGCCGGCGATGCACCTCCGCAAGGGAAACGCAGACCGATGCCAGGTCGGGATGGTCTGCGGGCAGGGCTTCCCGCTGGATCGCCAGGGCACGCTCGAACAGCGGCACGGCCTCGGCGAGCTGCCCCAGGTCGCCGTGTATCACCGCGAGGTCGATCAGCGTGACGGCAACGTCCGCATGGTTGCGCCCCAGCGTCTTTTCCCGCGCGGCCAGCACGCGCCGATAAAGGGGGAGGGCCCGAGCGTGTTGGCCGGAGCGGCGGTACCAGCCAGCCCAGTCCAGGCAGACGGACACCACATCGGCGTGGTCCACGCCGCAGAGCCTCTCTGCGGTGGTCAGAGAACGGCGGAAGGAATTCTCAGCGTCCGCCTTTCTGTCGAGATCTGCGTACAGCAGGCCCAGTTCGCGCAGCGTCGGAATCAGGCCGAGTGCCCCCGGGACCTTCTCGAACAGGGCGGACGCCTGCCGCAGCAGGGACTCGGCTTCGCTGTGCTGCCGCAGCAGGCGGAGCACCCTGCCGAGGCTGTAAAGGCGAGCCGCGAGTACGAGGTGGTTCGGACCGGGATGCTTGGTGGAGATGGCCAGGGCCCGACGCAGCGGGGCCTCGGCCTGGGCCGGCTTGCCCCAGATGACGTAGAGGTCCGCGAGGTTACCCAGGCCGAGCGCCACCTCGGGATGGTCCGATCCGAGGGCGACTTCCCAGTCATCCAGGGCGCGGCGATAGAGGGCCTCGGTCTCGTCGTACCGGCCCAGGGTCTGGCAGATCCCCGCCAGGTTGTTGCGAGCCTGAGCCACCTCGGGATGGAACGGCCCCAGGAGCCGCTCGCGTACCTCCAGGACACGACGGCCCAGGGATTCGGCCTCCTCGCCCCGGCCAAGCTCGCGAAGGATCACCACCAGGTTGTTGCTGAGCCGGGCGACATCGAGGTGTTCCGGTCCTACCTCCTGCTCGCGGAGGGCCAGCAAGCGGCGCAGGAACGGCTCCGCCTGGACGTACCGGCCCGCCTGGTGACAGCACTCGACCAGGTCGTTGAGGACGATGGCCAGGGCGGAATCTCCGCCGGCAGCGCAGGCCACGGGCCGGCGATCGAGGCAGGCCACGATATGACGCAGCACCGGCTCGATCTCGGCGGGTCGGCCGAGGTTGCGGAGCAGGCTCGCCAGGGCACGTCCCCTTTCGACCACCTGCGGCCCCTGCTCCGCGGCGACCGCCTTCCAGGCCGCCACCGCCCGTCCCAGCAGGGCCTCCGCGTCGGCGGGGCGGCGCAGGTCGTGGTGGACCAGCACCTGGGTGTTCAAAGCGTCGATCCAGTCCGGGTGGCCTGGACCAAGTGACTTCTCCAGCACCGTCAGCGCCCGTCCGACCAGGGAAGCGGCCTCGGCGAGGCGGCCTTGCTTGCCGCAGGCGACCGCCAGGAAGTGCAAGGAGCGAGCGGTCTGGGAGTCCATCGGCCCCAGCGCCCTTTCTCGGAGCATGGTCGCTCGTTGCAGCAGGGTTTCGGCCTCGGCAAACTTCTCCAGGCCCAGGCACACCCTTCCCAGGTCGTGCAAGCAATCGGCCGTGTCGGGGTGGTTGGGCCCGTGCAGGGACTCGGCCACGGCAAGGGCTCGCCGGCACAACGGTTCCGCGTCGGCGAGCCGGCCCTGAGCGAGACAGACGGCTCCCAGCCGGCTGAGGCTCTGCCGCAGACAGTCCGGCGGCAGCTTGCCGCACTCGACGGCCTGGACGGCGGCCAGGAACTCGGCCTCGGCTCGCCCAAGGTCCCCCTGCTGCCAGGCCCGGTCGCCAACCTCCAGTCGAACCCGCCAGTCTGCCAACTCAGGTGAAACCTGCACTCCCGACCCGCCGGTAGCAACCGACCCTTTCCCGTCCTGCTGCAGCCGGCGGAACTGGGCTACTGCCTGGAGGGCCTCCGTGACCAACGGGTGACCCTCCTCATGGCCTGCCTCCGCCAGGGCCAGGGCGCGATGCAAGAGCGGCTCGGCCTCCTCGAGTCGCCGGCCCGCGAGGGCGATCTGCCCCAGGGCGAGCAGGTCCGCGGCCAGCCGTGGCTCGTTCGGACCACAGGCCTTCTCGCGGACGGCCAGGGCCCGCCGCAACAGGGGCTCGGCTTCCGCTCCCCGGCTCTGCTTTCGGTACAAGGACGCCAGCTGACTGAGGCCGTCGGCAAAGTCTCCCTGCGACTTCGGCTGCGGATGCTTCTCCGTCAGCGTCAAGGAGCGCAAGAGGAAGCGTTCGGCCTCGTCGTTCTCGCCAAGGGAGGAATGCAGATGTGCCAGGGTGTTGAGGATCGAGCCCAGGGTGGGGTTGTTTGGTCCCACCACCTTCTCGCCAATGGCCAGTCCCCGCCGCAGCAGCGGCACCGCCTCGTCGTACTTGCGCAGGCTTCCGAGTGCGACACTCAACCTGTAGAGCAGGTTCCCGACGTGGGCGTCGTCGGGCCCCAGGGCCCGCTCGCAGGCGGGCAGCGCCTGGCGGTAGAGTGCCACGGCCTCGACAACGTCCCTCCGGCGCAGGGCCTCATCGCCAGCTTCGCAGAGAGCCTTCCAGTCTTCGTCGTTACTCGCCATGGGAGGTAGCTTGCGGTTCCTGGCCGGCTCGATGCGGGCGGGCCGGCCTCTGCTCTACCATACCGGCGGCCCGCGAGGCTGACAATCGCGAGCCGTTGCCGGGCTGGCCGAAGTGTTGATCCGGAGCGATCGACTTCGTATCAATTCCCCGCCGCGCCGGGCAAAGAACAGGTGTTCGCAGCGCTCGGCAATCAGAACCTGCACCGATCCGCATGATCCCGGTCACCAACTGGGGCCTCAGGGGGAGGATGCATCGGTGCGCGAACCAAGGACGTGGGTAATCAGTTCGCTGGGCTTTGCGTAATAGAAGATCGACAAGCCCTCGATCAGTTCTCTCGGAATCCCGGCCATCTCGGCCTCGCACAGAGCGGGAAGTGTGACTCGAAGTGCCCCGTTCTCGCGCGCGATCAGGAGGACCTCGCCCACGGCATCGATGCCCTCGACGTTCCCCTGGACCGACATCTCGCCAGCCACCACGACGCCATTCGCCAGGGCTTGGCCGCGCAAGGCAGAGACGAGAGCGACAAAGAGAGGGACCCCGAGCAAGGAAGGCTCCTCCGCCTCCATCGGGTTGGCGATCTGCACGCGCAGGTCCCACTGGACCAGACTGTCCTTGACACCGAGGTCGGTCCAGTTCTTCTTCACCTGGTCGTAGGCGATATGCAGGGCGTCGCCGACGTTGCCGCGGTTAGGGCTGGCCAACTGGCAGCGGCCGTTGCCGGGCAACTTCTCGACCTCCACCCGGAACAGACAGGTCCGTCTGTTCTGACGGTCCCGGCCCACGCAGAACAGGCGACCGGGAGAAAGGACCGTGCTGGCCAGGAAACGCTCTTCGCTGCGCTCCGGCACGGGGACCTCACGCTCCTGGCCGTTGTCCAGCGGGCGGAAGGCGAAGCGCGTGTTCCAGAACTCCAGGCCGTCCATGCGCTTGAGCTGCTCTTTAACGCGGCGACGCCCCTCCATCGCCAGGAGCAAAAGCGGTTCCACGTCCTGCGGGCCGTACTCGCCGTGCGGATGAAGGAGTTTGAGCAGCCCCGAGACGGTCCGCCGGATGGCCTTGTCGTCGCGCTTGTCCACGGCCGAGTTGAGCACGAACCAGCGATCGATCGCGGTGGCGTGGGAGGCAGTCCGCAACTCCTGGAGCACCCCCGCAAAGTAATCCACGATGAAGCCGTAGGAGCTGCCGAACATCCGCGTTTGCATGCGCGGCATTTCCCAGCCCGGCAGGTAGGCGTGGAAGCGGTCGAGGAAGGCGCGGTCGTGGCCTACCCGTGCCGGGAAGGGGCAGAACAGGTGAGAGGTTCGCAGAGCCACTTGCACATCCAGGTCGAGGTTGCCCTCGAACACCATTGAGGCGTGGGCGGTGATCGGGTCCTTACCGCGGGAGTAAGCCCCCGACTCCATGTAGTCCTTGAAGATTTGCAGGGCCTGGGGATCGCTCACCCGATCGAGGCCAGCCACCTCGTCGAAGGCGATGACGTCCCACTGGCTGACCAGGCCAGGCTCGGTCTTCTTGGGGGTGTTGCGGCCGAAAAGGTTCGGCACCGTCGTCTCGCCGCCGGAGATCAGGATGGCGTTGGGGGACAGCTCGCGGTAACAGTACGACGGGACGGCGGGCCGACGCCTACTGCTTGAGCTGTAGCTCGGGAATCTTCTTTAGCTCGGCCACGGCGACATTCGAGATGTGCCTTTGCAGCTGGTCCTTGCGGCCGTCGGGGTCGGACACGTCCAAGCCATCAATCTCCGAGCGCAGTTTGCCGTTTTTGACCAGCACGACCAGGGGAGAGCCGCCCCGAGGGAGGAGCGACGCCATCCCCACCGGCGTCTTGCTGGGCAGGGAAGCGAGGGCCAGCCGGCTGGATACCTGCCGCCCCTGCTGCTGCAGCCGGGCGATAAGGTTCTCGGCAAGGTCGATCCGCAGGGCATCGACCAGGAGCACGGCCGTCTCGCCGAGGTCGCCCGTCTCGACAAGCTCACTCCAGAATCGGCCATGCGGCAGGACGTCCGGGTTGGCCGGCATGTACGAGCCGGCCCGCTCGAAGGCGTCGGCAAAGGCCAGTGCCAAGCGCCGGCACCACTTCCACAGGGCGGCCACGGCCGGCTTGCCGAGGTGCTCGACGACACCGGCGCGACAGTCCGCGAAGCGCAGCTCCAATCCCCTGTGCAGATCGTCCAGTTGCCACCAACCGCTGTCGTGGTCGCTGTAGCGGCGGATCAGTGCGTCCGGCTCGACGTTCCCCGGCAAGCTGTTGAGGTCTTCCTCCGCCGCCTGGCAGCGAAGGAGCAGGCGGGCCGCCCTGCCGACTACCTCCCAGTCGCTGGCGATTACCGCTCCCCACCGTTCCAGTTTCAGCCGCTCGTCGGCCCAGTCGCGCAGCTCGCTCCAGACGCCGGCGCTGCCGGCAGGTGCGGCCTGACATCGGGCAATCGCCTCTTCCAGCAAGCGGTCATCGACGGAAGGCAAGCTGGCCACCGTCGTCAACGCACGCAGGTTGGTGGCGTGCTGCACCAGGTGCGCCTCGGCCTCCACCTCGGTCGCCAACTGCCGGAAGGAGTCCCGACAGTCGGCATCCTTGATGACCGACTCCGCCAGGGCCGCCCAGGCGGGGAGGTGGTTCTTCTGAGGGAGGTAATTGTGGAGCGCATGTCCGGTATCGCAGGCCCCCTTGTGGATCAGCTCGCTCGCCATCATTGCCCGCACGAGCAGGGCCGGCTTCACCGCGTCGGCCTCGGGCAGGCGTCCGAAGCCGAGTTGCGTGCGGATGACGTGGACGAAGGTGCCCATCAGCCCCTCGGCGAGCAGGGCCTGGTTGAGGGCGGCCGGGTCACGCAGGAAGCGAACCACCGCGTTTTGCGGCGTGAGTAGGCTAGACTCTCCGAAGGCGAGGGCCAGGAGGGCCGCCCCGAGTTTTTCCAGATCGAGCAGCCAGGTCCCGTTGGGGAAAAGTTGCTCCCACTGCGCCACCAGGCGCTTGCTCGCCCGGGCGTTGATGAGGGCGGCGACCCGAGGCGTGGGCAGATTGTGCCGCTCGGCGATCAGCTCAGCGAGGGTCTTCTGGACTGCGCGACCGGCCAGCTCGAGGTCTTCGTACCACGACGGCTGTCGCCGCGCGGCGGCCACATACACGAGGCACTTGCGTTCGGCCAGCCACTGGCAGCCGTCGGCATGAATCAGTTCCTCGATGGCCGCACGTGCCGCCAGCGGGTTCCTGGCGCCGGGACCGGGGACCATGTGCCAGCCGTGCTGGCCGGCGGTGGCGCGGAGGACCTCCTCGAGCACGCCCTCGCGGTCGTACCAGACCACGGCCCGCTTCTCGTCGAAGAGGGGCTGCAGGACGGCGGTGCAGTATTCCACCAGGTCGTTGGCCACGGGTGTCGGTTGCGTCGGCATACGCTTCTCATTCTACGGCCGTCGAGTGTGGTCAACTCGCTCCGCGAGTTGCTCTTCCCCCCTCAACTCGCGGAGCGAGTTGACCACACACCAACCCGAAGCGCCAGCGCGGGAGGCCATGCCGATGACCCAGCAGGTCAGGCGGGGCCCCCTGCCGCTCAAAGAAGTGGTAGTAGTCCGGGTCCACGATGGCGAGGTCGAGATCAGACTCCGGCCGCATTGCCAACCAGACCTTGTCCGCCTTCGGCGAGATGCTAAAGCCGATCTTGGTACTGCCTCGGACCGCGATGTTGTTGGGGTGGACCCCGAGTCGGTCGGCGAGGAAGGCCCGGAACTCGCGGTAGGCGGCGTAGGTGGGGAACGCCCAGGGGGTGCCGACGAGCCAGACATCCCTCGTCAACCACCCTGGGTTCGCCAACCCCGCCTGCCACTCGCGCGGCGTGACGACGACATGGCCTTCGTGGTCGAAGTGCATGGGCGGCTATTCCTGCGCATCCTGGACGACCACGACCGGCTCGGCCTTGGGCTCGCCAATGATACCGAGGCGTGGGTTGAACTGCAAGCGGACGTGGCGGCCGCAGTCCGGGCAGACGGACAGGTCGCCGCTGACAGGTTCATAGAGTTCGCAGGCGACCTCGTGACCGCAGTGGGGGCACGGGTCGATGTCCCGGTGGCCGCAGTTGGGGCACACGGTGACGTATCCAGCAAAATAGCCGCACTTGACGCAGACCAGCCCCACCTCTCCGAGTTCCGTCATCGTGACCCGACCGTCGTGGCCGTAGTCGCGCAACACTCTCCGTACCTCGTCGGTGGTCTCGGTGGCGAACTCGAAGGTAGCGTTCCGAGATTCGTCGCGGCGCGTCTCGCTGAAGGGGTTCTCGGGATCGATGTACACAGGCGAGCGATACTGCAGGTCGTGCCGCAGGCGGGCCACCTGTTTCAGGTCGTCGACAGGGTCCTGGGGGTTATGTCGAACGGTCAAACGGATGTGTCTCATGAGTCACACTCAAGTCGATGAAGCATGTACAGGGCGTGGCCGCTGGAGCCACATACCTCCCATTGTACCCGAAGCCGCTTGCGGCAGACCAGCCCATCGCTCAGTGGATGCGGTCGGCGGCCCGCGGCAGCACGCGGGCCACCTTCAGCGGCTCGATGTTGACGCGCACGCCGTAGTCGATGACCGGCCGCCAGCCGCGGCCGCCGTAAGCGGGACCGCCGGTGACCTCGGCGATCGGTTGGTTTGGTCAGGATGCGTCGGCGGGGGCGAGCCTCGCCCGGCCAACTCCGCAACTCCTTTCCTGCGAGCCGCTTCAGGAATCTCAAGAAAAATCGTCCCCTCGCCGCTCAGACCGCCGATTCTCGTACATTTCAATTTCGAGGCTCACGGGGGCGTCCCCGGGAAGCCTCATGATCAAGGTGCTGTGATTCACAGCCACGACCCTTATCATGAAAGGTACGGTCAGAATGAGCGTTGAAACCCTGGAACCCGAAGCGATGGACCCGAAACTCCTCACTGAAGTCGAGCGTCAGGAGGCGGTCCTCGCCGAGTTGCCCGAGGACTACGAATTCCCCCTGTTCGACGGCCGCCAGGCCATCGAGTCACAGCGGAAGAGCGCGTACAAGAACACGGCCCGCGCCGCCCGCGAGATCATCGACAACGCCTTCGAGGCCGGCGCCAAGGACGTCTGGGTCGTCTTCAAGCGGCCCACCGAGCAGGAGCGCGCCAAGCACGAGCGGCGCGATGCTGTCTCCGCCGTGGCCTTCATCGACGACGGCCCCGGCATGATGAAGGACATGGCTCGCTACGCCCTGGCCTGGGGTGGCGGCACTCACTTCGACGACCCCACCGGCATCGGGCGGTTCGGCTTTGGCCTGCCCAACTCCAGCATTAACCAGACCCGGCGCGTCGAGGTCTACACACGGACCGGGGCGAAGCAGCCCTGGACGCGTGCCGTTCTCGACATCAACAACGTCAAACAGCACGGTCTGGTCACGGTCCCCCCGGAAGAGGAGGTGTCCGAACTGCCGGCGTTCGTCACCGAGTACATGAAGAAGAACCGGATCACGCTCAAGTCGGGCACGATCGTGGTCTGGGAGAAGCCCGACAAGCTCAGCGCCCGCTCCGCATCGACCCTTCGCGGACAGATGCTCGACGACTTCGGCGTCGTCTACCGCTACATGCTCGACGACTTTCGGCTGGTCGTGGACGGTGTCGCCGTGCAGAAGGTCGATCCGCTGTTCCTCATGGAGGACGCGCGGTACTACAAGAGCGAGAAGGACGGTGGCCCCTGGTGCAAGTTCGACAAGCAGCTGATCGTCAAGTACCACAAGGACGAGGAGACGGGCAGCCAGCACCTGGAACTGCTCCTCTCGGGGCCGGAAGTCCAGGCCGCCCGTCAGGATCCCAAGGCCGTGGTGGACGTCATCTCGATCAAGGTCGCGGGATTCCCCTACGGCTTCGCCGCGGAGAGCATCCGGACCGGATACGACGACCAGGGCGAGGAGGTTCGCAAGCACTTCTCCAAGGACAGTGACGAAAACAAGCGCCTCCAGATCCGAAAGAAACGCCGCGGCATGTCATTCGTCCGCGCCAAGCGGGAAATCGACACGCTCGACGTCTTCCCCACTCTGATCTCCGACAAGGCCAATGACATGGGCGACTGGCCGGTCCTCCAGTCCTACGCCCTGCACTGGGGCATCGAGGTGCGGTTCGGCCCGAAACTCGACGAGGTTTTCGGCATCGGGAACGACAAGCAGACGGTCAGCCCGATCGAGGACTTCTGGCGTATCCTGGCCAAGGCCGAGGTGGACAAGGCGGTTCAGGCCGAGGAGAAGAACCAGCGCGGGATGCGCAAGAAGGACGAAGAAAAGAGGGCCCGCAAGGAGGTTGAGAACCCCGACCAGCCCAACCCGGCGACCGACGCGGCCGCCGCCGCGGACGCGGTTCTGGGAGACAACCAGCCCCTGCCCGAGGAGCGCGCCACCGAGGCCAAGAAGGACTTCGAGAAGGCCGTCGATGAGAAGGTCAAGGAGACTGGCAAGCCGCGTGACGTGGTCGAGGAGGCGCTGCAAGAGGAGGCCCAACGGAAGAAGTACGCTATCAAGTTCTTCAACTCCGAGGGCGGCGTCTTTTACAAGCCGGGCTTCGGCAACGGCCTGCAGCGAGTAGCCTGGATCAACACCGACCACCCGTTTTTCAAGGTCTTTTACACGGAGATCTCAAAGTGCGGCAGCCCGCGCGCCCGGCAGGTCGTGGACCTGCTGCTCCTCGCGCTCGCCAAGGCCGAACTCCAGACGGAAGGGGTCAACAAACTCTTCTACGAGAACCATCGGGAGGCGCACTGGAGCACGTTCCTCAAACTCGGCCTGACCATCCTGGAAGACCTGCAGCAGGGCGACCCCAGCGAACAGCAGGAAGAACTGTAAACGCATCTGACCGGGAACATCCCTGGAGTGCGGGGGCGCGGGCTTCATGCTCGTGACCCCGCCCTCCACCGCGCCCCGATGCCAGAAAAAGGACCGGCTCGGATTGCACAGCCGCTGGTCACCGGATAGAACAGAATGTGAGGCAGCGCAGTCGGCGGCCAACGTGCCGCAATACAACTCTTAGCTGCGAGGCCTTACCGTCTGCGGGGCCGCCGTTGGCCCTGCACACCAACGAGGCCTCGTAGCTGAAAGGCATGGCCGTGCCTGACAACGCCACCCTTCCGCACGTCACCCCGAAACAACTTCTGTGTACTTCCCAATCCGGAGGCCCGAACGCCAAGGCCGCTCAAGACCGCGTCGTCGATGTCTTCGGCGATAAGCTCAAGGAACTCACCGCCCGCACCTGCCGCCGCTACTACCTGCAGGACCAGGAGCAGGAGGACGTGCTGGCGGAAACCTACCAGCAGCTGTTCAACCCCGAGATCGCCCGGTTCGCGGTGCGCCGCGGCAAGCCCGAGCACTACTTCAAGGGGCTGGTCCAGAATGCGGCGCGAAAAATCATGGCTCAACTCGGCGCCCGCCGTCGGCAGGGTGCCTCCCCCGGAGGGCAGTCCGAGCAAGGGCAGCAGGATGTCGTCGCCGAGGGCGACAACACCTTCGTCAAGCGCTATCGCACGCCCCCGGCGCCGCCGTCGCCCGCCGAGGACGCTGAGATACGCGACACCGTGAAGTACATCCTCGAGCAGGCGCCGCCGCGCGTTCTCCGGACCCTGGAACTTTCCTATTGGGAAGACTGGTCCCTCCAGCGTATAGCAGCCCACTTGGGGGTGAGCCGCTTCGCCCTCGCGCGGGAGGTACGGGGGTTCTTCAAGAAGATGAACTCCCAGTTCGGCGACGGTTAGCCCGCGATGGGGCGGCATGGGCAAACCAGGTCGCTGTGGCCCGCACGCCGAAAAACCAGCACTCTGGACAAGATGCGGGTTATGGGCCCCGAAGAGGGTTTTGAAACCTTGGGCGCCAACGGCTCCGACGAGGGTGCCGCCGGATGATGGCCCCGCAACAAGCGCGGCGGCGCAGTCTGGCTGTCGGAGAGCAACGACGATGGACAAACAAGTTACCCTCACCGAGTAAGATTGGACGACCCTCTGACAGTTTGTAGCCGGTTGGCTCTGGGAGACCGCCCAATATGACGACGAGAACGAGGAGTACCTCGCCGTCACAGCCCTGGTAGCCAAGATCAAGCGCCAGCTGGACCCGGAGGCCACATGAACTCTTGTAGCCAGCTGTCGCCCACCAAAGCCAGGAGTGGAACAAATGCCTCGAAAGAATCAACAACCAGCTGCTCAGAGCCGTGCCGTGTCCGAAGAAACCGGCTCATCCATTATTGCTGTTGATCGGTTCATCTTCGCGACGAGGGATTCAGGGTACAAGGGAACCGAGAGCGCGATCGCTGAGCTCGTCGATAACTCGCTGCAGGCCGGCGCGCGTCATGTCAACATTAACATAGCCGTGCAGGATGAGGGTTTGGAGTATCCACTCCGCGTCTCCGTGCTCGACGATGGCTGCGGCATGGACAAGAACACCCTGCGGCAGGCGCTGCGATTCGGCGGCAGTTCCAGGTTTAATGATCGGAGCGGTCTCGGGCGCTACGGCATGGGCCTGCCGAACAGCTCACTGAGTCAGGCGCGCCGGGTCGAGGTCTACTCCTGGCTGAAGCCCGGCTCCGTGCTCCACAGCTACTTGGACGTAGACGAGATCGCGAAGGGCGTCATGACGGAGGTGCCGGACCCGAAGCCGGCGACCCTCGCGGCCTGGGTAGGGAAGGTGCAGAGCCCGACCGGCACGCTGGTCGTCTGGACGCGCTGTGACCGGCTCGACCACCGCCGTGTCTCCACCATCGCCAGGAAACTCGCGCCGCCGCTCGGTCGCATTTTTCGGTATTACCTTTGGGGCGGCGTGACCATTCTCATCAATGGCTCCAAGGCCGAACCCTTCGACCCCCTTTACCTGCACGAGAATTCCCCGGAACCGGGGGCGCAGCTCTACGGCAAACCCATCGAATACACTGTGGAGGCGCGCGGCGCCAGCGGCGCCGTCGAGGGCACTGGCACGGTCGTCATAACGTTCTCCGAACTGCCCGTCCGGACCTGGCACCAACTATCGAACGAAGAGAAACGCCAGCTCGGCGTTATCAACGGCGCCGGCGTTTCCGTTGTGCGCGCGAAGCGCGAGATCGACTTCGGTTGGTTCTTCATGGGCAGCAAGCGGCGGGAGAACTATGACGACTGGTGGCGCTGCGAAATCCGCTTCGATCCCATCCTGGACGAGGCGTTCGGCATCACTCACACAAAGCAGCAGATCCGGCCGCAGGACTACCTGCTTGACATCCTCAGCAACGACCTCGAAAACCTCGCCAAGGCTCTGAACGGCCGCGTGCGGCACACCCACCTACAGGTCCGGGCGGTCGATCGAACGGTCGAGGTAGAGCGGCTGGCCTCCGAGAAGGACCAGCTTCTGAAGCCGCTGCCCAAGGCCCTCTCGACGGAACAGGAGGGGGTGCTCGACAACCTGAAGAAGCGTCACCCTTCGCTCCGCGACGTGCCCCCGCCCGAAGAGGGCGGCGCGCTCCAGTACCGCATCGTGCAGGACAGCGTGAAGGATACCTCGTTTTTCACCTACGCCTTCAAGGACGGGCTGTTGGTGCTCGTCGTGAACCCCGAGCACCCGTTCTACAAGAAGCTCTACAAGCCGCTCATTGAGAACGAGACGAAAGAGAACCGCGAACTCCGCAGTCAGATCGACCTGCTCCTCCTTGCCGCGGCGCGAGCAGAGGCGGCGGTGACCCACGACTCCCAGCGCGAGGCCCTAGCCCAGTTCCGGAAAGTCTGGAGCGACAACGTGGCGACGTTCCTTCTCGGGTAGCGGGGGCCGGGCATGAGTAACACCCAGCGGTTGCCCTTTGAACCCGACCTGCCAGAAGGCAGTAACGCCGCTGCGCTTTTCCTCGACTTCGCCCGCAAGCTCGCTGCCCTGCCCGGTTACGACAGTGATAAGGAGCGGAACGCCGCCATCGAGGTCTGCCGCCGCCGCGCGATCAAGGACAAGGGCAAGTGCGACAGCCCAGGGCGGCAGCCCCTGCTCGCAGCCATGCACGTCCTCGCCGACTTAGCGAAACAGGGCTGGTCGGTCGGTATCTCGGGGGAAGAAATCAAAATCTCACGCGAGGAGAACGGCGCCGTCAAAGGCGACGAGGCCCGCGAGCGCATTCGCAGCCAACTGCACGCCGAGCGCGATGAGCAACTTCGCCAGCCGGCCGCCACGGCCTTCATCCGCTCGATGGAAGCGCGGCAGTTGTTCGAGGGACAGTGCCTCTCGGTCTTTTCTCTGATGCGCGACGGCAAGGAACTCGCCACGAAGCTCACCGGCATCGCCAGGGCGCCGGATGAAGAGGGTCTCCGCGTGGCCGCAGAAGCTATCAGCCCCTACCTGCAGTTCATCCGTGGCGAGGACGAGCGCTGCCCCTATACGGGCCTGCGGCTGATCGACGTCTGGCGCTACTTCCGCCACACTTGGGCGAACCCCTACAAGAGCGTGCCCGGGCGGACGGTCATGGTGCTGGTCCGCGATGCCGCTGCGCCGTGCCACCCGCTCGTCGGCATCGCGGCACTGAGCAGCGCCGCCGTGGCGGTTACGGCGCGCGACGAGAAGATTGGCTGGACATCCGACGCGGTTGTCGAAGAACTCATGGAGCGGCCGACGGCGAAGCTCGCGGCGTGGCTTCAGCGCATCGTCGATGGCGCCATCGACGAAATCTACAAGGTGGACCTGTTCGAGGACGAAATCCTGAGCGCCCGCGAGTTGAGCCGGCCGTCCGCCGACGTGGTCGCGCGGCTCGACAAGGAGGGCCGGCAACAGCGGAAAGAGCACCACCGCTTCATGGGGTCCGGGGAGTACAAGAAGTCCGAGCCGGCGAACGACCTGGGGGAAGAGCACTGGGAAGCGCAGGCGCGGTCCGCCCTGTTCAGAAGCAAGCGGGCCCTCGAGCTCGCGAACCTGCTCTCGGTGCGCAGGGTGCTTCGGCAATATTTCGGCGACCCCCCCTCGAAAAACATGCTCGTGCAGTTCGTCAGCAGCCGCGAGGGCCGCGACGCGGTCGCCAAGATCGTGCGGAAGGCGAAGGCCGACCGGGTCGGGACCGCGATCGCCGACCTGACGGTCTGCGGCGCCGTGCCGCCCTACAATGAAGTCCTCGGCGGCAAGCTGGTCGCCATGCTGATGGTCGGCCCCGAGGTGGTGGTCGAATACCGCCGCCGCTACGGCGGCATCCCGAGCGTCATCGCCTCCTCGATGGCCGGGCAGCCGGTCTGCCGGGCGGCCGAACTCGCCTTTATCGGCACGACGTCATTCTACGGCCAGCGGCCGAGTCAGTACGACCGCATCAGCATCCCGCGCGACCCGGGAGCCGCCAACTCGGGCCCAGGCATTCGCTACGATTACCTCGGCCGGACGCGGGGCATCGGCACCTTTCAGTTCGGCGACCAGACCGTCTCCGAACTCGCCCTGCTGCTCGCGCAGTCGAAGCGGGGACAGCAGGTCAACAGCGTCTTCGGCGAGGGCGTGAACCCGCGGCTGCGGAAGCTCCGCGATGGCCTGGATGCGCTGGGACTCCCCACCGACGACCTGCTGAACCACGGCGGCCCGCGGCTGGTCTACGGGGTGGAACTGACCGAGAACACCCACGCCTACCTGCTGGGCATGGACAAGCACCCGAAGTTCATCCTGCCTCAAAAGGGCGCGAAGCAGCTGACGCAGCAGATCGCGCGCTGGTGGATGAAGCGGTGGCTGCTGCCGCGAGTCGCAAAGGATGGAACCCTCGAACGGGTCGCGCAGCACAATTTCGTTCACCCCATCCGCCACGGCGCTCGGGTGAGAGTGCCCAGCGACGATGAGGAATGAGGAGCCCGCAGATGAGCCGCTGGTATGCCTCGGCCAGGGCGACATCTTCCCGTGCCGCCAGCACAAAGAGCAGCTGCGTCTTGGCGGCGTCGGCGACCCGCTGCGAGGCGAGAAACCGCGACAGCAACCCCGGGCAGGAGAGGGGAGGTAGCGCGTGCAGGACCCGCCGCTCCACCGCCCGCAGCAGTTTGGTGATGCGAGCCGCGCTGCCCTTGTCCAGCAGGTTCTCTTCGAGTGCCCGTCTCCGGACTTCAGACCAATCGGGCGTCCGCGTGTACTCCGCACACAGCGCAGCCGAATCCTCGACGGCAAGACCTGCCTCGGTCAGCCGCGCTCGGAAAGTCGGCAGTTGAGTTGTTGGCTGATCCATCGTATCAGGCCGGCGCCTGTCCGTACCAGCAGAGAACGCGGGCGAGTCCCTCTTCAAAGTCGACCGACGGGTCGTAGCCAAGGTCGCGGCGGGCACGGCGGATGTCCGCCCCGTCGGTGAAATCGCGGGACTGTCGGCCGTCGCCGAAGACGGTGGGGGCGCGACCGGCCGCCATCGCCGCCGCGAATAGGGCGATCACGCCGGAGTAGGGGCTATCGGCGCGCTGGCGCGGGCCGAAGATGTTGAAGAACCGCAGCCGCACTGTCTCCAGCCCGTGCGTGGCTGTGAAGGCCTGGCAGTACATCTCGCCGGCCAGCTTGGCCGCCGCGTAGGTCGATAGCGGACAGACGGGATCGTCTTCGTACTGAACGTCGCCAGCGGGGATGCCGTAGGCGCTGGCGCTGGCGGCGTAGACAACGCGGCGGACGCCGTAACGGCGAGCCGCGTCGAGGACGTGAAGCGTGCCCGTGGCGCAGACGGCATGCATGCGGGCGGGCTCCTCGATGCCGCGCTGGACCGAGGCGATCGCGCCAAGGTGGAAGACGAGGCCGGCTCCCCGCACGGCGGCATCGACGGCCGCGGCGTCGGCGAGGTCGCCGTCGACGACTTCCGGCGCCGGCCGCACGTCAGCAAGGTTCTGACGCACCCCGGTGCTGAAGTCGTCGAGGACGCGAACGCGCCGTCCCGCCGCCGCGAGCGCTTCAACCAGGTGCGAGCCGATGAACCCCGCCCCACCCGTCACCAGACACAGTTCAGACATAAGAGAATGCAGAAGAAGGCAACCACGAAATACACGAAATACACGAAAAAAAGACAGAAGAGAGAGAAGGAAAGGGCGCGGGTGGACAAGGGTTCCGAGCCAAACTCTCCTACTCCGGCAAACCTTGACTCCCAATCATCCTACGGGCCAACGGCGACGCGTCCAGGAACGATCCCATCCCGCCGGTTAGAGGTTGTCTTCCCCTGCGTTGTTTATTCCTTTTTCTCTCTTCTTTTGTCTTTTTTTCGTGTGTTTCGTGTCTTTTGTGGTTGCCCTCTTCTTCGGGGTCGCGGACTCAGCCGATGGCGGCGAGGGAGAGGGTGCGGCCGTAACGAGCCAGGACGGCATGCCTCAACGCAGCGTGCTCGGGACGCGACAGCGTTGCGTCCTGCGTCACCAGCGCGAAGGCGTCCTTGCGGGCGAGGTGCAGCAGGGCGGTGTCGCGCGACAGGTCGGCGAAACGCAGGTCGCCGATGCCGTGCTGCCGCGTGCCGAAGAACTCGCCCGGGCCGCGCAGCCGGGCGTCCTCCTCGGCGAGCGTGAAACCATCGGTGGTGCGGACGAAGGTGCGCAGCCGCTTCTCCCCCTCCTCCGTCTGCGGATCGGCGAACAGGTAGCACTCTCCCGCGACGGCGCCCCGGCTGACGCGGCCCCGCAGCTGGTGCAACTGCGACAGGCCGAAGCGGTCGGCGTCCTCGATGACCATCAGCGTTGCGTTGGCGATGTCGATACCAACCTCGACCACCGAGGTCGCCACCAGGAGGTCGAGCTGTCGGGTGCGGAAGGCCTCCATGACGGCGTCCTTGGCCTGGTCTTCGAGCCGGCCGTGCAGCAGACCCACGCGGAAGCCGCGGAACGGCCCCGCTTCCAGCTCCGCCTGCACCTGGGCCGCGGATTTCAGATTCAAACGCTCCGATTCCTCCACGAGCGGACAGACGACATACGCCTGCCGTCCCTGGCGCAGGCCAGCGCGGACGCGCTCGTGGACCTCCTCCCGCTGGCCGGTGCGCACCCAGCGTGTGCGCACTGGCTGGCGCCCCGGTGGCAGCTGCTTGATCAACGAGACGTCGAGGTCGCCGAAGACAGTCAGGGCGATGGTGCGCGGAATCGGGGTGGCAGTCATGACGAGATAGTGTGGGTCGAGCGCTTGGCCCTGCACCCCGCCCCAGCGCATGCGAGCCCGCTGATTGACGCCGAACTTGTGCTGTTCGTCGATGACTACCAGCCCCAGCCGGGCGAAGCGAACGTCCGACTGCACCAGCGCCTGCGTGCCGACGACGAGGTCGATTTCGCCCGCGGCGATCTGCTCCAGCGCACGCCGGCGTTCCTTCTCGGGCAGTCCGCCGGTCAGCAGCAGGCGACGGACGCGGCTGCGGGCGAGGTAGCCGTCAAGGGTGCGGGCGTGCTGGGCGGCGAGGACCTCGGTCGGCGCCATCAGCGCTGCCTGATGCTTGTTGGCGACGGCGACCAGCAGGGCATAGACGGCCACCGCCGTCTTGCCGGCGCCGACATCGGCCTGGACGAGTCGCTGCATCGGCCGGCTCTGCGCCAGGTCGCGGCAGACGCCGGCGACTGCCCGGTCCTGGTCCTGGGTCAGCCGGAACGGCAGCAGCCGGCGGATGTGCTCGTCGATGGCGGGACTGCACGGCAGCAGCGGCGCCTGCTGGCGGTCGCGGACCTCGCGGCGACGCAGGGCGAGGGCGAGCTGAAGGAGCAGCAATTCCTCGTAGACGAAACGGCGACGGGCCTGTTCGGCGCCGGGCAGGTCGGCCGGGAAGTGGATCTCGTGCAGGGCACCGGGCGCGTCGAGGAAGTTGTGCTTCAGGCGCAGCGACGCGGGCAACGGTTCGGGGACGTCCGCGGCATGGCGGACCAGGGCGGTCTTGATGACGGGACGAAGCTGGTCGACGCGGAGGTTCTCCGTCAGCGGATAGACGGGGACGATGCCGCCGTCTGCCGCGGCAATGCCGTCGAGGGGTTGCACGCGCGGGCAGGTCATCTGCCAGTATTCGCGGTTGCGGCGGTAGTCGCGGAACCACTTCGGCTTGCCGCTGAAGGCAAGGCGCTGGCCCATGCGGAAGCGGGCGGCGGCATGCGGCTGGTTGAACCAGAGGCCCTCGAGGCAGTGCCGCCCATCGTCGGACAGCACGACGCTGACGACGCAGCCGCCCTTGAGCAGTTCGCGGCCGTCGATCTCGACGACCTCCCCCTGCACGGTGAGCAGGTCGCCCTCGGTCAGCTCGGCGATGCGGCGGACCTCGGTAAGGTCCTCGTAGGCGCGCGGAAAGTGGAAGAGCAGGTCGCCGACCGTCTCCAGGCCGAGGCGCTGGAGCAGTTCGAGGCGCGCCGGCGAGACGCCGAGAGAGTCGAGGCCCTGCCGGAGCGGGTCGGAAGTCGCGGGGTTGTTGTCGGTGGTCACGGGCGCAACCGGGCTGGGGTGTCGTTGATCATCCTCTGTCAGATTCGCCGAAACGACGCCGGCAGGCAAGCCTGGTTGTCAGGGAGGCGGAGGTTGCCAGGTCACGTCCTTCAGGACGTCGCGTTCGTAGTCACGCATGGCGGCGGTGATCTGCGAGCGCACCGGCTCGATGGCCGCGGCATCAAGGGCGTTGATGATCCCGCGGGCAAGCTGGACATTCCCGAGGGCGAGCACCTGGACGAGGGTGCGGTGAGGATCGTAGTCGGCCCGGTTGCGGTGCCCACGCAGGGCGTTCAGGTCATTCCCTGCGTTGTTTACCGTGGCCTCACCCGAGTTCGCCAGCCGAATCCAGACGTAGCCGTGGGACCGATCGACGCGGGGAACGAGGAAGCCGAGATCCGCAAGCAACTGCCTGGCAACGTGAAACGCCGCATAATAGGCCCGACTCGTGCCCGATCGCCATTCGGCCTCCGTGCTGCCGTTCGCCAGGGTGAATGCCAGTGCTAGGTAATCGCGAAAATCCATCAGCCCACCGGGTTGATGTGAAGCCGAAACGTGCAGGTCAACGGAGCGGGACAAAGTCGGGACAGTCCCTCGTTCCACCGCTGGTGAGCGGCCACATACCCCGAAACGTCGACCGGCGCATCGACCTCAAAGAGGATGTGCCAGTCATCGGGGATTTCCGGGTCGTCTTCAAGAAGAAGGATAAGGCGGGTCGCGGCGGGGAGAAGTTCTCTTACCCAGTCTATGAGTTGAGGGATGTAGGCGGCAACCCCTTGCTCTTCCGCAAAGGCCAGCACGTCGGGCGGAATGACGGGGACCGGGGCGGTGGACGTCGGTGAACTCATGACATTTCCTCCTGCCAATACTACCCTCACTCTACCCGATGACCGCCGCTGTGTCTTCCCCGTCAGACCAACAGCCACAGTTCGGCGAGTAGTCGGCGGCGTACAGATTGTCACGAGCGCAACCGGGCTGGGGTGTCGTTGATCATCCCCTGTCAGATTCGCCGAAAAGCCGGCAGGCAAGCCTGGTTGTCAGGGAGGCGGAGGTTACCAGGTCACGTCCTTCAGGACGTCGCGTTCGTAGTCACGCATGGCGGCGGTGATCTGCGAGCGCACCGGCTCGATGGCCGCGGCATCGAGGGCGTTGATGATCTGTTCTGCCTGGTCGACGTCGTCGAGGGCTGTTACTTGCGACAGGGTGGCACGCTCGTCATAATCCGCCTTGTTCCGATCCCTTCGCAAGTCACCCAGGTCCTCACCCCCCTTTCTCACCGCGGCATCGCCCGCGTTCGACAGCCGCAGCCACGAGGTATGGATGAGCCCGATCGGCACGAGGCACGCGAAAGCCCAGGCTTGCCAACAGAAGGCGGGCGACATGGAAGGCGGCATAGTATGCCCGGCTGATCCCGGAGCGCCAGTCCGCCTCCGTCGTGCCGTTGGCGAGCGTGTCCGCCAGAGCGAGATAGTCGCGGAAGTCCATTACTGCAAATCCAAGGAGAGACGGAACACACAGGTGCGCGGGTAGGGATAGATGCGAAAGAATCCCTCGCTCCACTTGTCTCGAGCGGCTCTCACTTCCGGCAACGTGAGTCGCATGCGCAGCTCAAGGACGATGTAACGGTCGGGGATTTCCGGGTCATCCTCCACGAAGACGTCGAACTTCGTTGCCATCGGAAAAACCTGTCTGGCCAGCTCAATGAACTGGGGTAAGAGCTTGGAAACGCCCTGTTCCTCGGCAAAGGCGAGAACCTCTTGCGAGACAACGGGATTCGGAGCAGTGATCGTCTGCGAACTCATGACATTTCCTCCTACACTACTGCGATCACTCTACCAGATGACCGCTGCCGTGTCTTCCCCGTCAGACCAGCCGCCGCAGTTCGGCGAGCAGTCGGTCCAGGTCGGCGAACGGTCGGCGGCGCTGGCTTCCAGACTTGCCGCGCGTCCCCCGAGCGGGACAATGACCTGCATGGCGCACGCTTCCCGCAGGGTCGTGCCAGAATGCGCTTCCCGCTCGCTCTTCACCGCCTCCGCAGAGGGCACAACGCGATGATACTCCCGAACGACCGCCTGCCGCTGTATCGGTGCCGTCGGGCCCTGCCCTGGCTGGCGGCGCTAACCGCTTGCGTCCTCATCTCCCCCGGACCGGCCCGGGCTGCAGACGCGCCCTTCCTGCAGCAACCAGACTTCGACCCGCCGCCCAAGGGCATCTTCTTCTCGGTCACTTTCTCGACGGATGGCAAGCAGGTCGCGCTGGCTCGTGAGGAGAAATCGGTCAGTGTCCACGATTGGCCGTCGGGCAAGAAGCGCGTCGTACTGAGCGGGCACGGGGCACGCGTCTGGACGGGGGCCTTTTCGCCCGACGGCAAGTTGCTCGCGTCCTGCACCGGCGAGTACGCTCAGCCGCTGGTGCCGGGGGAGGTCAAGCTGTGGGACCTGGCGACGGGCAAGGAAACGGCAACCCTGAACGGGCACAAGGGCCTGGTGTTCGGCGTCACCTTCTCGCCCGACGGCAAGCTGCTGCTCTCGACGTCCTGGGACGGGACCGTAAAGGTCTGGGACGTGGCGACCGGCAAGGAGAAGGCGACGCTGGCGGAGCACAAGCAGGCCGTGCGGATGGCGGTCTACGCGCCGGACGGGAAGACCTTCGCCACCGCTGGCTTCGATGGTACGGTGCGCTTCTGGGACGCCGCAACGTTCAAGTTGCAGCGGACCATTGAGGCGCACGCACGGGGGACGCAGTGCGTCGCTTTCTCGCCCGACGGCAAGCTCCTGGCGACGTGCGATCGGCCAGGAGGGCAGCAGCCGCCGCCGGGTGAGATTAAGCTGTGGGACGCGGACTCAGGGAAGGAGTTGACGAAGCTCACCGGGAATAAGGGACACGTTCTGTGGGTGGATTTCTCGCTCGACGGAGCGACACTCGCTACGGGCGGAGGAGACCTGGCGCAGTACGGCGAGGTGCAGCTGTTCGAGGTGTGCAGCGGACAGCGGCGAGCGAACCTGGAGGGGCATAAGGAGTGGGTCGAGTGCGTGCGGTTCGCCCCGGGCGGACGGTCGCTGGTCAGTTGCGGCGGCTTCACGTCCAAGACTTTGGGGGAGGTCCGCGTCTGGAAGCTCGACGAGCTAGCCAGGCCGAAAGAGGCCCTCACAGCGAAGGGGGCGGAGAAACTGTGGGAGGCACTGGCAGACAAGGACGCCGCGAAGGCGTATCAGGCCGTCCTGTCGCTGGGCGGCCAGCCCAACGTCGCCGTCCCGCTGTTGAAGGAGAAACTGCAGCCGGCGGTCGCGGTCGATGTGAAGAAGATCGAGCGGCTGATCGCCGACCTCGACAGCGACAAGTTCAAGGTCTGGCAGGGCGCGGCGCAGGAGCTGGAGAAACTGGGTGACGGGGCGGAGCCGGCCCTGCGCCAGGCCCTGAAGACGACGTCGTCGGCGGACCTGAAGTTGCGGATCAGCGTGGTACTGCGCCGGCTGACGGTTCCGCTTTCCGGGCCGGAGTCGTTGCGAATGATGCGTGCGGTCGAGGTGCTCGAGCAGGCGTGTACGCCGGAAGCGAGGAAACTGCTGGAGGGGCTGGCGAAAGGGGCCCTCGAGGCCCGCCTCACCAGACAGGCTCGCGCGGCCCTGCAACGCATCGACCAACGGGACAGGAAACGGCCCTAGTGGACGACGCCAGAAGTAATGACGGTTGTATCGGCTGGGCCTAGATTGACCTCTCTTCGCCCCAGGAGAAGT
>JACOUH010000113.1 GCA_016177925.1 Planctomycetota bacterium | reverse complement strand
GCGGGGGGCGTGAGCCCCCTGATGGCGCCGACGAATCAGGGGGCTCACACGCCCCGCTCGCCGGGGAGTGGGCGGCGCGGGGTGGGGCGAGCACGCGGGCGGCGCCGGCCACGGCAACGACACCCAGCCAATCGGTTGTGTGGCCTGTGAATCCGGGCTCGCGTACAACTCTCTCCGGTGAACGTACAGATTTTGAGCGCCGCCGGCAGGCTCGCGCTATAATAGAGCACGAACGGAGCGCCGGGCCGCCGCAAGCCTCTCCGCCGGGAGATTTGCGACCCTCGGTTGCGGATAGCGAGGCAGGCGATGGGCAGTGCAGGGATGATCGGACACGGGGCCGTCTTGCTCGCCCAGATGAAAATGCAGCTCGTCTGGGCATCGCTCGGGCTGGTCGGTGCGCTGATCCTTGGGGCCGTCCTGATCGGCCTCGTCGAGCGCTGGCGCAAGCGCTCCGCCTCGGCGGGCCTGACGGCGGGCGACCAGTTGTCGCATTTCCGCGAGCTTTATGCGCGGGGCGTTCTGACGAAGGAAGAGTTCGAGCAGATTCGAGCCCAGCTCGCGGAGAAGCTCCGCGCCGAGATGCAACGGAAGGAAGCGACGCCGGCACAGGCAACTGCCCCGCCGGAGCCGCCCCACCAGGCGGGCCCGCCGTCCAGCGACGGCATCCGACCGAGTGAGCCGCCCCAGGCCCCCTGAATGTCCTTGCACCGGCCCTCGCTGCGTCGTAGAATCTGTAAGTAGGTCTTGTCACAGTTTTTTGCGAGGCTCGCACCTCACACCGACCGCTGGGCATCCCGCCGGGCGCCGGGTAGGGTTGACCTGGTTCTTCACACCGAAAAAGCCGTGGCCGCATTGAAGCCCCGATCCTGACCAATCGCCGGGTTGGGCTGACCTGTTCAAGGAGACCGCATGCCGACTAAAGATGCAGGCACAGGGGGAGGGGGTCGGCGGCCTGCCGGGGGAACCGGCCGCAACCGCAATGCCTACTGCTCCTTTTGCCGCAAGAACTATCGGGAGGTCGGTCCCCTGGTCGAGGGGCCCGGCGACGTCTACATCTGCGGCGAGTGTATCGAACTGTGTCAGTCGATCATCGACCAGGAAAAACGACGCCGCAGCGGCACGCGCTCCCCCTTCACCCATATTCCCTCACCGCGCTCCCTCAAGGATAAGCTTGACCAGTACGTCATCGGCCAGCAACGCGCGAAGCGCGTGCTCTCCGTCGCCGTGCATAACCACTACAAGCGGCTCAGCATGGGCGACCTGCCCCACCCCGAAATCGAGATCGATAAGAGCAACATCCTCCTTATCGGCCCGACCGGCAGCGGCAAGACCCTCCTCGCCCAGACCCTCGCCCGCATCCTTGACGTCCCCTTCGCCATCGGCGACGCCACCACGCTGACCGAGGCCGGCTACGTCGGTGAGGACGTCGAGAACCTGCTGCTCAAGCTGCTCCACGCTGCCGACTTCGACATCGAGGCGGCCCAACGCGGCATCGTCTACATCGACGAGGTCGACAAGATCGCCAAGACCAGCCAAAACGTCAGCATCACCCGCGACGTCTCCGGCGAGGGCGTCCAGCAGGCCCTGTTGAAGATGCTCGAAGGGACGGTCAGCAACGTCCCCCCGCAGGGTGGACGCAAGCATCCCGAGCAACAGTACATCCAGGTCGACACGTCGAACATCCTGTTCATCTGCGGCGGCACGTTTGTCGGACTGGACAAGATCATTGCCAGGCGGTTGACACAGAACACGATGGGCTTCAAGAGCACCGCGCAGCCCGAGCGCACCCTCGGCGAGATGCTGGCGCAGGTAACCAGTGATGACCTGATGGAGTTTGGCATGATTCCGGAGTTTGTCGGTCGCTTGCCGGTGCTCGCTCCGCTCGACCCGCTCGACGAGGAAGCGCTGATGCGCATCCTGACGGAGCCGAAGAACGCGCTGGTGCGTCAGTACCAGAAGCTCTTCGAGATGGAGGGAGCCGAGTTGGAGTTTGAGGAAGAGGCCCTGCGCGAGGTCGCCGTCAAGGCCCGGGCGCGCGATACCGGGGCGCGCGGCTTGCGCAGCATCGTCGAAGAGATCATGACCGACATCATGTTCGAGCTGCCCGACATCGAGCCGAAGGGCAAGTTCACGGTGACCGGCGCCATGGTCCGTGGCGAGGCCCGCCTCTTCGACCAGAAGCCGGCCGGCACTGACAAGAAGTCCGCCTGACCTCTCTTCCGCTCGCCTGGCAAAGCAGGTTCCTTTCTGTTCCCCCTCCCCCCTGCGCCGAGACGTTTGCTTGCGGCGGACAGCGCGCAGGCGTAAAATCCCTCTTCGACGCACTGGATCGACTCGAGGCGCGGGGCGAATCGAAAAGAGGCCCCGCTTCCAATGGGAGAGGGCCGCATGAGACGCCTGGCACTGGTCGCTTTGCTGCTGTCGGCCGCTGTGGTGTGGACGTTCGCTCCCATGCCTCCTCCAGCGAAGACCATCGAGGTCAAGCTGAACGGCCACACCTTCACGCTCCCGCCCGGCTTCGAGATCGAGGTCGTCGCCGGCCCGCCGCTGGTCGACCGGCCCATCGTCGCTGACTTCGACGAACAGGGCCGACTCTACGTCGCCGACTCATCCGGCTCGAACGCCCCTCTGGCGCAGCAGGTCAAGAACCCAACGCACCGCATCGTCCGCCTGGAGGACACCGACGGCGACGGCCGCTTTGACAAGGCGACCGTGTTCGCCGACAAGATGATGTTCCCCGAGGGGGCGATGTGGCACGACGGCTCGCTGTACGTGTCCGCCCCGCCGAGTATCTGGAAACTGACCGACACCGACGGCGACGGGGTCGCCGACCAGCGCAGCGAGTGGTTCAAGGGCAAGACGCTGACCGGCTGCGGCAATGACCTGCATGGCCCCTACGCCGGCCCCGACGGCTGGATCTACTGGTGCAAGGGAGCCTTTGCCGAGCAGACCTACGAGCGGCCAGGCCGGAAGCCCCTTGTCACGAAGGCGTCGCATATCTTCCGCTGCCGGCCCGATGGCTCGGGCATCGAGCCGGTGATGACGGGCGGCATGGACAACCCGGTGGAGTTAGTGTTCACGCCTGGCGGCGAGCGCATCTTCACGACGACGTTCTTCCAGCACCCGGGCGGCGGTCAACGGGATGGCCTCATCCACGCGATCTACGGCGGCATCTACGGCAAGGACCACGCGGTCATCTATGACCACCCGTGGACCAGTCCTCACCTGATGCCGGTGCTGACGCACCTCGGCCCCGCCGCTCCCGCCGGCCTGACCCGCTACGAATCTCGCCTGTTTGGCTCGGACTACCAGGACAACCTGTTCGCCGCCCTGTTCAACCTGCGCAAGGTGACGCGGCATGTCCTCGAGGCCGAAGGAGCGACTTTCAAGAGCGGTGATAGCGATTTCCTCGTCTCCGACAATCGCGACTTCCACCCGACCGATGTGCTTGAGGACGCCGACGGCAGCCTGCTGGTCGTTGACACGGGCGGCTGGTACAAGCTCTGCTGCCCGACCTCGCAACTCGTCAAGCCGGACGTCCTCGGGGCGATCTACCGCATCCGCCGCAAAGGAGCGCCGCGGCTGGCCGACCCGCGCGGGTTGAAGCTGGCGTGGTCGAAGATGACGGCCGGCGAGTTGGCACGGCTGCTCGACGACCCGCGCCCGGCCGTGCGGCGGCGGGCCGTCGCGGTCCTGGGCAGCAAGGGAGCGGAGGGCGTCACGGCGATCCTGTCCGTCCTCCGCAAGGGGCGCTCGGCGGAGGCGCGATGCAATGCTGTCTGGGCCGTGACGCGCATCGATGGGGCGGACGCACAGGCCGTGGTGCGCCACGCCCTGGCCGACGCCGACGAGACGGTGCGGCAGGCGGCGATTCACTCCATCAGCCTCCGGCGCGACGGCGAGGCAGTGCCGGCGCTGCTCGGGCTGCTGAAGGGCAATTCGGCGCACAACGCGCGGGCTGCCGCGGAGGCGCTCGGTCGCATCGGCGATCATTCGGTGGTCCCCGCGTTGCTTGATGCCGCTGCGAAGCCCGCTGATCGGGCGCTCGAGCATTCCCTGACATTTGCACTCATTGAGATCGCTGATGCGAAGGGGACCGCCCGCGGCCTGGCGAGTAAGGAGGCCCTGATCCGGCGGGCGGCCCTCGTCGCCCTCGACCAGATGGACGGCGGCGGGCTCGCGCCCCAGGCGCTGGCACGGGAACTCGTCGCGCCGCAGGCGGCACTGAAAGAGACCGCCTCGTGGATCGTTGGCCGTCATCCCGAGTGGGGCGGAACGCTCGCCGGCTTCCTCCGCCATCGGCTGGGGATGAAAGACTTCCCCGCGACGGAGCGGGAGGAACTGGTCGGCCTGCTGGCCCGGTTCGCGCGGGCCAAGCCGGTACAGGAACTGCTCGACGAGCGCCTCCGCGACGTGACGGCCCCGCAGCAAACGCGGCAGACGGTCCTGAAGGCGATGGCTCGGTCCGGCCTAAAGGAGGTGCCGGCGGGATGGGTCAGCGGGTTGACGAAAGTCCTCGCGGGAGGAGACGCTGAGCTGGTCCGCGAGGCAGTGGCGACCGTTCGTGTTCTGCCGCTGGGCAAACCCCAGGCGAGCGAGCTGACAACGAAGCTCCTCGCCGTTGCCGCGAAGGGCAAGGCGGAGGCGAGTGTGCGCCTCGGTGCCCTCGCCGCCGTCCCGGGCGGGGTGGCCGACGTGGGGTCGGCGCAATTCGACTTCCTGCGTGACAAGGTCAAGGCAGACCAGCCCGGCGCGACACGGTCGCTGGCCGCCGACGTCCTGTCGAAGGCGCGGCTGACCCGTGAACAGCTTGTCACGTTGGCCGGGTCGCTGAAGAGTGTTGGGCCGATCGAACTGGACCGGCTGGTGGACGCGTTCGCCAAATCGAGCGATGAGCGCGTCGGCCAGGCCCTCGTCGCGGCGCTGAAGACGTCGCCGGCCCTGGTGAGCCTGCGCGTCGAGACGCTGAAGCCGCGCCTGGCGAAGTTCGGCGCCGCGGTCGGGCGGCAGGCGGAGGAACTCTACGCTGCCCTCGACGTTGGCGCGGCGGAGCAGCGCTCACAGCTGGAGAAGATGCTCGGCTCGCTGAAGGGCGGCGACGTCCGCCGCGGCCAGGCTGTTTTCAACAGCCAGAAGACGGCGTGTGTGTCGTGTCACGCCATCGGTTACGTCGGCGGCAAGATCGGCCCCGACCTGACGCGCATTGGCCAGATCCGCACCGAGCGCGATCTGCTGGAGTCGGTCCTCTTCCCCAGCGCCAGCTTAGTGCGCAGTTACGAGCCAGTATCGGTGACTACGAAGAGCGGAAAAGTATACAATGGCCTGGTGCGCATCGAGTCGGCGGACGAGGTGGTACTGACGCTGGGGGCGGACCAGGAGGTGCGCATCTCCCGTCGCAACATCGAGGAGATGGGACCGAGCAAGGTTTCGATCATGCCGACGGGTCTGGAGAAATTGCTGACCCCGCAGGAACTGGCCGACCTGGTGGCGTTCCTCAAGGCGTGCCGCTAACCGTGGGGCAGGCTTTCAGCCTGCCAAACAGTGGCAGGCTTTCAGCCTGCCAAACAGTGGCAGGCTGGAAGCCTGCCCCACGAATCGAGGGAAGTCTCATGCAAGCGACGGCCCTTGTCCTTGTGCTCGGCATCGTCCTGGCAGCACCGGCGGCCGAGCTGGAAAGCCGCGTGCTGACACACTATGTGCCACAGGACATGCTCGAAACTGCGGTGCGCAAGGAGGCCTGGACGGAAGTGCCCCTGAAGGTCAAAGGGGGAGTCCGCAAGGGCGATGTGGTGCGAATCTGGGCAGGCGGCAGCATCGACCGCGGCAACGGCGATGGACCGGGGCAGAACGTCGCTGGCCCCGATGGCGTCGCCGACGACGGGACGGGGCAGCGGCTGGCGCTGTCTTCGGAGGCGAGCCACGCCTACGCTGTGCTGTTCAAGACAGAAGGGCCGGCACTGCACAAGAGCAGGCCGGCCGGCAAGCCGCTCGAGATCAAGCTGACCAGGGACGGCGAAAAACTCTGGCTCGGCTTCAACGACCAGCGCGGCCGCTACCAGGACAATCACCTCGGCAAGGGCCTCCGTCACGAGTTCGATCCGCTCTGGGTCCGCATCGAGGTCGTCCGCATCATCGTCGATTGACGGCCCGCTGTCAGCAGAGGGTGCCGAGCGTCCGCGCCAGGGTGACCAGGCTGGCTCGCACCGCCTCCCGCTTTCGATCCCTGACAGTCGTTCGACACTTGCCTTCTTGCTCGGGTTTGCGAGGACTTCGCTGGAAGGGCACGCCGGTTGCACGCGATTTCGTAGCGAGCAACGAGGAGGCGACCCATGAACCTGGCCGAGACCTGGGAACTGTTGCGGGACACGGCGAAAGAGTGGTGGGACGACAACGCGCCGCGTCTGGGGGCATCCCTGGCATTCTACACGCTGCTGTCGCTGGCGCCGTTGCTGGTCGTCGTGACCGCCATCGCCGGCTTGACGTTCGGCAAGGAGGCGGCCGAGGGGCAACTCGTGGCCCAGCTCCGGGATCTGGTCGGGCCGCAAGGTGCCCAGGCCATTCAGACGTTGCTCGTCAACGCCCAGGAGCCGACGACGGGAGTGCTCGCCACGTTGGTCAGCCTCGTCATGCTGCTACTCGGCGCGACGGGTGTTTTTTCCGAACTGCAGGATGCCCTCAACATCGTTTGGGAGGTCGAGGCGCAACGGCCATCCGGACTGTGGGCAGCGATCAGGGATCGGTTCTTGTCATTCGTGATGGTCCTGGCGATCGGCTTTTTGCTGCTGGTGTCGCTGGTGGCTTCCGCCGCCCTGACCGCCCTGGGCAACTACGCGGGCGGACTGCTCCCGGACTCGGGGAGATGGCTGCGCGTCGCCGACTTTGGCGTCTCGTTCGCCGTCATCACGCTGCTGTTCGCGCTGCTCTACAAGGTGCTGCCCGATGCCAAGGTGGCCTGGCGCGACGTCTGGGTGGGGGCGGCGGTGACGGCGCTGCTATTCACCGTCGGCAAATTCCTGATCGGGCTCTACCTGGGCTCGAGCAGCATCGGCTCGGCCTACGGGGCCGCAGGTTCCCTGGCGGTCTTCCTGGTCTGGGTCTACTACTCGGCCCAGATCCTGTTCCTGGGCGCGGAGTTCACGCAAGTCTACGCACAGCGACACGGCCGGCCGATTGTCCCGAAAGGAAACGCAGTGGCGCGCACGGGGGTTGTAGGACGGATTTCCAATCCGTCCCGGCTTCATGCCCGGACGGATTGAAAATCCGTCCCACGGAAGGCAAAGGACGCCTGTCAGCGCCGTCGTGCGTAGAGCATGTAGTTGGGGGCTGCGTTGTCGCCCTGGTACTGCCATACCTGCCGGCCGCCACGGTCGATCTCCTCGACCGAGCGGCTGAGGCGGCTGGTGACCAGCGTGTTGCCGTTGGGAAGGCGCATCACCGCGGTCGGCCGGTTGGCAGAAACCTCCCAGACCTTGCGGCCCTTCGCGTCGTACTCGGCCACCTTGTTCTGCGAATACTGCGGGATGACCACGTGGCCGTTGGGCAGAACGTCGGCGTGCGTACCGATCGATCCCAGGGTGACCGCGCCGGTCGAGAACTTCTTCACCTCCCGTCCGCTCTCGTCCAGGTGGAGGCAGACGCCGGTATACTCGACGACCACCGTATGGCCGTTCCTCGTCTTGCCGACGGCGATGATCCCCCCCGTCTGGGAGGAGTAACGGAAGACCTCCTTGCCACCACGGTCCAGTTCGACGACCTGGTTGCGCAGGTTGACGAGCGTGTGGCCATTGGCGAGGCGGCGCGCGCCGAACACGTAGTTGGGGAACTCCTTGCGCCACAGCACGGCGCCCTTGAAGTTGCGTTCGCTGATTTGTCGGCCTCGATACTCAGTAATCAGGATCCGGTTGGGCCCAAGGACCTGGGCGTCGGTAGGGTAATTCAGGTCGTTGATCTCCCAGCGCACCTTGCCATCCATGCCGACCTCGAAGACGCGACCGGGGATGACGATACCGCCCACTTTCCCGCCGACAGGCCGGACCATCCTGCGTGTGTCGAGCTGAAGGATCATCGTCAGCCCCAGCATGCGCCGCGACAGGTCGAGCTTGGCCAGGTCGATCTTCGCGCCGTGCTCGCGCCACCAGCCCGACCACTCGCGACAGTAGCGTTTCCATTCGTGGTCCGTCGTCCCGGCCCCGATTGCCGGCGCCCGCTCGCCGCCAAGGACCGGCAGCAGCTGCTCGACGCGCCAGCGCTGCTCGGCCGCCACGTCCGGGAGCAGACCGATCAATGCCCCCACCGCGTCGGTGTCCTTGGCCTCGATCAGGGCCAGCGCCACCCGCAGCCGTACTCCTGCGTCGGGGTCCTTGAGCAGTGTCTTGGCCCGCTTCCTCTCCTTCTCCCCTCCAGAAAGAGCGAGAGCCTCTGCCGCGGCCGAGCGACGCACGGCCTGCTGGTCGTCGAGGGCCTTCAGCAGGGCGTCGTCCGGCTTGCCCTTGAGGACGCCGGCCCGCGCGACGGCACCGCGAACCTCGTCGGAGACGTGCTCGTCGGGGGCGAAGGGAAGGTAGGCGAGCAGCACCTCGACAGACTGCGGCGGCCTGCGCTGGGCGAGCAGCCGGGCGGCGGCGGCGATCAGGTCGGGCTGGATGCTGCGCTCGATCTCGTCGATGCAGCGCTGAGCCCGGCGAGAGGATTCCAGGTCGCTGCCGCCGACCGCTGCGCGGAGCAGTCGGAAGGCCGGCGGGCCGATCACGACCAGTTCCTTGCAAGCATTCTGGCGGGCCTTGAAGCTCTTGCTGCCGAGGTCGCGGACCAGGGCCTCGATATTCTGGCGCACCTTCTCGCCGGGCGTCCGCTTGCGGAAGAAGTCGACCAGCGCCGCCCCGTCGGTGTCGAGCCCGGCGGCGCGGACCGCCTCCTCGTCAGCCTTCACCTCCTCGCCGTCGGCCCGCGCTCGCGGAGCAATGATCACGAGGCCGAGCAGCGTCAGGGTGCAGGACAGGATTCGCCTCATGACACCGTCCTCCAGTCGGTCAGTCGGTCAGTCGATTAGTCGGTCAGTCGATTAGTCGATCAGTCGATCAGTTAGAGCGTTTTGCAGTCGGCCGTAGCACAGGCGTCTCGCCTGTGCCGAACCGCGACAGCGCACAGGCGAGACGCCTGTGCTACGAGCAAATGCAAACCGCTCTAGTCAATCTAGCGTCCAGCCAGTCGGAAGCTTCAACTGACTAGCCGACTGCTCGACTAATCGACTGACCGACTATCAGTGTCGCCAGGCGCGCGTCAGGCGCGTGGTGGATTCGTATTCCCACACTGGCTTGCCGTTGCGGTCCAGTTCGACCGCCTTCTTCGACTGATACGACGTCACCAGCGTGTGCCCGTTGCCCAGCCGGACGGCGGCGATCGGCTGCTCGAACGGCGCCTCCCAGATACGGCGTCCCTGGACGTTGTGCTCGATGACTCGGTTGTTGTCCTTCTCGGGCACGACGACATGGCCGTTGGGAAGGACGTCGATGCGCCCTCCCGAGGTGCTCAGCTGCACGGGGAAGTTGCGGATGACATTGCCGTCGCGGTCGATCTCGTAGAAGCGGCTGCCGCCGACTTCGGTGACACAGGCGACGTGGCCGTTGCGCAGGCGGACGGCCTTCATGACACGCCCGCCCAGCGGCGGCGTCTGGCTCCAGACTTCCTTGCCGCTCTTGTCCACCTCGCTGAGCTGGTTCGAGGTCGCGATGAACGTGTTGCCGTTGGGCAGTCGCTGGGCAACGAGGGGCTGCAGGACGCGCTTCTCCCAGACGACTTCACCCTTGCGGTTGCGCTCGCTGACCCGGCCGCCCTGGTACTCCGCCACGAGGAGGTGATCGCCGGGAAGGTACTGGGCATCGAGCGGAAACTTCAGGCCCTCGACCTGCCAGCGCGGCTTGTTATCGCGGTCGACGTCGACGGCACGGCCCTCGTCGAGCAGCAGGACAAGTGTGTGTCCCGCCAGGCGAGCCGCGTCGCCGAGCTTGGCCAGGTCGAGGCCGTCCTTGTGAGCGCGATACCAGTCGTCCCAGGCGGCGCGATACTTCTTGCGCTCCTCCGGCGTCGTCCCAGCCGATACCTCCGGCGCCTTGTCGGCGGCGAGGGTGAAGAGCAGGTTCTCCGCCTCGCCGATCTCAGCCGCGGGCAGTTCCTCGAGCAGGGCGATCAGCACCGGGAGGGCGTCCTTGTCGCGAGCCCGAGCGAGGGCAAGGCCAACGACAAGCCGCACCCGGGGCTTCGAGTCCTGCAAGAGCTTGTGCAGCCCGGCCACCTTCCGGGCGACTCCGGCGCGGGCGAGCGCAACTCCGGCGGCGGCGCGGCGGGCCGGGTGGCGGTCGGTCAGGGCCTCGACCACGACCGGATCCGGCTTGCCATCCCGCACGGCCACGGCAGCGAGGGCGGTGCGGACCTCCTCAACGAGATATTCCTGCTCTGCAAAGGGGACATAATCGAGCAGCACCTTCGCTGCTCCGTCGGGCTTGCGCAGGGCGAGCAGTCGGGCCGCCGTGGCGAGGAGGGCTTCCGACGCGCCCTGTTTGATCTGCTCCAGGCAGCGGCGAGCGCGGTAGGCCACTTCGGGATCGCGCGACTTCTCGGCGACGCGGAGCAGGGACACGGCTCGCTCGCCGACGGCGATCAGCCGGGCGGTCGCCTGCTCACGGACTCGGAAGCGGTCGGCGCCGAGGTCCTTGATAAGCGCCTCAAGGCTGGCAACGTCCGCATCGGTGGTCGTGTTCTTGCGCAAGAAGGCCAGCAGCCCCGGGCCGTCCGTATCGATGCCGGCCTCACGCAGCGTCCGCTCGTCGCGCGTCACCGAGTCGTCCTTGTCGGCACGCAACATCGCGGCCAGCAGGACAAGGGCGAGGCCAGAGACAGCGGCCGTGCGGAGAATGCGCATGTCCTCGTCCTCATTGTGGGACAAGTTTCCAACTTGTCCGCTGGAATGGGGCAAGTTGGAAACTTGTCCCACGGAGGGCGCGGGCGGTGAGAGCACCCTTCTGCGAGTATGGACGGCTTGGGAACCCCCGTCAACCCTCCGCTGGTCCGGTGTTACACTGTTTCCGCAGGCAGAATCGTCGCCGCCCTAATTCAGCCAGCGATCGAGCCAATCGTAGGCAACCTTGCGCACCTCTGCTGGGAAGTCGTGCTTGCAGTTGGGATAGTTGGCGGCGAGTTTCTCCTTCACTCCGAGCAATTCGTATACCGGACGGGCGGCGGCGATACAATCTTTCACGCCGGAAACCTCGAAGTTGTCGTCGTGCAGGGGCGAGCTAGCAAGGAAAGCACGCGGCGCAAAGGCGGCGAGCACCTCGGGGAAGTCGAACGGCACTTTCTCCGGCTTGTTGTCGAAGCGGTCGGCGATCCGCGGCATGTAGCGGGCGCTGGTCCAACCTTTGAGATTGCCCTTGTAGTACTTGGGGAAGCTGTTGAAGCCGCAGTTGGAGACGAGGGCCTTGATGCGCTGATCGAAGACGGCGGTGAACATCGTGTTGTGTCCGCCGAGCGAATGGCCGATGCAGCCGATGCGTTCGGGGTCGACCACCGGCAGCGATTGCAGCAGGTCGATCGCCCGCATGTTGTTCCAGATGGCCTTCATGCTGCCGCTGGCGAAATCACTTTTGGAGAAATCGTAGCGGTAATCACCAAAGCTGGGATAATCGGGAGCGAGGGTGACGTAGCCGCGCTCGGCGAGGTGGACGGCATAGTGGAGGTTGGGGTTTCCGCCGAGTCCTGCCGGTTCGGCCTTGCCGAGCTTGCCGTTGGTCTGGTGAAGGCAGAGGATACCGGGGACCTTACCCTTGCGCCCCGTCGGAATAAAGAGATAGGCCGGGACGCGGTCATCCTTCTCGACGGCAAAGGTCAGCTTCTTGCGCACCCAGCGCGCTCCCTTTACCTCCTCCGTTACCTTGACGTCGAGCGGGACCTTGCGTTCGGGGCCGGGCAGCGGTCCCATCACGCGCTGCATGTTGGCGAGGATGTGCTGGCGTCGCTTCGCCCAGTCCGCGGCGGTGCGGACGGGGTGCTCCTTGCCCTCGCCGTCGCGCCAGACGAGCAGGTTTGCCTTGTCGGGATAGGAGGGCGGGTCGGCCTGACCCGGTCGTGCCGGCACGAGGCATGCAAGGCCGACGCCAAGAGAAACAAGGACTGGAAGGGGATGTGTACCTGTCATGTCCGAAAACCCTCTGAAGCAGTCGGCTCCCTCTGTTCGACTTCGGGCTTTGTTCCAACCCCGACGTCAGCGTAACTTGTCGCCGGACGGACAGCAAGTCGCCTGGCAGTCTGTCCCGATTGGTGACAGGACCGGCCGCGCACTGAGCGGGGGCGGAAGGGACTCCAGGGCACTGTCCGCGTCCCTCTTCTGATCGGGGCGCGTTCTGACAACAGCTCACCGCACCGCGGGGTAGTACGCCGCCAGCCGGTCGGGGTGGACGCCCGACGCGGCCAGCGCGGTCAGGGCCCAGTTGCGCAGCGTCTGACGAACAATCCCCTGCCTCTGCCAGCGCCGCGGCGAGACGAAGACACGCGACGGGACCACTACGATGCGGCCGTGCTTGCGCAGCTCGAGGCTGAGGAAGAGGTCTTCCATCAGGCGCAAAGGAGGAAACCCGCCGGCCCCTGCGAACGCCTCGCGGCGCAGGAAGAGGCCCTGGTCGCCGTAGACGATGCCCGTCAGCCAGACGCGGGCCGTGGCGCAGAAATCGATCAGCCGGTAAGACGCGCCGCGGGCCTTGACACACATGCGGAAGCAGCCCGCGATCACGCCGGGGCGCCGCAGCGCGTTGCGGACCGACGCCAGGGCCCCGGCTTCCAGGGTGCAGTCGGCGTGCAGAAAGAGCAGCGCGTCGCCGGAGGCGTGGGCGGCGCCATGGTTCAGCTGCGCCGCCCGGCCGCGCGGCCCAGCCAGGACAGCATCCGCCGCCGCAGCTCGCTGGCACGTTGCATCGGTGCTGCCGCCGTCGACGACGAGGATCTCGTGGGGTCGCTCGTGCCGCAGCGAACGCACCGTCTCCTCGATGCAGCCTTCCTCGTTGAGCGCCGGGATCACGATGGAGACTTTCACGGCCGTCTGACTCCTCGAAAGGTCTGTTGGTACTGAGCGAGCAGCCGGTTAAAATGCGAAAGAGGGGTCGTGGCCCCAAAGAGAAACACCAGGGGCGAGAACTGATCACGAGGAAGGGGCGATGAGCGAGCCGTGGTTCGAGGATGGGCTCCGCTTCCGCTGCACGCGCTGCGGCAACTGCTGCACCGGCACCCCGGGCTACGTCTGGGTCGACGACGCGGAACTGGCCGCCATCGCCGATTTCCGCGGCGAATCGGTCGAGGAGGTAACCGGGCTGCACACGCGGCGGGCGAAGCGCGGCCGGACGCTGCGCGAGAAGGACAACGGCGACTGCGTCTTTTACGACCGCCAGCGCGGCTGCACCATCTATCCCGTCCGGCCGCGGCAGTGCCGTACCTGGCCGTTCTGGGAAAGTAACGTCGCCAGCCCCGAAGCGTGGCAGCATACCTGTCAAGTCTGTCCCGGCTCGGGCAAGGGCGACCTGATCTCGGCGGAGGAGATCCTCGCGCGCGTCAAGGTAATCCGCCTGTGAAACCGATGAAGCCTCAACGCTCTTCTCCCTTCCGCACCAACCCGTCCGCCATTGCCCGCTATTTCTTCCACGACTGCGAGCGCTTTTTCTACTACACCTCCGCGACGCCCGAGCAGCGCAAGAAGGAAGGCATCCCCGAGCCCGAGTTCGAGCACAGTCCGCTCGTCGAGTCGATCCTGGCCAGCGGGCATCGCTGGGAGGAGGAGGTCGTCAGCCGCCTCCTCAAGGGCCGCGTCGTCGTCGCCCCTGGCCCGGGCGAATTGCACACGCGACGCCTCTCACCTCAGCAGACACTGCGCTGCCTCCGCGATGAGCCGCCGGGCCGCTACCTCTACCAGGCGACGCTATCTCCGCCCCGCCGATTCTACGAAACGTACGACATCGATCCGAAGCGTGTCGTTCTCAGCGAGAATTACCCCGACCTGATCGAGGTCCTCGCCGACGAGAACGGCGGCCGATTGCTGCGCGTCCTTGACGTCAAGCGCGGCGAGGGATTGCGCCTGACGCACCGCGTGCAGATCCTCCTGTACGCGCTGGAACTGGAAGCGCTGCTCGAGGCGGAGGGCATCCCGAACGTCCGCGCCGACGTAGAGCAGGGCGGTGTCTGGCTCGGCGGGCAGCCGGCGCCGGAGGTGTTCGCACTGGGCGACTTCCGCCCGCACCTGGAGAAGTTCCTGCGCGACGACCTGATGGACATCCTCGCGGGCGAGGCTCGCGACGCCGAGTGGCACCTCTATCACCGCTGTGAATGGTGCGAATTCTTCGACCACTGCCGCGACGAAATGCGGCGCAAGAACGATGTCTCGCGGCTGGTCCAGCTGACGCCCTACGGCAAGCGCCACCTGCGCGAGGAAGGCGTCGAGACGCTCGGCGAACTGGGCCGCTTCCTGAAGCGCGCCGACGCCGATGAGGTGCTCAGTCGCTGTGCCTCGCTGGCGGGACAGCGGCATCGCTTGCAGATGCGCGTCGAGGCGCTGGAGCGGGCCGAGCCGCAACTGCACGGCTCGGCCTCGACCGTCCTGCCCCAGGGCGAGAACGTCGGTCTCTACCTGACGCTGCAACAGGAACCCCTTGGCAAGGTGGTCTACCTCGCCGGTCTGCACGTCACTGCTCGCGACGAGGTCCGGGCCGAGATTTTCAGCCGTGAGGGAGCGAAGGCGCTGCTCGGGCCCGATGGCAAGCCACGCCCCGCCGTCTGGGTGGCGAGCCGGCCGGAGGACGCACCGGACGTGCGCCGCTCGTTCGTCCTGCTGCTGCACGACCTGCTGCAAGGGGTACACGCTTACAACGAGCGGCGCAGCGAGTGGAAGGCGCAGCTCAGCTTGCAGGCGTACACGCACACCGAGGACGAGCGCGGTCTGCTGTTCTCCTGCCTGCTGGACGCGCTGCAGGAGCCGGACCTTGCCGAAAAGGCGATGACGGTGCTGTTTCACTTCCAGGGGCCGGAGTTGATGCACGCCGACCAGCACCCGGTCGCCGAGGTCGCCTATCCCGTCGTGGTGCTGCTGAGTGCGGTATCGCAGCTCCTGGCACTGCCCGTCGAGGTCAGCTACACGCTGCCCGAGATGCTGGCCGCGTTGAAGAGCCCGTTCCGCTACACGCGCCGCGACTATTATCACTTCCCGCTCGGTCACGGGTTCCGGGCCGAGGCACTGCATGCGGCGTGGTATCGCGGCAAGCGCGAGAACCTCGGCGAGATCGAAGAACAAGCACGGCTGTACCTGTTTGCTCTCGCAGCCCTGCTGCGAGTGGTACGCGATCGGGCTGGGCACCATCTCGTCAGCTGGCCGCCGAAGTTCAAACTGCCGGCGGGGGCCGGGCTGCAGGATCGCACCCTGTCGAAGCTTGCCTTCTTCGCGCGCTACGAGAGCCTGCTGCGCTGTCTGGCAGTCCGCGAGGCCCGCGCCGAGGCCCGGCCGACGCAGGTCCTGCTTGGGCAGGTGATCGAACTGCAGGCGCAGAGCGCCACCGAGATGCGCGTTGCCGGCGAGCTGCCTGTCGAGCCCGAGGCGGACGGCTTCCCCGGCTGGCTGCTGGTCCGCGACAGCGAGGAGGGCCGCCGCGCTCAGGTCGAGTACGCCGACTACTGGTATCGCAACAAGTTCCACGGCGGGCCTGACAGCGCTGACCGTGCCGTGGTCGGCGTGCAGCGCGTGTGTACCACGTCACGCGACGAGGGGGTCTTGAGCCTGTCCTACGCCCGCCCCCTCTAGGTAGACGCCCCACGCCGCGGGGGGCGTTTCCTTCTCTACCCGCGCTTC
>JACOUH010000225.1 GCA_016177925.1 Planctomycetota bacterium | reverse complement strand
AGAATGGCCGGCTGAGGATTACCTCCTGCTGCGGGTCCTCGTCGTGGGCTCGCTCTGCCTCGGTCGGCGGCGAGCCCATCCGGAAGCGGCCCGCCGGGATCAGCACGAACTTCATGCCGATTGAGTTGACCATACGCGCCGCCGGCAGGTCGGCCAACTCCAGCGGCACCGTCAGCGAGTCCCGCGCCTCCTTCAGGTCGCTCGGCACCTGGAACGAGGCCTTGCACGCCGAGCAGCGCGCCTTGCGGCCGAGGGCACTCGCCGGCACCTTCAGCCGGCGGGCACACGCCGGGCAGTCGACGCTCAGGTCGTTCGGCAGCACCGTCGACGGGACCGGCTCCGTGGGAAACGGGATCGCGTCGGGCGGGATCAGCGGCGATACGTCGTGGGCCTCGTCCCGGTAGAGGTAGTGCTCCAGCGCCGCCGCGAAGGTCGACATGTCGGGATGGCGCTCCTTGACGCGGCGAGACAGCGCTTTCAGGCAGATGGACTCCAGCAGCGGGTCGACGTCGAGGCGGAACTCGGACAGCCGCGGCGGGTCACGATTGACGATCTGGTAGAGCAGCGAATAGACGTTGTCCTCGACGAACGGCAGCCGGGCGGTGAGCAACTCGTAGAGGATGACGCCGAGGCTGTAGACGTCGCTGGCCGGGCCGACCGCGGCGAGCCTGCCCTCGACCTGCTCGGGCGGCATGTACTCCGGCGTGCCGAGCAACGAGCCGAAACGCGTCACCGGCGTTTCGTGGTCCATGCGCTTGGCGAGGCCGAAGTCCATGATGACCGGCTCGCCGCGCTGGTTGATCAGGATGTTAGTCGGTTTGAGGTCTCGATGCACAATGCCGAGGCGGTGCGCCTCGTGCAGGGCGTACGCGAGGCGGCACACCAGGGCTGCGGCCTGGCGCTGCGGGAACGGCTGGCCGGGATGGATGAACTCCGCGAGCGGGCGACCTTCGATGTAGGCCATCGCGATGTAGTGGATGCCGGCGATCTCGCCGACCTCGTAGACGGGACAGAGGTTCGGGTGATGCAGGGCGGCGGCGGCCTGGGCCTCGCGCTGGAAGCGAGCCAGGATGACCGGGTCGGGGTCGGCGCTGTGGTTGAGGTGCGGCACCTTCAGGGCGACCGGCCGTGCCAGCAGCGTGTCGTGCGCCAGCCAAACGGAGCCCATGCCACCCTGGCCGAGCTGCCGGGCAACCCGATATTTCCCGAAGGACTCCGGTAGCGACAGGGAACTGGTCATGCTGGCGTCTCGTTGATCACCACCCTCAGCGTAGTCCTTCCTCGAAGTGACTTCAACGCCGCTTTGGCGAGCGGGGGGTGTGAACCCCCCGGTACTCTGAGCTACCGGGGGGTGTGAACCCCCCGCTCGCCGGGTTCACACCCCCGCTCGCCAACATCCAGAGAAACCGTGCGGCTTTTTCGCTTGACGAGGCCCCGTCGGACTCGGTATGAATAAACGGACTGACTGGTCCGTCCGTTATCCGGAGGTGTGCCCTTGATGAATGCAACCCCCGCGAAGAAGGTGGGGCGGCCTGCCGACCCCGCCCGCTGTGCCCGGCGCCGCGAGGAGATCCTGGAGGCGGCAGTCCGGCTTTTTGCCGAGCACGGCTATCCCGAGACCGACATGCAGGTCCTCGCCGACACGCTCCGTGTCGGCAAAGGGACCCTGTATCGTTACTTCCCCAGCAAGCAGGACCTCTTCCTCGCCGCCGTCGACCGCGTCATGCTGAAGCTCCGCGAGGCGATCGACGCCAGCATTGTCGGCATCGACGACCCGCTCGAGCAGGTCCGTCGCGCCATCCATACCTACCTCGCTTATGTCGCCGCCCACCCGGAACTGGCCGAACTGCTGATCCAGGAGCGAGCCCAGTTCAAGGACCGCAAGAAGCCGACCTACTTCGAGTACCGCGCGGCCAACGCCGAGCGCTGGCGGAACCGCTATCGCGTCATGATCGGCCAGGGTCGTATCCGCGACGTGCCGGTCGAGCGCATCAGCAACGTCGTCGGCGACCTGCTGTATGGCACCATGTTCGCCAACTACTTCACCGGCCCGCGCAAGCCACCCGCGGAACAGGCCCAGGACATCATCGACATCGTGTTCCACGGCATCCTCAGCGAGTCGGAGCGCCATCGCTGATGTTGCTCGTTTAGACGCGGTTTCACTACCAGCCCCAAGCGCCAGCGAGGGGCGGCCCCTCGCTGGCGCTTGGGGCTGGTAAGCTAAACTTGCATTCATCCGGGAGGGAAAAAGTGAAACGAATCTTCACGAGCCGTTGGTTGCTGCTCCCCCTGGTGATGTGCGCGACGGCACTTGCCGGCTGCAATCGGAACGGCCAGCAGCTGCCGCCGCCCAAGGCACCGGAGGTGCTGGTCAGTTTCCCGGTGACCGACCAGATCACCGACTACGAGTATTTCACCGGACGCACGGAGCCCATCCACTCGGTCGAGATCAAGGCGCGCGTCACCGGCTACCTCGACAAGATCGACTTCAAGGACGGCGCCGACGTCAAGGAGGGGGCGCCGCTGTTCGAGATCGACCCGCGCCCCTACCGCGCCGAGCGCGATCGTGCCCAGGCCACCCGTGCCCAGGCCATCGCCCATCGCGACCTGTCGCAGGCCAAGCTGGAGCGGACGCGGGCCGCGTTCCCCACCCGTGCCGCCAGCAAGGAAGACCTCGACGCCGCCGTCGCCGAGGCCGACGCCGACAAGGCCTCCGTCCGCATCGCCGAGGAAAACCTCCGCATCGCCGAACTGAACCTGGCCTGGACCGTGGTCAAGGCCCCCATCGAGGGCCGGCTCACCCAGCGCCGCGTCGACCCCGGCAACCTCGTCAAGGCCGACGACACGCTGCTGACCACGCTGCACAAGCTCCACCCGATGTATGCCCTCTTTGATGTCGACGAGCGAACCGTGCTGAAGCTCAGCGACCTGGAACGCAAGGGCACGATCAAACGTCTGCGCGACGGCAGCGTCGAGGTAGAGCTGGGCCTGGCCAGTGAGGAGGACTATCCGCATAAGGGCAAGATCGACTTCGCCTCCGCCTTCCTTGACAGCAGCACCGGCACGCGGGCCGTGCGGGGTGTCTTCGACAACCAGAACCATGTCCTCATGCCCGGTCTGTTCGTCCGCATCCGCCTGCCCGTCGGCGAGCCGCACAGCGCGACGCTGATCGAGGAACGGGCCCTGGGCACCGACCAGGGTCGCAAGTTCGTCTACGCCCTCAAGAAAGAGAAGGTCACCGAGGAGAAGGACGGCCAGCCGGTCGAGCGGACCCTTTACAAGGCAGTTTATCGGCCCGTCACGCCCGGGACTCTCAGCAACGGGAAGCGCGTGGTCCAGGACGGCCTCGCCCTCGACGAGTTGGTGATCGTCAGCGGCTTGCAGCGTGTCCAGGCCGACCACGAGGTCATTCCCATGATCCGCGGCAAGCTGCGGGCGCGGGTCGAGGGCGGCGAGCCAGCCGGGACTGTGACCACCGACGCCGGTGCCCCCTGGGAACTGGACTTCAGCAAGCTGTCCGCCGAGGAAAAGGAAAAACTCGCCGAGACGGCCAAGAACCTCAACGGCGAACTCGTGCTGGTCAAGGGCACGCCGGTCGTGCGCCGCGACGGTACGCGGGGCCGGCGCCTGGTCGTCATCGTCCGTGAGATGAAGGCGACCAAGTGACTCGGGGCCGCTCGCGGCCCATCGTAGTCCTCTCGCTCCGCGAGAGGTAGCGTCTCCACCTCTCGCGGAGCGAGAGGACTACGATGAGCCGCTTGCGGCGGAAGAAGTCGGAAGCTGGGGGGGGGAATCGGCGTGTTCTCGCGCTTCTTCATCGATCGGCCGATCTTTGCCTCGGTGCTCTCCCTCCTGATCACCCTGGCCGGCGGGATCGCCGTCTTCACGCTGCCGATCGCCCAGTTCCCCTCGGTCAGTCCGCCGACGGTCCAGGTCACCTGCAACTATCCCGGGGCCAGCGCCCAGGACGTCGCCGATGCGGTCGCCGTGCCGATCGAGCAGCAGGTCAATGGCGTCGAGGGCATGATGTACATGTCCTCGAGCTGCACGAACGACGGCACCTACAACCTGAGCGTCACCTTCCGCCACGGCGTCAACCTCGACATGGCCCAGGTGCTCGTGCAGAACCGCGTCGCCCTGGCCATCCCCAACCTGCCCGAGGTCATCAAGCAGACGGGCGTCACGGTCAAGAAGCAGTCGCCCGACATCGTCATGGGCTTCGCCATCACCTCGCCCAGCGAGCGCTACGACCAGCTCTACCTGAGCAACTACGCCCTCATGCAGATCCGGGACGAACTGTCGCGCCTCGACGGCGTCAGCGAGGTCCGGCTGTTCGGCCAGCGCGATTACAGCATGCGCATCTGGGTCGATCCCGGGAAGATGTCCACGCGCAACCTGACCGCGACGGACGTGGTCCAGGCCATCCGCGGGGAGAACAATACGGTCGCCACGGGGGTGATCGGCCAGCCGCCGGTCCTCTCCGGCCAGCAGCTTCAGGTTCCCCTGACCACCCTGGGACGGCTGACCGAGGTCGAGCAGTTCGAGAACATCATCATCAAGGCCGAGCAGGGCCGGTTGGTCCGCCTCAAGGACGTCGGCCGCGTCGAATTGCAAGCCAAGAACCAGGACATCGTCACCCGCTTCAACAAGAAGGAGACGGCCTTCCTCGCCGTCTTCCAGATGCCCGACGCCAATGCCCTCGATGTCCGCGATGCTCTCGTCGCCAAGATGGACGAGCTGAAACAGGGCTTTCCCAAGGGCGTCGACTACACCGTCGCCTTCGATACCACCCCCTATACGCGCGAGTCGATCCGCGAGGTATTCCTCACCCTGCGCGACTCTCTCATCCTCGTCGCGGCGGTCGTGCTGCTGTTTTTGCAGAACTGGCGCTCGGCGATCATCCCCCTGGCGGCCGTGCCGGCGGCCATCATCGGCACGTTCGCGGTGATGGCGGGCTTCGGCTTCAGTTTGAACAACCTGACGCTGTTCGGACTGGTGCTGTCGATCGGCATCGTCGTCGACGATGCCATTGTCGTCGTCGAGGCTGTCGAGCACCACATCGAGCACGGCATGGTGCCGCGCCAGGCCACCATCAAGGCGATGGAGCAGGTGTCGGGGCCCGTCATTGCCGTGGGGTTGGTGCTGAGTGCCGTGTTCATCCCGTGTGCGTTCATCACGGGCATCACCGGGCAGTTCTTCCGGCAGTTCGCGCTGACCATCGCCGTCTCGACGATCATCTCCGCGTTCAACTCGCTGACGCTCAGCCCTGCCCTCTGTGCCCTGCTGCTCAAGCCGCGCCAGAAGGGGACGTATGCGGCCATGCCGCGGCTGGCCTTCGTGATTGCCGGGGCGGTGACGGCCTGGTTCTTCCTCGCCCCGCTGATCGAGCCGTGGCTGGTGCGGGGGTTGGACCTCCTGCCCTCCCAGGCAGTGGCCCTGCGACCGGCCGTGCCGTGGGTGGCGGGCGCAGCCTGTGTCCTCGCCGGGGCGGTCGTGGGCTGGCTGATGGGACGGGGGGGCAACTTCCTGTTGGGCTGGTTCTTCGCCCGGTTCAACGCGGGCTTCGAGCACACGGCCAACGGCTACACGCGGCTGGTGGGGCACTCGCTGGGAGAGCCCGTGAGCGTGCTGGCGCTGGTCTCCGTGGTGGCAGGCGGCTGGCTCGGGTGGGAATTGCTGGGGCCCCCGGTGGCGTCGTGGCTGACCGCGGTGCTGTCTTCGCAGCCGGCGTTCCTGCAGCGGGCCCTGCCGTGGGTCGGCCGCGGCTTGGCTGGAATCGCCGGCGTGGCCGTGGCCGCCCTGGCGTGGCGAACGCTCGATCGGTCGCTGCGCGGGTTGTTCACCCGGAACCAGGGACGCTTCCGGCGTACCGCGAACCTCCACAGCCGCGTCACAGGGTTTTCGCTGCGTGCCTGCGTGATCGTCCTGCTCGTCTACGCGGGAATGCTCCGGTTGACGCAGTGGAGTTTCCAGGAGACCCCCAAGGGCTTCATCCCGTCGCAGGACATGGGCTACCTGATGATCAACGTGCAGCTGCCCGACTCGGCCTCGATGGAACGCACCCGTGCCGTGATGAAGCAGATCGAGAATATCGCCAAAGAGGTGCCGGGCATCCGCCATGTCACCACGGTCGCGGGCCAGTCGTTTGTGCTCAATGCGTTCGGGCCGAATTTCGGGTCGTCGTTCATCAACCTGCATGACTACGCGGATCGCCGCGATCCGCAGAAGTCCAGCGAGGTGATCGCCAACACGCTCAGGCAGAGGTTCGCCGAGCAGATCTTCGATGCCCAGGTGGCGGTCTTCGGCCCGCCGCCGGTGCGCGGTGTCGGTCGAGCCGGCGGCTTCATGCTGATGGTCGAGGACCGCACCGACGCGGGTCCGCTCGTTCTGCAAGAGGAAACCGAGGCCCTGGTGCGCGAGGTGCAAAAGCAGCCAGGCATCACCGGCGCCTTCTCCGTCTTCCGCGCCAACGTCCCGCAGATCCGAATCGAGGCCGATCCCGACGCCTGTCTGAAGCGGGGCATCGACCTCAACGCCACCGGCGCCACCCTCCAGATCTACCAGGGCTCGCTGTATGTCAACGACTTCAACCGCTTCGGCCGCACCTGGCAGGTGATCGTCCAGGCCGATCAAGAGTTCCGCGACGAGCCGGAGAAATTGGGCCTTTTGAAGATCCGCAACAAGGACGGCCGCATGGTGCCGGGGGGCTCGCTGGGGAACTGGCGCTTCGTCAACGGCCCGCTGGTGCTGACGCGCTACAACATGTACTCGGCGGCTTCGATTAACGGCACGGCGACGCCGGGCATGAGTTCGGGCGATGTGATTGCGATGGTGCAGCGGCTGGCCGAGAGCGACCTGGCGCCGAACATGTCGTTCGAGTGGACCGACATGTCCTACCTCGAGTTGCTCGCCGGCAACACCGCCATGATCCTCTTCGCCCTCGCCGTGGTCATGGTGTTCCTGGTGCTGGCGGCCCAGTACGAGAGCTGGTCGCTGCCCCTGGCCGTCATCCTGGTCGTTCCCCTGTGCCTGCTCAGCGCCATCGCGGGGGTCAACATCGCCGTGATGGACATCAACATCTTCACGCAGATCGGCTTCGTGGTGCTGGTCGGCCTCGCGAGCAAGAACGCGATCCTTATTGTCGAATACGCCAAGAAGCTGCGCGAGGCCGGCGTCGACCGAACCCACGCGACGCAGGAGGCGTGCCGGCTGCGGCTGCGGCCGATCCTCATGACGTCGCTGGCGTTCATCCTGGGCGTGCTGCCGCTGATCACCTCGAAGGGGGCCGGCGCCGAGATGCGCAGGACGCTGGGGACGGCGGTCTTCAGCGGCATGGTGGGCGTGACGCTGTTCGGCATCTTCCTGACGCCGGTCTTCTTCTATGTGATCGATTACCTGAGTGGTAAACACCTGTTTGCCTCGCCGCGCGTGCAGCGCTTCGGGACGGCGGTGCGCGACGTGTTGACGCTGCGCTTCCTGTGGCTGCTGGCCCGCCTGGCCGGCCGCCGGCTGTCGGCGATCGGCCATCGGCGATCCACTGCCGGCTATCGGCCATCGGTCAACGGACAGCAGCCGGCGGCCGACAGCCGGCCGGCGGCCGACAGCCGGCCGGCTGCCGATAACCGGCAGCCGGCAGCCGAAAGCCGGCAGCCGATTGCCGATCGCCGATAGCCGAGTGAGGGCTGAGCCTTGTTCTCGAACTTCTTCATCAACCGGCCGATCTTCGCTTCGGTGCTGTCGATCATCGTCGTCCTGGCCGGCGGCATTGCGCTGTTCACGCTGCCGATCGCCCAGTACCCCGAGATCACGCCGCCGACCGTCGAGGTTTCGGCGACCTACCCCGGTGCCAACGCCCAGGTTGTGGCCGACACGGTGGCGGCGCCGATCGAGCAGCAGGTCAACGGCGTCGAGAACATGCTGTACATGTCGTCGCAGTGTACCAACGACGGCACCTACACGCTGACCGTGACGTTCAAGCATGGCGTCGACCTGAACATGGCCCAGGTGCTCGTGCAGAACCGCGTCGCCCTGGCCCAGCCGATCCTCCCCGATTTGGTCAAGCGCCGCGGCGTGGCGGTCAAGAAGAAGTCGCCCAGTGTGCTGATGATCGTCAACCTCTCTTCCCCCAGGGGCACGCGCGACAACCTCTACCTGAGCAACTACGCCACCATCCAGCTCAAGGACGAGTTGTCGCGCCTCGACGGCGTTGGCGACGTCACCTACCTCGGCCAGCGCGACTACAGCATGCGGCTGTGGCTGGACCCCAAGAAGCTATCGGCCCGCAACCTGACCGCGACGGATGTCGTCCGCACCATCGAGTCGCAGAACACGCAGGTCGCCGCCGGACAGATCGGCCAGCCGCCCGTGCCGAGCGGGCAGATGTTCCAGTACACGATGAGCACGATGGGCCGCCTGATCAATGTCGAGCAGTTCGCCGACATGATCCTCAAGGCGGAGGCCGGCCGCATCACCCGGGTCCGCGACGTCGCTGAGATCGAGCTGGGCGCCCAGGCCTACGACCAGACCTGTACTCTCAACGGCCGGCCGTCGGTTGCCCTGTCGATCTACCAGTTGCCCGGCTCCAACGCCCTGAAGACTGCCCAGGCCGTCCGCGACAAGATGGAGGAACTGAGCCAGCGCTTCCCCAAGGGCGTCGAGTACGACATTGTCTATGACACGACACCGTTTATCCGCGAGTCGGTCAACGAGGTGTTCTACACGCTGCGCGATGCGGTCATCCTGGTGGCCGCCGTGGTGCTGCTGTTCCTGCAGAACTGGCGGTCCGCTCTCATCCCGCTGCTGGCCGTGCCGGTGGCGATCATCGGCACGTTCGCGGTGATGGCGGGGTTCGGCTTCAGTTTGAACAACCTGACACTGTTCGGACTGGTGCTGGCGATCGGCATCGTCGTCGATGACGCCATCGTCGTCGTCGAGGCCGTCGAGCACCACATCGAGCACGGCATGGACCCCAAGAGTGCAACGATCCGGGCGCTGGAGCAGGTGTCGGGGCCGGTGGTGGCGGTGGGGTTGGTGCTGAGTGCCGTGTTCATCCCGTGTGCCTTCATCAGCGGCATCACGGGACAGTTCTTCCGGCAGTTCGCCCTGACGATCGCGGTATCAACGGTCATCTCGGCATTCAACTCGCTGACGCTGAGCCCTGCCCTGTGTGCCCTGCTGTTGCGGCCGCGCGGCAAGGGCTCGTATGAGGCCCTGCCGCGGTTCTCGTTCGTCCTGGCCGGCGGAATGCTCGGTTGGCTATTCCTCGGCCCGATCCTGGAACCGTGGCTGGCGCGCTGGCCGGCGCTGGAGGCGGCGCTGCGCGCGGACCGGCTGGCAGGGGCGGCGACCGCACTGGGGACGGCGCTGGCAGCGCTGGCCGGCTGGTTCGTCGGCCCGGCGCTTAGCTACGGCATGGGCTGGTTCTTCGCCAAGTTCAACCAGGGCTTCGAGTACAGTGCCAACGTCTACACGCGGCTGGTGGGGTTGTCGCTGCGTGTCAGCGTACTGGTCCTGCTGGTCTATGGTGGCATGCTCGGCCTGACCTACCTCGGCTTCCGCGACACGCCCAAGGGGTTCATCCCCGCGCAGGACAAGGGCTATCTGCTGGTCAACGTGCAGCTGCCCGACTCGTCCTCGGTGGAGCGGACCGAGAAGGTGATGAAACGAATCGAAAAAATCGCTCACAGCGTGCCGGGTGTCAAGCATACCGTGTCGATCGCGGGGCAGTCGCTGCTCCTGAACGCCAACGCCCCAAACTTCGGCGCCATGTACGTCATGCTCGACGACTTCCACGCGCGCACCGGGCCGGGGCTGTCGGCAGACGAGATCTCGGCGCGGCTGCTGGCGGAACTGCAGGACGAGATCAAGGACGGCGTCATCAACATCTTCGGGGCGCCGCCGGTGGAGGGGCTGGGCACGGCCGGCGGCTTCAAGGTGATGATCGAGGACCGGGGCGACACGGGCCTGGACACGCTCCAGGAAGTCGCCGAGAACACGGTCGTCAAGGGCAGCACGACGCCCGGGCTGCGCGACGCCTTCACGAGTTTCCGGGCCAACACGCCGTGGGTCGAGCTGGAGATCGACCGCACGATGGCCCGCACGATGGGCGTGCGCATGGACGAGGTCTTCAACACGTTGCAAGTCTACCTCGGCTCGCTGTACGTCAACGACTTCAACCGCTTCGGCCGCACCTGGCAGGTGATTGTCCAGGCGAAGCAGGATTACCGGCAGAAGATCGAAGACGTGAAGCAATTGAAGATCCGCAACGAGCGCAACCGGATGGTGCCGTTTGCGTCGCTCTTCAAGCCGAAGGAGACGTCCGGCCCGGTGATGCTGGTGCGCTACAACATGTACGCGGCGGCGGCGATCAACAGCAACCCCGACCCGGGAGTATCATCGGGACAGGCCATCGAGCTGATGGAGGGCGTGACGAAGGCGGAGCTGGCGCCGTCGATGCGCATGGAGTGGACGGAGCTGGCGCTATTGCAGTTGCAGACGGGCAACACGGCGATGCTGGTGTTCCTGCTGGCGGTGGTCCTGGTGTTCCTGGTACTGGCGGCCCAGTACGAGAGCTGGTCGCTGCCGTTGGCGGTCATCCTGGTGGTGCCGATGTGCCTGCTCTGTTCGGTCGCTGGCGTGCTGATGGCGAAGCTGGACATCAACATCTTCACGCAGGTCGGCTTCATCGTGCTGGTGGGCCTGGCGTGCAAGAACGCGATCCTGATTGTCGAGTATGCCAAGGCGCAGCGCGAGTCCGGCGCACCGCGCTACGAGGCGACGCTGGCAGCGTGCCGGCTGCGTCTGCGGCCGATCATGATGACGTCGTTCGCCTTCATCCTGGGGGTGGTGCCGCTGGTCATCGCGGAGGGGGCAGGGGCAGAGATGCGTCGGACATTGGGCACGGCGGTCTTCGCCGGCATGTTGGGTGTGACGCTGTTTGGGATCTTCCTGACGCCCGTGTTCTACTACGTGATCCAGTGGTTCGCCGACCGCCGCGCCGCCTCCTCCGACGAGCCGCCGGCGCCGGAGGCGATTGAGGACAACGGCACGCCGCACACCCCGACCGGCATCCGGACGGCCCATTGACCCGGCGGAGGACATGAGGCTGCTGAGGAAGAAAGAAGCGACCCGCGAGTGCCCGTGCTGCCCCACCGCGACCGCGTCGACATCACGGTTGGCATTGCCTCCGAGCCGGTCCCTTGCGCCGCTGCTCGACGTCCCTCCTCTTCGCCGAACGGCCAAGTACAGCAGCGGCGGCCGCGCTGTGAGACATTGAACTCCCAGAAACCAGGATCGCGGCCGCTGTCTGCTGGAGCGGCTTGTTCGGCGGCACCCGCGGCAGTGGGCTCGACGCCTTTGCCCCCTCAGCCCGGCTTGACGCCCGGTGCCAGCGTGTGGTACTATAATACCACAAGGCAAGAGGGCCCGTCCATGCCATTCGACTCGATTATCTGGGACCTCGATGACGACCCCGATGGCAACGTGCAGCACTGTGCCGAGCATGGCGTCACGAAAGAAGAGGTGTTCCAGAATGCGACGGACGCAGATATCAGCCGATCCTCTGGCCGGCCCGTGGTCTTTGGAGACACCAGCACGGGTCGGCACCTGATGGTGGTGTACGAAGAAATCGACGCCGACACGGTGTACCCGGTGACGGCCTACGACGTTCCCAGGAGGCAACGACCATGAAACGCATTACCCGCAACCGGCGGCTTACCGCTGAAGAAGCGGCGAAGTACAAAGCGATTCGTGAGCAGGTCGCCGAGGAGCTGCCCGACTTGATCGCCCGCCACCACGAGCGCCTGGCGACTCTCGACCACCTGGAAGAGTTGCTCAGGCAACTGAAAGCCGCACGCGAAGCGAAGGGCCTGAGCCTTTCCGACCTGACGGAAATCACCGGCATGGACCGCTCCGCGCTCTCGAAGCTCGAAACCGGACAGCGCGCCAACCCCACCGTGGAAACCCTCGTGCGCTATGCCGCGGCCGTGGGCAAGCGCCTGGTGGTTTCGTTGACGGACGCCTGACCCGTTGGTCATGACGCCGGGTCAGGCGTCCTCCGGCGCCAATCAGCGCTGGTCTTTCTTGGCTTCTTTGTATCCCTCCTTGTATCCCTCTGATTTACCGCTTGTGCGCATCAGCAGGGATACTATCGAGGAAGAGCCAGGCAAATGGAAGATGTTCCTGCGTTCCCCCACCAATTCCACTCGGCTCCAGCGCTGGTTACGCCCCGACCGACCGATGTTCGATGAAGTACGCTAACTGCTTCCGGGCGGCGACCAACAACTCCCCATCGTCGGCTTCTCACAGACCTTCCGCCGAAAGACCCTTGGCGAGGGTCGATAAGTTGGCGATAAGCTGGCCGAACCGCATCTCGGGGCAGGCCGCACTCAACTCGGTGAGAACGGCCAACAGTTCCTGGCGGACCGAGGTAATCATGGCAGACGATCTCCGATGGTCGGCATGCTGGCGCCGGGGGCAGCGAGGTCGCCGATCACCTTGACCCGGATGGGGGTACCGGGCAGCAGCTTGGCCACCCGTGTCGTTCGACATGGCGACCTCGTCAGGCCTCTCAGCGCCAGCGGAACCACCGGAGCGCCAGCACGAACGTGACCAGCCCCCAGCCGGCCAGGAGGGCCATCTCTGCCCACTGGGAGGCCAGCGACATTCCGTCCAGCATCACCGCCCGCAAGGCATTGTTCAGCGGCGTCAGCGGCAGCACCCAGATGAACCCTTGCAGCCAGTCAGGAAAGCGCTCGGAACTGAAGAACACCCCCGAGAACAGCCACATCGGCAGCATGATCAGGTTCATCAGCCCCGACACGGCCTCGATCGTTCGCGCCCGGCTGGCCACCAGCAGGCCGATGCCGGCGAAGCTCACCGCCCCCAGCAGGATCAGCACGACGACTGCCACGAGACTGCCTGCGATCGTCACGCCGAACGCCAGGCGGGCGAACACTAACAGGATCAGCACTTCCGGCACCATGAAGATCAGGCGGCTAATCATCAGGGCCGCCAGGAAGTCGGCCCTCCGCATCGGCGTGGCGAGGAACCGTTTCAGCAGTTTGCGAATCCGCATGTCGACGGTGACGAAGCCCACTCCCCACAGACCGCCACCCATCAGGCCCATGCCCAAGAGTCCCGGCACCAGGAAGTCGATGTAGCGCCCGCCCGGCTCGTCCACCTTCTCTTCCTTGACCTCCGCCGCGTCCTTGCGTCCGGCCTTGTCCTGGAGCAAGCTGTCCACCTCGCTCCGGGCCAGTCGACTTTCGGGCCGGCCGGGGACGAAGAGATACTCGTAGCGCCGCTGGCTTCCCTTCCCGGTACTCGACCCCTCGGCCGAGGAGGCCGGAACGACGACCAGCTCGACCTTGCCGGTCCGCAACCGCTGCCGGCAGGAGTCGACGTCGTGGATTTCGGCCTCAAACCGCTCTTCCTTGTCGTTTTTCAACATCTCCTTGACGGACGGGGCGCCGGGCCCCTCGGCGACGTCGACATGGACGCGCTCGACCGGCTTGTTGCGGAAGGCGATGCCCAGGACAACGGTCATCAGAACGGGGAAGCCGTAGACCCAGAAGACCGCCTCGGGCTCGCGCCAGAACTCGCGCAGGCGGGCCAGGACGAGTTGCCCCAGCGGCCAGTAGCGGCGTGCGGAAACCTGAGATGGTGTGTCGTTCATGGTCCGGCCGTCTCCTCGTCGCGCAGGTGCCGCCCGGTGAGCTGGACGAAGACGTCTTCCAGGCTGGCGTGGCGGGTCGTCAGGCGAGCCAGCTCGCGGCCGTCGTTCCGCAGGCGGTCCAGCAGCGCGGGCAGCACGACATGAGGCTCGGCCACCCGCAAGATGATGCCGCCATCCTCGAACCGCACCGAGCGAACGCCGGGCAGTTCGTGCAGGCTGGCTTGATCGGGCGGTGCCTGGCCCTCGGCGACGGCGAACTCGATGACGTGGTCGCCTCCCAGCCGGGCGATCAGCTCGCGCGGCGTGCCCTGTGCAATGACCTGGCCGTGATCGATGACCGCGACCCGGTCGCACAGGCGCTCGGCCTCGTCCATGTAGTGCGTCGTCAAGAGGACAGTGCGGCCCCGGCCGCGGAAGGCCCGGATGACGTCCCAGAGCTGGCGGCGCGACTGCGGGTCCAGGCCGGTGGTCGGCTCGTCGAGGAACAGCAATTCCGGATCGCCGACCAGGGCGCAGGCGACGGCCAGGCGCTGCCGTTGGCCGCCGGAGAGTTTGCCGACGCGGGCGCCGGCCTTCTCCTCCATCGACACCACCGCGATGGCCTCGTCGGGCTCGACGCCGTGCCGGTAGAAACTGCGGAACAGCGTGAGCGTCTCGCGGACGGTCAGTTTCTCCGACAGGCGCGTCTCCTGCAGCGAGATGCCGAGGCGGCGCCGTTGGGGCCGAGCAGTCCGAAGCACTCGCCGGTCTCGACGGCCAGGTCGAGCCCGCGGACTGCCTCGACCGGCGGTCGCCCGTCGTAGTGCTTGACGAGTTGAGAGCAGCGGATGGCCGGAGTCATTCGGGGATTATACTCCACGGAAGGTGAACGTCAGGAGCCGCGCCGCGTCTCCAGTTCCTGCCAGCGGGCGTAGAGGCGTCCGACGGCCTGCTGGGCAGTCTCCAGCGCCCGACAAGCGTTCGCCAGGGCGACGTGACCGGCCGTCGCAGCCCGCTCGACCTCGGCCTGGCGCTTTGCAACTTCCTCCTCGGCGGCGAGGATGGTCGCCTCCATTTGCTCCCACTCCTGCTGTTCGCGATAGCTGAGCTTGCGCGGCCTTGGTCCTGCCGGGGCCGGGCGTGTGCGCAGCACCGGCTCCTCTTCTGACCTCTGACCTCTGACCTCTGACCTCTCAGAATAGGCCGCCAGCCACTGGCCAACGCTGCCGTACAGCGCCGCGCCGCCGCGGCCGTCGAGCCCGATGACCTCCGTACACAGCCGGTCCGTCAGCTCGCGGTCGTGGCTGACCAGCACCAGCGCCCCGGGGAACTCCGCCAGGCTCTCCTCCAGAACCTCCAGCGCCGGAATGTCGAGATCGTTGCCCGGCTCGTCGAGCAGCAGCAGGTCGGCCGGCCGCAGCATGAGCTGGGCGATGCGTACACGGGCCTGCTCGCCGCCGGACAGGTCGCCGACCGGCACCTCCAGTTGCTCCGGCCGGAAGAGGAGTTGCTTGGCCCAGGCGATGACGTGCAGGGGGCGGCCGCGATACACCACCGTGTCGCCGCTGGGACACAGCGCCCGGTGCAGCGTTACCGCGGGGTCGAGCGTCGCCCGTCCCTGCTCGAACATCACCACCTGCAAGCCATCGGCTCGCGTGACCGTGCCGGCGCCGGCAGCGACCTCGCCGGCAAGCACGCGCAGCAAGGTGCTCTTGCCGCTGGCGTTGGGGCCGAGCAGGCCGAGCCTCGTGCCGGGCGACAGCGCCAGGTCGAGGCCGGCGAACAGTGCCCGGCCGCCGAGCGACTTCGCGATTCCCTCGGCGGTGAGCAACTTGCGCGACTGCCGGCCGGTGGCAACGAAGTCGATGCCCGGCGTGCCGGCCGCGGTATTGCGATATTTAAGCTCCTCAAAATCCTCTCGGCGCCGGCTGGCCTCCTCGATGCGGAAGCCGGCCTTGCGCGTCCGCGCTGCTGCCTTGCGGCCCAGCCACTCTGTCTCGCGACGGACCTGGTTGGCGACCGACACCTGCCGGCGCGCCTGGGTGTCGAGGAACTCGTCGCGGCGCTCGGCAAACTCGTCATACGAACCGGAAGCGCGGAAGGAGCCGCCGGGATAGATGCGGCTGATTTCGACAATTTCATCGGCAACGACTCGCAGGAACGCCCGGTCGTGGGTGGCGACCAGGTAGCCGAAGGGAGAAGCCCGCAGCAACTGCTCCAGCCAGACGATGCCCGGCAGGTCGAGGTGGTTGGTCGGCTCGTCGAGCAGCAGCAGGTCGGGGCGGCAGGCCAGTTCCCGGGCCACAGCCAGCCGCTTGCGCCAGCCGCCGGAAAGGGCGTCGGCCGCTTGCTCCGGATCGGTGAAGCCGACCTGGGTCAGGGTGATGGCGGCCCGCGTCTCGCGCTCGTGATCCTCGATCGGCTCGCCGGCGAGGGCGGCGAGGAGCACTCCGCGGGCGGTCTGGCCGGCGGGAAAGACATCGTCCTGGGGGAGGTAGCCAAGGTGGACGCCACGGCGAAGCGAGCGAATTCCAGCGTCGGGCTCCTCCAGTCCAGCCAGCAGCCGCAGCAGGGTCGACTTCCCCGAGCCGTTGGGTCCGATCAGGCCGATACGCTCGCCGGCGCGAAGGTCGAGGGACAGGTCGGTGAACAGCGGCCGGGGACCGAAGCCCTTGGTCAGCCCCTGGATGCTCAACAGGACAGTCATGCGCGGCCCCGCTCACGGGGCGGCTTGTCCAGCGCGGGCCGGCCCCGCCGCGCCCCTCTTGTGTAAGCTCTCAGAACGAGGCCCCTGGGACAAGGGTAGTCGGGCGTTGGCCGGACCGAGCCGGCGGCTCGGCCCTCGCCCCAATCGCCCGGTCGTGTTCCTTTATTCTGAGATTCGCCTCGCCTCGGCCCGGAGATCGTCTGTCATTGCCAAATGTTCCGTCTGTCTAGCAGCTAGCCATCCTGTCTCATCGTTACTCAGCCCCCTCCCTCTTTCAGGTCCGTCTTTCTGCCTGTGAGAGGCCGAGAGCCCTTGCGTTGGGCAAATCTTGGGGAAAATCGTCAAGCTGCACCAAGGTTCTCGTTCCGGCACCGCGCTTGCTCATGTCCTTGTTCGTGCGTTGAGGTTGATGAGCGAAGGGGCAGACCGTCCTGGTTAAGCACTATTTCAAAAACCCCGTGGGGCAGGCTTCCAGCCTGCCGCTGCCCGGCAGGCTGGAAGCCTGCCCCACGTTTTTGAAACAGTTCCTAATCTGAGTGGGCGGGAACAGGGAAGAGGCGCGTCTCCAGGCCGGATGGCCGGACTCCAGGAGTCGCGCCGGCAATTCGTGAGGGACAACTCGGATGAGGAGGATGAGCTTGAACCTGCGCTGGGGCAAGGTGGTGGCCTGGGGGCTGGTGGCAGTGGCGGGTGCCGGCACCCTGATGGCGCTGTTCTTCTTGTTCCCCGGCTGGCATACCGCACGGGGCGACGGTCCGGGCCCGGGAGTCGCTCGCGAGGAGAAGGAGTCGCCGCGCCTGAAGCGCCTCGCGGAGGACACGCTGCTCGTCCCGCCGGAAGTGCAGCCCGCTCTTGGCCTCCGCACGGTGGCGGTGGTCGCGGCAACTCGCCCGCGCGCCCTGCCGTCGCTGACCGGGACGCTGGCCCTGGACACTAACCGCCTGGTGCGCATCCACAGCCGCTTCCCCGGCGAGGTCGTCCAGCTCGGGACCACGGCCGAGTACGACCCCAGCGCTGGCGGTGGGCCCGCCAGCTCCGGGCGAACGCTCCGTTACGGCGACAGCGTCCACAAGGGGCAGTTGTTGGCGGTGGTGTGGAGCAAGGACCTGGGCGAGAAGAAGAGCGAGTTGGTCGACGCCGCCTCCAAACTGAAGCTGGACCGCGAGGTACACGAACGGCTGCGCGGACTGTTCAAGGAAGGAGGCACCTCGGAGCGGAACGTGCGCGAGGCCGAGCGAGCGGTCGAGGCGGACTTGATCGCGGTCGCCCGCGCCGAGCGGACCCTGCGTTCGTGGCGGCTGGGCGAGGACGAGATTGCCGCCGTGCGCGCCGAGGCGGAGCGGTTGGGACGCCGGGCCAGCGCGGCCGACGAGGCCTGGGCGCGGGTCGAAGTCCGTTCCCCGCAGGACGGCGTTATCCTCGAGAAGAACCTCTCTCAGGGCGATCTCGTCGACACCACCACCGACCTCTTCAAGATCGCCGACCTCTCTACCCTGGCGGTCTGGGCGCATGCCTACGCGGAAGACCTGCCCGCCTTGCAGGCCCTGGCGCTGCCGACCGAGTGGACAGTAAAGATGCCGTCGCGGCCGGGGGTGGTCTTCGCAGGCCGCCTCGAGCAGATCGGCAAGGTGATCGACCCGAATCAGCACACGGCGCTCGTCTTTGGCCGAGTGGAGAACGCCTTCGGGGAACTGCGCGTCGGCCAGTTTGTCACCGCTGAGGTCAAGCTGCCGCCCACGCCGGGCGAGGTCGAGGTGCCGACCACGGCCCTGGTCGAGGACGGCCGCACGAGCATTCTCTTCGTTCAGCCCGACTCCACGAAGCCCGTCTTCGTCCGCCGTCGCGTCCGTGTCGTTCGTCGCTTCCAGGACGTCATCTATCTGCTGAGCGAGCCGCGGCCCGTGCGCGAGGGCGGGCCTCAGCCGATCCGGCCCGGCGAACACGTCGTCGCCGGCGGCGCCGTCCTGCTCAACGAGGCGATCGAGGATCTGCCCGTCACGAAGTAGACTCAACGCGGGGAGAGTTGACACAAGCCCCAAGCGCCAGTGCGGGGACCGACAAGCCCCAAGCGCCAGCGCGGGGACGTTCCATCGCTGACGCTTCGGGCTTGTGTCAGACCGTCCCGCGTCTAATATAGTTTGGAATTTGTAAATGGTTCGCAAGCTAATCGAGTGGGCGGTGAGCAACCCGCTGGTGGCGGGCCTGCTGGCGGCGGCTTTGGCGATTGGCGGCGGCTACGCGTTCTTCAACGTCAATGTGGAGGCGTACCCCGACCCGGCGCCGGCCATCATCGAGGTGGTGGCTCAGTATCCCGGCGCCTCCGCCGAGGAAGTAGAACGCCAGGTGACTATCCCGCTGGAGGTGGCTCTGTCAGGTATGCCCGGCTTGCAGTCCACCCGGAGCAAGTCGCTGTTCGGCCTCGCCCACCTGCGCAACCAGTTCGACTATAGCGTCGACTACGACAAGGCCAAGCAGGACGTCATCAACCGCCTGGCGCTGGCTACCCTGCCCCCGGGCGTCACCCCGCAGATTTCGCCCGCCTCACCGACCGGCGAAATCCTGCGCTACACCCTGCGCTCGCCGAAAGACCCGCTCGGCCGGCCCTACTACACCCTTGCCGACCTCAAAGCTCTTCAGGACTACACGCTGCAGCGCGAGTTGCTCCGCGTGCCGCGCATCGCCGGCGTCGTCGGCGCCGGCGGCGCCATCAAGCGCTACGAGATCCAGCCCGATCCCAACCGCCTCCGGCAGTACGGCATCTCCCTGGCGCAGCTGGCGTCGGCGCTCGGGGCCGGCAACGGCAACGGCTCGGGGGACAACTTAACGCAGGGGCAGACCAACCTCGTCGTCCGGGCTGTCGGTCTCTACGGCGGCGGGCGCGACCCGGTCCAGCAGGCGCTCAGTATGAAGAGCCCCGCCGAGGCCGCTGCCTTCCTCCGCGCCGAAGACGCCCGCCGCCTCCGCGAAATCCGCCAGACGGTCGTCGCCAGCGTCAACAGCGTCCCGGTACGCGCCGACCACGTCGTCGAGGGTGGACCGCTGCTCCATGCCGACGGCACGGCGCGGGTATCCGACGAGGTGCTGGTCAAGCAGGGGGTGGTGGTGGCGCATCAGACGCGCCAGGGCAAGGTCAGCATCAGCCGCCCACGCACCGACGCCGAGGGACGCGAAGTCCGCGGCCGCGACGGCCAACGCGCCTGGGAGGACGAGGACGAAGCGGTCCAGGGCATCGTCCTGCTGCGCAAGGGTCAGGAGTCGCTGCCGGCCCTGGGTGACGTGGTGGCCAAGATCGACGAACTCAACAAGCCGGGCCACCTGCTGCCGGGCGTGGTCGTCGAGGCCTACTACAACCGGACCGAACTGATCGGGGTGACCACCGAGACGGTGCGCCACAACCTGCTGGTCGGCATGGCCCTGGTAGCGATGATCCTGCTGATGTTCCTCAGCAACGTCCGTGTCGCGCTCATCGTGGCGCTGAACGTGCCGTTGGCACTGTTGTTCGCGTTTGCGGTGCTGTTTGCTCGCGGTCGCTCGGCCAACTTGCTCTCCATCGGCGCCGTCGACTTCGGCATCATCGTCGACTCGACCGTCATCCTGGTCGAGAGCATCTACCGTCATCTGACCTCCGGCGACTATGCCGACCGTCCTCTGAGCGAGCGGGTGGTGCGTGCCTGTGCGGAGGTGGAGAGGAGCGTGTTCTTCTCGACGGTGATCATGGTGTGCGCGCTGTTGCCGTTGTTCACGATGAAGGGGCCAGAGGGGCAGATCTTCGGGCCGATGGCCGACACCTATGCCTTCGCCCTGGGCGGCGCTCTCCTCCTGGCCCTGACCATCTCGCCGGTGCTGTGCTGCCTGCTCCTGAAGCATGTTCGGGCGGGCCGCGATAACTTCCTCGTGCGATCGCTTCAATCGCTTTATCTGAGTCAGCTGCGGGTGCTGCTGCCGCTGCGCTGGGTCGCCCTGGTGTCGTTCGTGGCGATCCTGGCGGTGACAGGCGTGACGGCGGCCAACATGGGCCGCGAGTTCATGCCCGAGCTGGAGGAGGGGAATCTCTTCATCCGCGGGACCTTCCCGATCAACGTCTCCCTCGACGAGGTGGCGGCTCGCGGTCGAAGGGTGCGCGAGCTGCTGCGGAAGTACACCGAGGTAGCGGTCCTGGTGCCGATGATCGGCCGGCCCGACGATGGCACCGACCCGACCGGCTACTACAACATGGAACTTTTCGTGCCGCTCAAGGCGCAGAAGGAGTGGCCAACCCCGCCCGGCGCCGACCGCCCGCGCACCAAGGAGGAATTGATCCGGAGGATGAACGACGACCTGGACCGGCACTTCCCCGGCGTTGACTGGGACTTTTCGCAGATTATCCGCGACAACGTGATGGAGGCCCTCTCAGGCGTCAAGGGCGAGAACTCGATCAAGGTCTTCGGCCCCGACCTCGGCAAGCTGGAAGACCTCGCCTTCCAGATCAAGGAGAAGATCACGCCCAAGTACGACGCCGATGGCCGGCTCGTCGCGGGCGTGCATGGCGTTGAGAATGCGGGCGTCTTCCGCATCCGCGGGCAGTCGAACCTGGAGGTGCCGGTCGACCGGCAGAAGTGCGCCCGCTGGGGCGTCAGCGTCGCCGACATCCAGAACGTCGTCCAGACGGCGGTCGGCGGCAAGGCCGTTGCCCAGATGACCGAGGGCGAGCGACTCTTCGACATCACGCTCCGCTTCCCGCCGACACTGCGTTCCTCGGAGCAGGCGATCCTCAACATCCCCGTTGACCTGACCAATTACCAGGTGACGGCGGCGACGGCGGCGGCCCTGGCTCCGACGCCCGTGTCGGGCGTCGTCTCGCTGTTGTCGCCGACGGGGACGACGATCCCGCTGCCCGCACCGAGCGGCAGTAGCAACGACGGCCCGGCCCTGGCGGGTATCCCGCGTCGTCGGCTGGGCGACCTGGTGACGCCCCTGAACGAGAAGGGACAGCCCGACGAGGATGGCTCGTTTGTCCGGCCCGGGGCCTCGACCATCTATCGCGAGCAGGGACAACGGCTGATCGCCATCAAGTTCGGCGTGCGGGGCCGCGACCTGGCGAGCACGGTGGCCGAGGCGCAGGCCGCGGTGGCGCTGCTCCTGGAGGCACCGTACCGGGCGGAATGGAGCGGTGAATTTCAGGAGATGGAAGAGGCCGAGACGCGCATGGCGAAATGGTTCGGCCTCTCGCTGGTGTTGATCGTCTTGCTGCTGTACCTGGCCTTCCGCTCTTTCCTCGATGCAGGGGTGGTGCTGGCGAACGTGCTGGCGATGGCGATCGGCGGGGTGTGGGCGCTGAAGCTGGTGGGTCTGAACTTCAACATCTCCGCGGCGGTCGGCTTCATCTCGATCCTTGGCGTCGCTGTCATGAACGGGCTGCTCTTCGTGTCGGCGTTCAATCGCTACCGGGCTCGGGGCCTGTGCCTGCCGGAAGTGCTGACCGAGGGAACCCGTCAGCTGGTGCGGCCGGTGACGATGACCGCTCTTGCCGCGATCCTGGGGCTGTTGCCGGCGGCGTTCTCGACGGCGATCGGCTCGCAGTCGCAGCGGCCGCTGGCGGTCGTCGTGGTCGGCGGCATGCTGGCAACGCTGCTGTGCATGAACCTCGTTCCCGTCCTCTACAGCTTCTACGGGCATCGCGAGCCGCCCGAGGGAGCCGGCGCCATGGGCCACTGACAGGTGTCCATCGCTGGCACGTCCGGTTGGGGTCGCGGCAACGAGGCTCACGGGAGGCCACGGACGATCGCGGGGCCGAGCAGGCGGGTCAGCGAGATCGGCAGCTTCTGCCACAGGCGGATCAGCCGGCGGAAGCGCGGGTTGTCAGGGCGGACGTCGGAGACGTGTCCGCTGCGACAGTAGTATTGCCACTCTGCCGGCTCGGGCAGGGCGCCCCACTGCTTCTTGAAGTGGAACGTGCCCCCCTCCGGCGTCGAGCGGCCGAAGTCGAACAGCGACTGGCCACGCTCGACCGCTCGCTGCAGCAGGTTCCAGTAGAGCAGCATGTTGGCGTTGGTCCGGTTGAACTCGTTCAGCGAGCTGGCGCTGGGCACCTCCGTCACGCCCTGGCCGTGCAGCAGCAAACCAGTCGCCGCCGCCCGACCCGCTCGCGCGGCTGCCCCGCCCGCCCGTACCACGCACAACTCGGCCTGGCCGGCAAACTGGCGCAGGACAGAGCGGAACAGCTCGCGCCCGTAGACCGGCGTGCCGAGGTCGCGCATGTTGTGACTGAACACGTCGTAGAACTCCGGCAGCAGTTCCTCGCCCCCCCATTGGGCCGACAAGCCGTTCTTCTGTCCCTTGCGCACCTGGTTGCGGACCTTGGCGTCGAAGCCGTCCCAGAGCTTGCCGGCCGTCGACGGCAGCGGCAGGCGCATGTGTACCTTTCCGTTGACATGATCGGTGAACGAGGGATCGTCAACGACCCGTTCGTGCCGCAGCTCGAGGTATCTCACGCGCAGGCAGTCCGCCAGGCGCACGGCCTCGGCAATCAGACTGCGGGCCGCGGGCAGACCGTCGGCGACGACGCCGGCACTGTTCAGGTAGGGGAGGCTGACGAGGAACCGGCCAAACAGGCAGCCGCGGACGAACGCCAGCGGCAGTACCCCGCACGTGCGCCCGCCCTCGACCGCCTCGAGGCAGTAGGGGATGTGACCCAGGCCGTCGCGTAGCACGGTCAACCAGGCGGGGTGACGGCTGAGGGCGACGGCACCGCGCTGCCGCAGATAGACCGCGAGGCGCGCGTAGTTGCGGGCCAGGCGATCACCTGTATGGGTGCAGACCGTGAGCCGGTGCGCAAGCAGGGTGCCGCTCATGCGAGGGAGTCTCTCTCGTCCTCGTGCGGATGTCGGCCCGCACTCGCGGCTTCCTTGCCAACTCCTGCTCCCTCTCCTTCGAGGGGAGAGAGGGGAGAAAGACGATCAGGCCGTGGGACTGCCGTGGGCGAGTTCGCTCTTCTGCCAGTCCCACTGAGCCCGCAGTCCCTGCTGAAGTGTAGTACACGGTTCCCAACCGAGATGGCGGCGCAACTTTCCCGTGTCGGCGAGCGTGTAGCGCTGGTCGCCGGGCCGGGCCGGTTCCTGCCGGAACGGAATCGGCGCACCAGCCAATTCCTCCAGGCGATGCAGGATGTCCCAGACACTGGCTGTCTCACCACCGCCGACATTATAGATCTCGCCCGGCAGAGCATTCACGGCGGCGAGGGTGGCGGCGACGCAGTCGGCGACGTAGGTGTTGCCGCGCACCTGCTGGCCGTCGCCGTAGACGTCGACCGGCCGGCCCAGCAGCGCCGCCTGAATGAAGCGATGGTAGCCCATGTCGGGACGCTGGCGCGGGCCGTAGACGGAGAAGTAACGCAGGACGACGAGAGGCAGATCGTGGGCATCGGCATAGGCCTGGCAGAGGTGCTCGCCGGCCAGCTTGGTCACGCCGTAGGGAGAGATCGGCCGCGTGGGGAGTGTCTCGTCGCCATTGCCGAAGCGGCCATAAACGGAGGAAGTGGAGACGTAAAGGAGCCGACGCAACCCCGGCGCCGTGCGGCGGACTGCCTCGAGCAGGCGCTGCGTTGCCTGGACGTTGCAGGTCCAGTAGCCATCGAAGTCAGTCCAGCTTTTGACGAGGCCGGCCTGGGCGGCGACGTGGAAGACGACCTCGGTGCCGGCGAGGACGTCATCGAGAGGATCGGTGCGAAGGTCGAGGGAATGGAACTGGAAGCCCGGCCGGCCATCGAGACCGGCGAGGTTACGACGCTTGACGGCGGGATCGTAGTAGTCGATGAAGGCGTCGACGCCGACGACCTCGTCGCCGCGTCGCAGCAGTTCCTCGCACAGGTGGGAGCCGATGAACCCCGCCGCCCCGGTGACCACGCACTTCATCGCCGTCTCTGCCTCCGAATGGACCAGCCCGACACGCGAACCCGACTCCCCTGCCTGCGTGGGGAGGCGGCCCGGATGTCACGTCTGCCACGATGGCCGGTTGTGTCCGGCGCTGCGACGGAGGTAGAATGCACGATATTCTATCGCCTGCAAGGGGAACCGCTCATGAAACCGGCCATCATTGATCGTGGTCGCGGTCCGGAGATCGCCGGTTCGCGCATCACCGTTTACGATGTCTTCGCCGAGACGCAGGCGGGGGCCACGCCTGAAGAACTGGCTCGCTGGTATAAACTCGACGTCGCCCAGATCCGTCTGGCCCTGGACTACATCGAGAAAAACCGAGAGCAAGTAGTGCGCGACTACGAGGCCATCCGGGCCCGGCATGCTCGGGGCAACTCGGCCGAGGTGCGCGAGCGGCTTGCCACGTCCCGGGCGCACCTCAAGGCCGCGCAATCGGTCAGCCGAGGACGAGCTTCTCATCAGGATCGACAATGACGGCGTTTGGATAGTCCTCGAGGAGGCGGTCATAAAGCGGAACGCGGCGCAGGAGCCGCCGGGCCGTCGCCTGCCGCCGTCGTCGGACCGCACGCTCCGTCCCCCAGGCGAGCAGCGCCACGGCCAGCAGCCCCGCCCCCAGCCAAGGGACGAAGAACAGCACAAGGACGGCGCTGATGCCGCACAGCAGCTTCAAAAACCCCGCTGCCCAGAGAAGTACACTCGGTCCCAGCGGGCCCTGACACCCCTTGCAGAGTCGCAGCGGCACCGGGACGGCCAGTCCCCGGTTGAAGACGCGCTCCTCCGACTCCTTCACGAGCAGGGGCAGGGCCCAATGCACCAGCCAGGCCAGGGCAACATTGGTATCGCCCGGATCGTGCGACCAAAGCCGCTCGCACTGCGCGACGGTCTCGACCACCTCGTCGGTGTCCTGGCCACACCCGGCGCACGCCCGGCCCTCGGGCAGTTCGCCCACGTTCACCAGGTGCGCGATCAACTCGGCGGGCCTGGCCTCGTGCGACGGCAGTCCGGCCTGCTGTCGCAACGTTAGCAGGTCGGGCACCATCACCTCCCAGCCGCACTCGCACTGGAGGTGCGCCCCGGCCGCCCCTTCGCTGACGAGGAGTCGTTTCCCGCAAGCGTAGCAAGGAACGGAAAACTGCATAGCCGCTCCGTCAAGGTCTAGCACCCTCCTTGCGTCTGGTGCTGTCCCAGGATGTTCGTGTCTCGAGGCCAAGGCCAGACTCAGGGTTGAGTCCAGTCCTCGATCAGGAGAGCGGGGACGCGGCGGAAATCGCGGAGGTTCCGCGTCACGAGCGTTGCACCCACCTCGAGGACGATCGCCGCGATCCGCAGATCCATCCGACCCACATTTAGTTTGAGAGCGACCAGCGCATCGAAACGCGCCATCGCGGCCTGCGTGAAGCTCAAGACCTGGAACTGTGCCAAGAACCCCGGCGCTTCGGCAAGCTCCCGGTACGCCAATTCCAGTTGTTCCGCCCGGCGGACCTTGCGGACCAGAGCGTACCATCCCGTCAGGTACTCCTCGACCGTAATGACTGTCGTCGCGATCTCACTTGGAGGACACGAAGCGATACGGTGGCAGACGGCCTCATGGCCTTGTCGAAATAGAGAGATCGTGTCCGTGTCCAGGGCGTAGAGTCCCATTACCTCGGCGCCCCCTCTCTCATTCCGCTCCTGCATTCGGAGATGTATCGGCCCTGCTCTCGGTGTCCTCCTCTGCGGCCTGCCGGTACTCCGCGATTGCCTGCCGCCAGTCGTCCAGGAGCGGATGATCCTTCCAAGTCCCTGCATACGCCAGGAGTGCATGTCCCTTTCCCGGGATTTCAATCGCGGCGATCCTGGCACCGGCAGCGACCTGTCGAGAGACGACATCGTTCAAGGCCCGTAGGGCTTCGTCTGGCGTCGCCCCTTCGGCAGACCAATCGAACGGTGCCCCCGCCCGAGCACGATACCCGTTGCCCACAACCTGCTCGATCAGCACGGGAACCTGCATAATGGTCACCTCTCAATTGTTCTCAACTCGATAGCAGCGCCGGTCAGTAGTGCAGGCCGCTCTTGCGGATGTGGACCATCGAGTGTCCCTCGTTGAGGACGCGGCCGCCGACGACACGAGCGATACACAGGTCGTGGTCGCCGGCAGACACGGACGACTGCACGCGGCACTCCAGGAAGGCGAGGGCGTCGGAAAGGACCGCCGTGTTGCTCTCGGAGCGCTCAACCTCCAACTCGTTGAACGCCGCCTCGCCGGGAGCAAAGCCACGGCCGAAATGGACGATCATGTCGGTCTGCGTGTCGTCGAGGATGTTGACGACCAGCGCCGCCCCCTCGGTCAGCCAGCCGGCCAGCCAGCGGCCGTGCCGCACCGCGATCGAAACCTGCGGCGGATCGAAGGAGCACTGCTGCACCCAGCTCGCCAGCATGCCCGTCTCGTCATCGCCGTGGCGCACGGTGATGATGAACATGCCGCTGGGAATGCGCCCCAGCGCGGCGGCCCAGGGTTTGACGCGGTCGGTTTCACTCATGATCGCTCACTTCTGCCGGAGCAGCTGCTCCACCAGCTTCTCGATTTCGGCGTGCTTGGGAATCTCGGCGTACTTCTGCTCGATCTGCCCGGCGCGGTTGAACACGAACACGGCCGGGGCCCCTTCGATTTTCAGCTTCTTCTGCCAGTCCTCCGGCGTCTCGTTCAACAAAAAGTTGGCGAAGGTCGCCTTCTGCTGGCGCAGGAACTTGCGCACCTCGCCTTCGGTCTCCTTGTCCTCGAGGTCGTCCACGCTGACGGAGACGGCGACCAGGCCCTGCTTGGCGTACTTGCGATGCATCTCGACCAGATGCGGAAAGTTCTTCTTGCACGGCGTTCAGTAGGTCGCCCAGACATCGAGGACGACCACCTTGCCCTTCTGGGCCGCGACGAACTTCGTCAGCTCGTCGTACTTGGCCTTCTTGAGCGTGACGCCATCGTCCGCCGCCGAAGCCGGCAGCACCAGGACCAGTCCTGCAAGCACCGAAACGACTGCCTGTGTCATGAATCGTCTCCCCTAGCCCGACGCGCCAGCGAGGATTGAAGTCGAACCTCGCTGGCGCGTCGGGCTAATCATCGGACACCGTCCTTATCGTAGTGTTCCCAGGCGTTCGCGGCCAAGATCGCTTCAGGCGGGCAGCGTGATGCGGTACAGGGTGCCCTTGACGCGACGACCGCCCGGCTCGCCGGCGCGCATCATCTGGCACGCGATCCTGATCGGTCAGCAGACACTGCCCGCCCGGCAGCAGCACCTTCCTGACCAGCTGCACCAGCGGCCCGACGTTGCGCATCTCGTAGATCAGGTCCGACGCCAACAACAGCGGGACGCGCAACTCCGGCGACGGAAAACGCCAGTCCATTTGCAGCGTCTCGAAGTCCGTGAAGCCGTTGTCGCGGGCGTTCTGAGCGGCGAAGTGCAGCGCGGTCGCGTCATAGTCGCTGAACAGGACGTGCATGCCCAGCGACAGGGCGACGACACCCGGCAATCCCAGCCCGCAGCCGACTTCCAGGGCGAGCAGTCCCGGCGGCCACGTCTGGCGCAGCAGGTACTTCGCCAGCATGCGCGCCCCCGGCCAGAGGTCGGCCCAGTACGGCATGTACTCGTCCAGGGCGAAGTTCGAGCGCACCGTCGGGTCGTCGAGCAGGCGGTCCGACTCGCCGGGCCGGGTAAGGTGAAAGGTGTGGTCGTCGACATAGACCGTCTCGCGCACGAGCGGGCCGAGGGACTCGCGCGGGGTTTCGGGCAGGAGGGGACGGTCCAGCTTGTTCTCGAAGCTCATGGGTGGGTAGGGGACAACGGACGCGCAGTCAATTCGGGTGGGTCCGGGAAGCAGGAACGGCAGTCCTCCATCAAGACGATTCTATCTCCCCGGACACGAAGGGGAAAGCGAGCGGGCCACCAGCATTGTCTTGGGCCCCGCTTCCGAGCGGTACAGTCATTCGGCGTCCGTGGCGGCGCCTCCGGTCGTGAATTTCTTGCTATGAATACCCCATTACCGTACAATGCGCTGTTGTGCCTGGAGGCGAACGACAGGCGGGGAGGGATGGATGAGCGAGACAGAGAAGGTTGTGACGTGGGTCGTCTACCGGATGACCCTCCACGGCAAACCGGTCGGCGTGCATGCCGTCTGCGAGCAGAGCGAGTGGGATGCGCTGGAGCTGTCCCGGCCCGGCTACCATACGCTGCTCAAGGCCGGTATCACGAACGAGGGCGAAGCCGAGAGACTGGCGCGGGCTGGGCTGGCCGGCGTCGGAACGGGCCCCTCGTGAGGAGGAACCGCTTGCGAAGCTCTCCAAGAGCCCGACGACCCTCCGCGCCCAACTGAGCATTCGGAAAGCCTCTCCCCTGGTCGTCGGCAACGCGTTCCGCTCCACGCGACGTATTGTCTCCCCGTCTCCCAGGCGAAATGGGCGCGAAGTTACGGAATTGGGGATGCTTTCCGCCAGGGCGTTGCTATAATGGTGGGGTTGGGTGGGCGTGTGCCCGCCCGGAAGAGGTCGAACGAGACTGCCGCTTTGTGCCTTGCCTTTCTCCCTGCTCTGAGCTTCCTTCGCTTCGCAGCTACTGAGATCGTCAAGCCTTACTGCCGGACAGTGACTGCCTGCCACCGTGTGACCGCTCGGGGCCGGCTCCGTTCGCGGATTTCGTAGCGGCGGGCCGCTGAGCCCGCAAAGGATTCTCATGAGCAAGAACATCTACGTCGGCAACCTGACCTTCCAGACCACCGCCGACGACCTGCGCGAGCTGTTCGCGCAGTACGGCACCGTCACCAGCGCCCAGGTCGTCTCCGACCGGGACACCGGCCGCTCGCGTGGCTTCGGCTTCGTCGAGATGGCCGATGGCGGCGACGAGGCCATCGCCGCCCTCAACGGCAAGGATGTCGGCGGGCGGAGCCTGACCGTCAACGAGGCCAAGCCCCGCGAGGAGCGCCCGCGCAGCGGCGGCTCCGGTGGACGGGGCGGCTATGGCGGTGGCCGCGGTGGTTCCGGCGGTGGCCGCGGCGGCTACGGCGGCCGGTACTAACCACCGATGCCGAGCCCCGGTCGCCCGGCCTTTCGACGCAGGACGGGGCCCGGACCTGTCCTCGGACGCACGCAGCCCCGGAAACGCCGGGGCTGTTTTCGTGCGCTGGCCTCTTCGGAAAACGCCTCCCTGAGCCGACGTGATTGGCGTCGGGGTTGACGGCGAGGTGCTCGCCCACGCCGAGCGTATGAGCCGCGCCCCTTCTACATCTCCCCCCACAGCGGAGGAATCCTGATGGCGAAAGAAGAGTCCTTTGAGGTCCAGGGCAAGGTGACGGCCGCGCTGGCCAACACCCAGTTCAAGGTCCGGCTGGAGAACGGCCACGAGGTCATCGCCCACATCTCGGGCAAGATGCGCAAGCATTTCATCCGCATCCTGCCAGGCGACATCGTGACCATCGCGCTGTCGCCTTACGACCTCAGCAAGGGCCGCATCACCTACCGCGGCCCGCTCCGGCAGAAGCCGTCCGGTGACCAGGTGACCCGGTGACCCGAGGGCGTTCTGGTCACCTGGTCACCTTTGCCGGGCTTCGCCTTGGGCCGTGGCGGATTTTCTCCCGGTCAAAAATCTGATTTCGTTCTTGCCCTGCACCCGTTTCCCCTGATACCTTCAGATGATGGCCGGATGGCCACTTTTCTTACCTGACCGCTCCCGCCCGGGACAGCCATCTAATCAATCTGACCATCCACCGAGAAGGAGGCTCTGCCGCCCGGTAGAGCTTCTGTCAGTCGCGCGACGGGATTCCCGCACGGGCGCGCTCCACGGGCGCTTTCCCCTGCACGAAGGGGCGACTCGCCGCCCCCGGGAATCCCGGCCGTGGACCGTAAACTCCTTTGTCCGAGGTCCTGCGGTGGAGGTTCGGAATGCTCAAGCAGTTTTACGTCGCACGGAACAACAAGCGGGTTGGCCCTTTTTCTGCGGCGCAGCTGAGGCAGTTCGCCGCCGACGGCCGGCTGCAGCCTACGGACACCGTCTGGAAGGAGGGGATGGAGGGCCCGGTGCCTGCCGCGAAGGTGAAGAACTTGTTCCTGGCCCCTTCGCCGCCCACCCCTCCCGCGGGCGCCAGCGCCCCAGCAGAGAACGTCCCTGTCTCCCCCCCGCCCCTCGATGCCGTGGTCGTCGAGCTGGGGCCTTCTGCCCTGTCAACGGCGCCAGCCGCACCGGCCGGGCCGATCCCGGAAGCGATGACCGCCCCACCCGGCCCGACGCTCCTGGCTTCTCTTCCCCCGCTTCGTACCACCGACCACGAGGGGGAGACGAGAGCCGTTGCGAATGGGAACGCCCTGAGTCCACCGCCGGAACGGGTTCGGAAGGGACACGTCGTCGCCCTGGTGGGGGCGATCATCATCAGCCAGGACGGCGTGACCGTCTACTACCGGAAGAAGTGCTCCCAGTGTGGCTTCGACGACCGGTCCCGCAGTTCCATGCGCATCATCAACGGGATCACTCGGCACCACTTCTTCTGCCCGAAGTGCCGGAAGAAACGGGAAGTACAGCTCCGGGGGAGCACCATGTAACCAACTCGACGGGTTGGAGGAGACGGTCCGCGCGAAGATTCAGCGATACTGGACGCGGGTCGGTCTGACACAAGCCGGGAGCGCAAGCGACGGGACGTCCCCGCGCTGGCGCTTGGGGCTTGGGTCAGCGCTCTCCGCGTGGAGTATACCAGCACCGGAAGGAGCGAGCCGAGCGGCCGCCGAAGTGGGGAGAAGTCCAACAACACCGCGAACCGCTTACGAGGCGGACCTGTTCCGGCCTCCAGTAGCCGATTCAGAAGGTCTTATTTCCTCTTGATGTCGCGGAAGAGGGGTGTCTCGGCCAGGGTGAAGAGCACGACCTCCTCGCCGGTCACGGTGCTGATGTCGTGGTGCAGGCTCAGCACCTTGACGCCGGTGGCCTCTTGAACCATCGTCTCCATGACTGGCCGCGCCGCCTCGACCAGCTGGGTCCGCACTTGCTTGAGCAGGGCCCTGCCCTTCTCGGCCGGGAGGGACTTGACCAGCTGCTGTTCAGCAGCGGTCAGGACGCCCTGGAGGCGGACCACGAGGAGGTCGCCGATCAAGTGGGCGTGGATGTCCTTGGGCCCCCGGCCCATGTACTCCTGCTCGAAGCGCGCGATCCCCTCGCAGATGGCGGCCTCGATCTCCCCCTGCGTTCGCATAACGACCTCGAAGGTGCCCCGGTCCGCGGGGGCGAGGACCTGCGACCTGCGCGGGGCAACAAAGCAGGAATTCTCCGTCCCTCCATCAATTCATAGAATACCGGGTCGTGGGACGATAATCCACTTGCTTTTCCCTGCCGGCCCCGTATGATGAGAAATAATGGAGAGCTATCCTATCTAATAGCCTCTTCGTCTGAGCGAATGTCGTCGGATGACTAGATGAAGGGCAACCCGGCCAGGCCGGGAGGCTCGTTGACGAGTAAGCCGACGTGGTCGAACACCCCAGGGTGTTCCGCCACGTCGGCTTTTTTTTCGCTTGCGATGGCGCGGGCCGGCCGCGACCACG